>VGWI01000001.1 GCA_016873655.1 Lentisphaerota bacterium
CTGGGCTGACATCTTCCTTCTGCCTTCGGTGTGCGAGGGATCCGCAACGGTCGTGTATGAGGCGCTGGGGGCTGGGTTGCCGGTGGTGTGCACGCCGAACACGGGCAGTGTCGTGAGAGACGGTGTAGAAGGCCATGTCGTGCCTGTTTCCGACGCGGAGGCGGTTTCGGCTGCCGTGGAGCGTCTGGTGTGGGACTCCGAGTTGCGGACAAGAATGGGCCAGGCGGCGGCGCGTCGTGCGTCGGAGTTCTCTGTGCAGGAGTACGGGAAACGTCTCCTGCGGGCGACGGGACTTGGCGGGTTGGAAGAATGAACTCCGTGATGCTGGAGATGGCCGTCTTCGGGATTGTTCTCCTGATGGCTGCGCATGCCATTCACCAGTCCCATTTCCGGCGCTGGCTCGCGATCTCGCCGCTGAACGCCTTCTGGGCCGGCGTCATCGTCTGTTACGTGATCCAGCCCCTGATCTACGGCAACGTCTTCTCCGACTGGCACGGCCGCGCAGTGGTTGAGCGGTCGTTGTGGTGGATACTCGTGTCGCTTGCATGCGTTGTTGCCGGCTACGAATCGCGCATCGGCGCGGCGCTCGGGGCAAGGTTGCCGCGTCTGCCGGAACGCCTGAGCGGAAACAGGATGTTCATCGCCGCCTGTACGCTGATAGCGGTAGGCCTTGCCGGGTATGCGTATGTGATCGCATCAGCCGGCGGTTTAAGGCAGTGGTTGTCGGTTGCGCGCGGAGGCACCGACTGGGGCAGCGTGTCGAGTTACGTTGCCGGTCTCATCAATCTCGTTCCGCTAGGGGTGGGGCTGTTTCTCTTCCGCGTGGAGCTGGGGCATGGGAAGCCGCTGGAGAGGTATGCGATGTGGGGGGCGGCCTGCCTGGTGCTTCTCTGGTTCGCGTATCTCGGAAGCAGGTCGCGCATAATCGAATTCGGGATAGTGATGCTCGGCGCGTTTTATCTGCCGCGGCACAGGAACCCGCCCGGATGGCTGCTTGCCGCCGCGTTTGTGGCGCTGTTCATTCTCTCGGGTTTTCTTGGCGCGTACAGGGAGAACTTCACGAACCTGTCGTTCAATCTGGACCAGGTATCGTGGGAGGAAGCCGGGGCGGAGGTCCTTCCGGGCAGGATCGAGGACGCGCGGTCGCGCGAGGGACGCGGCGTGAGCCGGGGCATCGAGTTCAACTGCGTGGCCACGATTGTGAAGCTCGTGCCCGACAGGGTTCCGTACAACAGGGGCTATTCGCTCCTGGAATTCCTGACCAGGCCCATTCCGCGCGCCATCTGGCCGGACAAGCGCTACCCCGCGCTCGAGGCGGCGTATCCGATACTGAAGCAGGGGCGCCTGAGTACGACGCTGGTCAAGACCAGCAAGCGGCCGCTTCTGATGGGGCCCTCGTTCACCTTCGCCGGCCACTGGTACGCGGCCGGCGGGCCGGCGCTGCTCATGGTTGCCGGTTTCCTTACAGGCTGCATGCTGAAGATGATAGCCGCGATATACGAGCGTCTGCCCCGCCACGAGGGCGACACAATCCTTTTCGCGCATCTCGTGATGATAGGTTTCAAAGAGGCGGCAGCGACTCCGCTGGTCTGGGTGTTCGGGCTTAACTCGCAGGTGATACCGCTGGTAATTGCGCTTGTCCTGTGCCGCGCCGGGGAGGAGAGAACGTGAAGCTGGCCATCATCTTCCGCCGGTTCGGGCCCTACCATCTTGCCCGCCTCGCCGCCGCCGGAGCGCGCGGCCCGGTGACGGGGATAGAGCTTAACCGGACCGACGGCACATATGCCTGGGACGTGAGAGAGGGCGGGCAGGGGTTTGACAGGGTGACGGTTCTCGAGGACCGTCCTGTTGCCGGGTTGCCGCGGCGCGAGATGGCGCGGCTTATTCATGAAGTGCTGGACCGCGTGTCGCCGGACGTGGTGGCGGCGCCGGGCTGGGCAGCGCCCTGGAGTCTTGCGGCGATTGACTGGTGCGACCTGCGCCGCCGGCCTGCGATACTCATGAGTGAGAGCGCGCGTATGGACGGGAGCAGCGGCAGGTTGGGCGATGTCGTCAAGTCGCGTCTCGTGAAGTCATTCCAGGCGGCGCTGGTGGCGGGAAAGCCGCACCGCGACTACCTGGCTGAACTGGGGTTCGCGTCGGAACGCGTGTTCGACGGGTATGACGTTGTTGACAACCGTCACTTCCGCGAAGGCGCCGCCGCGGCGCGGCGCAGCGGGGAGGCTGTTCGCGCAGATCTCGGAGCGCCGAGGCAATATTTCCTGGCCAGCGGCAGGTTTGTCCCGAAGAAGAACGCGATTGCGGTTGTTGACGCCTACTCGCGCTACGTTGCCGCCGCCGGCGAGTCGGCCTGGGACCTGGTCATGCTCGGAGACGGCCCGCTTCGTTCCCGGATCGAGAAACATGTCGCCGGGCTCGGGTTGGGCGGCCGCGTCGTATTCCCGGGGTTTCGCCAGTATGACGAGCTTCCGGCGTGGTACGCGCTGGCGGGTGCGTTTGTGCACGCAAGTCTTGTTGAGCAGTGGGGGCTGGTTGTGAACGAGGCCATGGCGGCCGGTCTGCCCGTGCTGGTCTCGAACCGCTGCGGGTGCGCGGCAGACCTGGTGTGGGACGGGATAAACGGGTTTGTCTTCGATCCGACATCGGTTCCGGAGATGGCCGGGGCGATGCTGCGTGTTGCGGGAGGAGCAGTTGACGGGGCCGCCATGGCCGAGGCCGGCCTGGGGATAATCGGTCGTTGGACGACGGAGCGGTTCGCCGACTCGATATGGCGGGCTGCCACAGTCGCGTGTGCGCAGAAGGTTGGCGGCTCATGGCTCGACAGGCGGTTGCGCGGAGCGCTCGGGTTCGTGCCGATGCGGGCCGACGCTGGGGGATTCGTATGAGCGGGCTCCGTACGGTTGCACTGACCGCGTCCGTTTCCCGGATGGCAGGCGGTCCGTTTGAGAGTGTTCGGGGCCTGGCGCGCGGGCTTGTTTCCGCGGGTGTGGGAGTCGAGGTCCTGGGGCTGCGCGATTCCTTCACGGATGAGGACATCGGGGCGTGGGCGCCGCTGAAGCCGCAGGTGTTCAAGCCGCTGAGCCCGGTTTCGTTCGGATTCGTGCCCGGCTATCTGGAGGCGCTGATGGATGCCGCCCCGGACATAGTCCACTGTCACGGCATATGGATGTACCCCTCGCTTGCGTCCCTGCGCTGGCACGGGAGAACCGGGCGTCCGTACGTGGTGTCCGCGCACGGCATGCTGGACCCGTGGGCAGTCAGGCATCACGGATGGCGCAAAGGTCTCGTGTCGCTCCTCTTTCAACGCAGGCATCTTTGCCGCGCCGCGTGCCTGCGCGCACTCACGAGGTCGGAGCTGGGGTCCATGCGCGCTTGCGGGCTCCGCAATCCGGTGTGCGTCATCCCGAACGGCATTGAGCTGACGGACGGGTTGACGGGCGTCGGCGGCCCGTCCTGGCCGGGTGAATTCACCCGCGGGCGCAAGGTGCTTCTCTACCTGGGGCGGTTGCATCCAAAGAAGAATATCGCGGCTCTTCTCCAGGCATGGAGTATGGCCCGGGCCGAAGTGCCGCGGGATGAGTGGCGGCTGGTGGTGGCCGGATGGGATCAAAGCGGCCACCGCGAAGAGTTGGAGCGGCTTGCCGTCGGCCTCCGCATAGGGGATGAGGTCCATTTCGCCGGGCCGTGTTTCGGCGCCGACAAGGCCGCGGCGCTGGGGGCTGCCGCCGGTTTTGTTCTGCCTTCCCTGAGCGAGGGGTTGCCGATCGCGGTGCTCGAGGCGTGGGCGGCGCGGTTGCCGGTGCTTCATACCGCTTACTGCAATCTTCCGGAAGGCGCGGCCGCCGGCGCGGCGATCGAGACCGGAACATCGGCACCGGAGATAGCGGACGGCCTGCGAAGTCTTTTCGGGATGTCGGACACCGAGCGTGTCGAGATGGGTGCGCGGGGGCGGGTTCTTGTTGAACAGCGTTTCACGTGGGCGCGCGTGGCTGCCGACATGGCACAGGTCTACGACTGGTTGATGGGGAGAGCATCCCGGCCGGCGAGTGTTGAGCTTGAATGACAAGACCTGGGCCGCGGCGCGTTGACAGTGCCCGAGGCCTGGAAGTAGCATGAGCCCGATGGGCGCGGACCCGCCGCGCCGGTTGCTGCAAGACGGCAGGTGGCTGCAGATGAGTACTACTCCGGAACCGACGCTCGCGGATCACGACCGCTGGCCTTACTCGTTCTCGGAATACGTTCGCAGGGCCGTGTGGTCCGTTGTGCGGGTAACACTGTGGAAAGTTGCTTTCCGGCGGCTTACTCCGTTGCGGCCGTTGATTCTGCGCGCCTTCGGCGGCCGTGTCAGTCTGGGATCGCGGATAAGCGGGTCGTGCCGCATAGAGATGCCCTGGCTGCTGACGACCGGAGTGGAGGCGTCTCTCGGTCCGCGGGTCCGGGTGTACAACCTTGCGATGGTGACTCTCGGGGACAACGCGGTTGTTTCGCAGGATGTGACTCTTTGTGCGGGGACTCATGACCACACCGACCCGAGGTATCCGCTGCGCAGGAATCCGGTCACGATCGGCCGCTGGGCGTGGATTGCCGCGGAGGCATTCATAGGGCCCGGAGTAACCGTCGGCGACGGCGCCGTTGTCGGGGCAAGGTCTGTCGTGACGAAGGACGTGCCGCCATGGACGATCGTGGCGGGCAACCCTGCGCGTGAAATCGGCAGGCGCGAACTGCGCGGCGTTGCTCCGCAATGATATCGGTCCTGATACTCACGCTTGATGAAGAGGTCAACCTTCCCTCGTGTCTCGAATCGGTCTCCTGGAGCGACGACATTGTCGTGCTCGATTCGCTAAGCAGGGACCGGACCCGTGAGATAGCCCTGGCGGCCGGCGCGCGGGTTCTCGATCGGCCGTTCGATGACGAGCTCAGTCACCGGACCTACTCGATACGGAACATAGCCTTCAAGTATCCGTGGGTTTACAACCCCGACGCCGACGAGGTGACCACCCCGGAACTGCGTGACGAGATGCTGCGGGTTGTCTCGGAGCCGGACAGGCGCGAAGTTGCGTACCGGATGCGCTTCAAGACCATCTTCATGGGCAGGTGGATCAGGCGCAGCAGCCTGTATCCGACATGGGTGATGCGCCTGTTCCGTCCGGACAGGATCCGGTTCGAGCGGCGCACGAACCTGCGGTATGTCGCCGACGGGCCCGAGGGTCGACTTGACGGGCATTTTCTGCACTACACGTTTCGCAAGGGCATGGACGCGTGGATGGAGAAGCACCGCCGGTATGCCGCTGCGGAAGCGCGGGAAGCGGTGGATGTTCTGAAGGGAGGATGGCTCGACTGGCGCGGGTTGATGTCGCTGAGTGATCCCGTGAAGCACAGGCGTGCCTTGAAGGACCTCGCGTTCAGGCTGCCGTTCAGGCCGGCTTTGCGGTTCCTGTACATGTACCTGATGCGAATGGGATTTGCCGACGGTGTGCCCGGGTACAGGTACTGCCGGCTGCTTTCACTATACGAGCGAATGATAGACATTGAAGTGGCGCGGCTGAGGAAGAGCATGCGCCAGGAAACTCCTGGCGGGGGTCGCGAAGGTGCCGGCGAAGCGGGCGGGAATCGTCGTGCTGGTGTGCTGCCGGTGCTGACGGTGAAAAAAACTTCGAAAAGTGGTTGACCGGCGGGTCCGCCGTGGTATTCTACCCGCCGCTTGTTTCGGTTCGGCGGCACGGGGTTACCGGTTGCCGGCCGCTGCGCGACGGCGGCGGAATTGAGGGCGAACATCAGCAGACGACGGGGCAAGGCAGGCGTAGTCTGCCTTTGTGACGTCGGTTCTTTTTGTCGGTTGTTGTTCGGGGATGCGCGACTGCTGCCCACGTAGCTCAGTTGGTAGAGCACATCCTTGGTAAGGATGAGGTCAGCGGTTCAATCCCGCTCGTGGGCTCCAGGGGTTGGGGCGCGCGGGCGGAATGGGATACGGAAGGAAAGAGGATACTGGAGGAAGGGTCATGGCTAAGGAAAAGTTTGATCGTACAAAGCCGCATGTAAACGTTGGCACGATCGGTCATGTTGACCATGGCAAGACGACTCTCACCGCTGCGATCACGCGCGTGCAGTCGCTCCGTGGCCTTGCGAACTATATCTCTTACGACGAGGTTGCCAAGGCGTCCGAGGCTCACGGCCGGCGTGACCCGACCAAGATCCTGACGATTGCGACGTCGCACGTCGAATACAGTTCCGAGAAGCGGCACTATGCCCACGTGGACTGTCCGGGACATGCGGACTACGTCAAGAACATGATTACCGGCGCGGCGCAGATGGATGGCGCTATTCTCGTGGTGAGCGCCGCCGACGGCCCGATGCCGCAGACACGCGAACACATTCTTCTCGCCCGTCAGGTCGGCGTGCCGGCGATCGTGGTCTTCCTGAACAAGGTTGACCTGGTGGACGATCCTGAGCTGCTCGACCTCATCGAAATGGAAGTCCGCGAACTACTGTCCAAGTATGAGTATCCGGGCGACGACATCCCGATCATCCGTGGCAGCTCATTGCCGGCGGCGCAGGCCACCTCGGCCGACGATCCGGCGTGCAAGTGCATCGGTGAGCTGATGGATGCGCTGGACAGCTACATTCCGGAACCGGCCCGTGCGATTGATCAGCCGTACCTGATGCCGATCGAAGACGTGTTCTCGATCGAAGGCCGCGGTACGGTGGTGACCGGCCGTGTTGAACGTGGGATCGTGAAGGTCGGCGAGGAAGTTGAGATCATCGGCCTCAAGCCCACGCAGAAGACGACGGCGACGGGCGTTGAGATGTTCCGCAAGCTCCTTGACCAGGGGCAGGCTGGCGACAACATCGGCGTGCTGCTGCGCGGTACGAAGAAGGAAGATGTCGAGCGCGGGCAGGTTCTGGCCAAGCCCGGTTCCATCACTCCGCACACGAAGTTTACGGCGGAGGTCTACGTGCTGAGCAAGGATGAAGGCGGGCGGCACACACCGTTCTTCAAGGGGTACAGGCCGCAGTTCTACATTCGTACGACAGACGTTACCGGCGACATCACTCTTCCCGAGGGGGTGGAAATGGTGATGCCGGGCGACAGCATCAGCGTGCAAGTGGCTTTGATCCAGCCGGTTGCCCTTGAGGAGCGCATGAGGTTCGCCATCCGCGAGGGTGGCCGAACGGTCGGCGCGGGCACGGTGGCGAAGATAATCGAGTAACCCGGGAGGCGGCTTCAAGCCGGTGACGGCGCGGGGGCCGCCTTCTTTTTTGTCCGGGAACGGGGGTCGAGCGACATGCCCAGGGAACTGGTAACTCTCGCGTGCAGCGAGTGCAAGCGGCGGAACTACACGACGACGCGGAACAAGAAGACTCAGACGAACCGTCTTGAGATCGTCAAGTTCTGTCCGTCCGAGCGAAAGCGGACGCCGCACAAGGAAGTCCGCTGACGGTTGCGGGTACAGGCCAGTAGCTCAATTTGGCAGAGCATCGGTCTCCAAAACCGGTGGTTGGGGGTTCGAGTCCCTCCTGGCCTGCCAGAATGGCTGGCGGGGCGGGGTAGAGTCGGGAGCGTTGCATGGGCTCAGTGCGTGAAATGATAGCAGGCGCGAGGAACTTCGTTGGCGAAGTGGTTGCCGAGGGCCGGAAGTCGGTCTGGCCGGAGCGTCAGGAGCTCATCGAATCGACCCTGGTGGTGATTGTTTCGGTGGTTATGTTGAGTGTGTTTGTTGGCGTCAGCGACAAGTTGCTAGTGTCGCTGCTGGGCTGGTTGATACCTGCTGGTTGAGGGAAGAGATGCAGAAAGAGTGGTTCGTTGTCCAGACTCTGACCGGTCAGGAGATGAAGGTGCGCGAAGGCCTTCTGCGCTGCATCAAGATGCAGGAGATGGAGGACTACATTGACGAGGTCGTAGTCCCCACCGAGAAAGTGACTGAGGTCAAGCGCGGCGTGAAGACCACGCAGACCCGCAAGTTCTTTCCGGGGTACGTTCTGGTGCACGTTGCTCTTTACGACGATGAGCGCCAGATGGTTGAGAAGACCTGGACTTACGTTCGCGAGACGCCGGGCGTCATCGGTTTTGTCGGTGGGGAGAAGCCGGCGCCGCTGTTCCCGGACGAGGTGGACCGAGTTCTTAACCAGACGGACGAGAAGAAGGCCAAGGCTCGTCCCAAGGTGGAATTTGAGGCTGGCGAGACGCTGAAGATCATAGACGGGCCTTTTCTCAATTTCAGCGGTGTTGTTGAAGAAGTGGATCCGGAACGCGGCAAGCTGAAGGTTTCGGTCGCGATATTCGGTCGTTCGGCGCCAGTCGAACTTGAATACTGGCAAGTGGAGCGGGTGTAGGCATGGCAAAGAAGATAACCGGCAAGATAAAGTTGCAGATACCTGCGGGCCAGGCGAATCCGGCTCCGCCGGTTGGACCGGCTCTGGGTCAGCACGGCGTGAACATCATGGAGTTCTGCAAGACGTTCAACGCTGCGACTCAGGACCAGGCCGGGCTTGTGATTCCGGTGATAATAACGGTCTACCAGGACCGTTCTTTCACTTTCATCACGAAGAGCCCGCCTGCTTCGAACCTGTTGAAGAGGGCTGCTGGCCTGGCCAAGGGCTCGGCCGTTCCGAACCGTGACAAGGTCGGGAAGGTGACGAAGCAGCAGGTAAAGGAGATATACCGCATCAAGGCACAGGATCTCAATGCGCACGACGAGGCGCAGGGGATGCGGATAGTCGAGGGAACTGCCCGGAGCATGGGCATTGACGTTGTGGATTGAGTCTGGGCGCCGGCGTGACGGCGCGGAGTCAGGTGGGTATCCATGGCAACGCACGGAAAAAGGTACCGTAAGATCAGGGAACAGGCGCCCGCGGGCGTGCTTGAGCTGGCGGACGCTGTAGCGTTCGTGAAGCGGAATGCGACCGCCAAGTTTGACGAGACCGTTGAGCTCGGGCTGCGGCTGGGGCTTGACACTACGAAGTCCGACAACGTGGTCAGGGGCACGGTGTCGCTGCCGCACGGAACTGGGCGCAAGGTCAGGGTGCTTGTATTCGCTTCCGGGCCGCAGGCTGAAGAGGCGAAGAAGGCGGGTGCCGACACTGTCGGCGGCGACGAACTGATAGAGAAAGTTCGCGGCGGATGGACGGAGTTTGACGTGGCGATTGCCACGCCTGAGGCCATGCAGGAGGTTCGGAAGCTCGGGCGTGTTCTCGGGCCGCGCGGTCTCATGCCCAACCCGAAGACCGGAACGGTGACTGACGATGTTGCCTCCGCGGTCAGGGCCAGCAAGGCTGGGCGCGTGGAATTCAGGATGGACAAGAACGGGAACGTGAACGTTCCCTGCGGTAAGTGTTCTTTTGAGCCGGCGAGCATTGCCGAGAATGTGAACATGGTGGTGGCGGCCGTGCTGGCCGAGAAACCGGCCGGCGCAAAGGGGCAGTATATCAAGGCTGCGACGCTCAGTTCGACGATGGGGGTTGGCGTCGGGCTGGCGGTTCGCGAGTAGGAGGAGGGGTCCTGCGACTATGAGACCCGAACGGGAATCAATTTTTGCCGAGGTGCGCAGCCGGATTGATGGCAGCGCGTTTGCGTTTCTTGTCGACTACCACGGGTTGACCGTGGAGCAGATGACCGAGCTGCGAGGGCAGCTTAAGCATGTCGGGTCGCGCATGTTCATAGCGAAGAACACGCTGACCAGGCTGGTTATGAAGGATCTCGGGTGGATGTTGCCCGAGGCCTCGGTGTGCGGCCCTTCCGCGGTGGTGTGCGGGGCAGGCGATCCGACCGAGACGGCGAAGGTTCTTCGCGCTTACCACAAGGAGCGCCAGAAACCGACGGTGAAGCAGGGCTGGCTTGAAAAGAAGCCGGTGACGGCGGCGGACGTTGCCGCCCTTGCGGATCTGCCCGGCAGGCAGGCAATGCTCGGGATTGTGGTGGGCACGATTGCCGCGCCGATGACGCGGCTTGTCGGTGTGCTCTCGCAGAAGGCCGCGAGCGTCGTATACGTCTTGAAGGCCATTGAGGACAAGAAACGGAATCAGCAGCAGTAAGGAACAGGAGAGGTAGCAATGTCTGAGGAAAAAGGAACTGTGGTCGAAGGTGGGGCGGCTGTCGAAGGCAAGATGGCCGAGTTCATCAGCTGGATCGAGGGAATCAGCGTTCTCGAGCTGTCCAAGCTCGTGAAGGCGCTTGAAGACCGTCTTGGCGTGAGCGCGGCGGCGCCTGTGGCCGTGGCGGCCGGGCCTGCGGCGGGCGGCGAGGCGAAGGTCGAGGAGAAGACCGAGTTCACGGTCGTTCTGGCCAGCGCCGGCGCACAGAAGATAGCTGTGATCAAGGAGATCCGCGCGATTACCGGACTGGGTCTGAAGGACTCGAAGGACCTGGTCGAAGGCGCGCCGAAGACCGTGAAGGAAGGCGTATCGAAGGCCGATGCCGAAGAGATGAAGAAGAAGCTCGAGGCAGCCGGCGCGACCGTCGAGATCAAGTAGGGTGTTTCATCGTTCCTGCGGCGCCCGATGCGGGAAGCGTACGGGCGGAGAGGTGCCGTTTGACCGGTCCGTTGAGCGAGGTGTTTGATGCTTGAGAGAACGAACTTCGGGAAGCTCGCAGCCGTCATTTCGCCTCCTGACCTGATAGAGATACAGACGAAGTCGTACAGGGACTTCCTGCAGATCGAAGTCAGTCCGTCGAAGCGTCTCTGCCAGGGTTTGGAGGGGATATTCCGTGAGGTGTTCCCTATAGAGAGCTACGACGGCCGCTACGTCCTTGACTATGTCAGGTACGAGCTTTCCGAGCCGAAGCTGTCGCCTCTGGAGGCGCTGCGGGAAGGGGAAACCCACGCGGCTCCGCTCCATGCGGCGTTCCGCTTGAAGGACGGGGAGGAAGTGCGGGAGGAGTCCGTTTACATGGGGGAGATCCCCCTGATGACGGAACATGGCTCGTTCGTGATAAACGGCGCAGAGCGTGTGGTGGTGAGCCAGCTGCACAGGTCGCCGGGCATCTGCTCCGAGCAGACGCAGCATCCGAACGGAACCATGCTTTACTCCGTCAGGATCATTCCCGACCGCGGCTCGTGGATAGAGATACAGTTCGACACATCCGACCACATCTGGGTGTACATGGACAGGCGCCGCCGCCGCCGCAAGTTCCTTGCGACGACGTTCCTGCGCGCTCTCGGTTGCGGTACGGACGAGGAGCTGTTGGACCTTGTCTACAAGTTCGAGACGATAGATCTCTCGAAGCCGACCGGCCCGGTTGAGTTCCGCGTGTTCCGCGAGGACGTCGTTGACATCGACTCCAAGACGGTTCTTGCGCGCAGGTACGACGAGGCCACCGAGGTCATCCTGCGGCAGATGCGGGATGCGGGGTTCAAGACGGCTGAAGTCGTGGACGTGAGCTGGGATGAAGGCGTATTTCTCAAGAGCGTGAAGTCTGACCCGACCCGCTCCTCTGACGATGCGCTGAAGGATATCTATCACCGCATGCGTCCGGGGGATCCGGCGACGCCATCGAACGCCAGGCAGCTCCTGAGGCGGTTGTTCTTTGATCCCCGGCGGTATGACCTTGGCAGGGTGGGCCGGCACAAGATCAACCAGAAGCTCGGGCTCAGCGGAAAGGTTGACGCGGACCTGCGCGTTCTCGACAAGATGGACATCATTGAAGGGGTCCGGCATCTCCTGAAGATCCGTCGCGGCGAGGAAACGGTTGACGATATCGACCACCTTGGCAACAGGCGTGTGCGGACTGTGGGCGAACTGATAGAGAACCAGTGCAGGCTTGGTCTTGCGCGCACCGAGCGCCTCATCCGCGAGCGGATGACGCTGTTTGATCCGACGACCGGCGCACTGACCCCTCAACGGCTTGTGAACTCGAAGTCGCTTTCGGCG
Source organism: Lentisphaerota bacterium (assembly GCA_016873655.1). Lineage (GTDB taxonomy): Bacteria > Verrucomicrobiota > Kiritimatiellia > UBA8416 > VGWI01 > VGWI01. Next base: position 11,866 of record VGWI01000001.1, read on the forward strand.
ATCGTGCAGGACTTCTTTGGCCGCAGCCAGTTGAGCCAGTTCATGGACCAGACAAACCCACTTTCGGAGCTTGCTCACAGGCGTCGTCTCAGTGCGCTTGGTCCGGGCGGGCTGAGCAGGGAGCGCGCCGGGTTTGAAGTCCGCGACGTTCACAGCAGCCATTACGGCCGCATCTGTCCGATCGAGACGCCGGAAGGCCCGAACATCGGCCTCATATCGTCCCTGAGCATCTATGCCAAGGTGAACGACTTCGGCTTCATCGAGAGTCCGTACAGGAAGGTGAGCAACGGGCGGGTGACGGATCACGTGGACTTCCTTTCTGCCGACCAGGAAGAGAAGTTTGTGATTGCCCAGGCGAATTCGCTTGTTGACTCGCACGGGCGTTTCGAGCGCGAGACGGTATCGGTCAGGTACATGGGCGAATTCCTCGAAGTTCCGAGGGAGAAAGTCCAGTACATGGATGTTTCCCCGATGCAGGTGGTCAGTATCGCCACTGGCATGATTCCGTTCCTTGAGCACGACGACGCCAACCGTGCGCTCATGGGAGCGAACATGATGAGGCAGGCAGTGCCGCTGCTGGACACGGAGCGGCCGCTTGTTGCGACTGGCCTCGAAGAGCGCGTGGCCTCGGATTCACGGGTGGTGATCAGGGCTCGGAAGCCTGGCAAGGTAGCCTATGTTTCCGCCGACAAGATCGTCCTCACGGAGGACGGGGCGATGCCGGGGAAGGGATCCATCGGCGATGAGTATTCGCTGCAGAAGTTCCGCAGGTCGAACACGGGGACGTGTTTCAACCAGAAGCCGGTAGTGCAGCGTGGGCAGAAGTTGCGCAAGGGTGATCTGCTTGCCGACGGTCCTGCGACGAAGGACGGGGAACTGGCGCTCGGGCGGAACCTGCTGGTCGCGTTCATGCCCTGGTCCGGTTACAACTTCGAGGATGCCATTCTGGTCAACGAACGCATTGTCATGGACGACGTGTTCACGTCGGTCCACATCCAGGAGTTCGAGGTCAGCGCTCGCGATACGAAACTGGGCCCTGAAGAGATCACTCGGGACATCCCGAACGTGGGCGAGGAAGCGTTGAAGGATCTTGGTTCTGACGGCGTGGTTCGTGTCGGCGCGGAAGTGAAGCCCGGCGACATACTCGTCGGCAAAATCACGCCGAAAAGCGAGACCGAGCTGGCGCCTGAAGAGCGGCTGCTTCGCGCCATATTCGGCGAAAAGGCGGCCGAAGTGCGGGATTCGTCGCTGACGGTTCCGAGTGGTGTCTACGGCACGGTGATGTCCGTGAAGGTGACCTCTCACAAGGAAGTCAAGAAGCCTGATGCCGGCGGGGACCGCAAGCGGCAGGTGAAAGGCATCCACGAGGACTTCAAGAGCCGCAAGCAGAAGAACACTGAAGAACTGACGGACGCGCTCAGCAACATACTGCTGGGCGAGAAGATCCCGCTGGACGTGGTGAACGCTGATTCCGGCGAGGTGATAATACCGTCAAACCGGAAGATAACGAAGACGTTGTTGAGGAAACTCGCGGCTTCGTACGAGCATGTGCAGATCGAAGACAGCCCGATCCAGATCAAGATCGACGAGATAATCGGCGAGTACAGGCCGAAGTTCGCCGAGCTGGACGACGAGTACGAGCGGGCTCTGGACAGGGCCGAAAGCGGGGACGAGGTTGACGCCGGAATCGTCAAGCAGGTGAAGGTTTACATCTCCGCCAAGAAGAAGCTGGCGATCGGAGACAAGCTGGCGGGGCGCCACGGCAACAAAGGCGTGGTGGCGCGTATAGTGCCATCCTGCGACATGCCGTTCCTGCCGGACGGGACCCCGGTGGACATAGTGCTCAACCCGCTTGGCGTGCCTTCGCGCATGAACCTTGGTCAGGTGTTCGAGACGCACCTCGGGATAGCGTGCAAGAAGCTGGGTATTCTTGCCTCTTCGCCCATATTCGACGGCATTTCCGAGAAGGCAATAGAGGACTTGCTTGTGAAGGCCGGCATGCCGCAGGACGGCAAGACCGTGCTTTACGACGGGCGCACGGGAGAGCCGTTCGACCAGCGGGTTGTGGTGGGCGAGATCTACATAATGAAGCTCCACCATCTGGTGAGCGACAAGATTCACGCGCGGGCGGTCGGACCCTATTCGCTGGTGACGCAGCAGCCGTTGGGAGGAAAGGCCCAGTACGGTGGTCAGCGGCTCGGGGAAATGGAAGTGTGGGCGCTTGAAGCGTACGGCGTTGCCTACGCGCTGCAGGAACTGCTCACGGTTAAGAGTGATGATGTTCGCGGCAGGACGCGGATATACGAGTCCATCGTGAAGGGCGAGAACAGCCTGGATGCCGGAATGCCGGAGTCTTTCAGCGTGCTGATCAACGAGCTCCGCGGCCTGTGCCTCAATGTGGCTCTCGGCGGCGGGCAGAGGAAGTCGGTTATCTGACGGCCGGAGCGTGTCCTTGGAGGGGTGTGATTTGAACCCATACGCAGCCAGAGAGATGATGACGAGTTTCACCGAGTACGAGGGCTTCGACTCGGTGCAGGTAATGCTTGCCTCGCCCGAGGCCATACGGTCGTGGAGCCATGGCGAGGTCAAGAACCCGGAGACGATAAACTACCGCACCTACAAGCCGGAGCGCGGCGGGCTCTTCTGCGAAAGGATATTCGGGCCGACGCGGGACTGGGAGTGCAGTTGCGGCAAGTACAAGCGCATAAAGCACAAGGGCGTGATTTGCGACCGTTGCGGCGTGGAGGTGACTGTGTCGCGCGTTCGCCGTGAGCGAATGGGCCACATCGAGCTGGCGGTTCCGGTTTCGCACATATGGTTTTTCAAGTGCACCCCGAGCAGGATCGGGCTGATGCTTGACATCACGGCGACGAGCCTTGAGCGCGTGCTGTACTACGAGGACTACATCGTGGTCGATCCCGGGGATACTCCGTTGAAGGCGAAGCAGCTCCTCGGCGAGATGGACTATCGCGAGGCGCTTGCCAAGTACGGCGACGGGTTCAAGGCGGAAATGGGCGCTTCCGCGATCAGGAACCTGCTGACCGCCATCGATCTCGACAAGACGATGGTCGAGCTCGAAGAAATGATGGAGAAGACGAAGAGCAAGCAGACTCGGAAGAAGCTTTCCAAGCGCATGAAGGTTACGGAGGGCTTCCGTTCCAGCGAAACGCGGCCGGAGTGGATGGTGTTGGACGTGCTGCCGGTGATTCCGCCGGACCTCAGGCCGCTTGTTCCTCTTGAGGGAGGCCGCTTCGCCACCTCCGACCTGAACGACCTGTACCGCAGGGTGATCAACCGCAACAACCGTCTCCGCAATCTTCAGCAGCTTCAGACGCCGGACGTGATCGTGCGCAACGAGAAGCGCATGCTTCAGGAAGCCGTTGACGCTGTGTTTGACAACGGCCGGCATGGCCGCGCCGTTGCCGGCGCCGGCAACAGGCCGCTGAAGTCGCTGAGCGACATGCTGCGCGGCAAGGGTGGCCGGTTCCGGCAGAACCTGCTGGGCAAGCGCGTGGACTACTCCGGGCGTTCCGTGATCGTGATAGGTCCCGAGCTGAAGTTGAACCAGTGCGGGCTTCCGAAGAAGATGGCCCTGGTTCTGTTCGAGCCCTTCATTATCCGCAGGCTGAAGGAACTTGGCATTGCGCACACCGTGCGCAGCGCGAAGAAGCTCATAGAGAAGCAGTCCGACGAAGTGTGGGACATTCTCGATGAGGTGACCCGCGGCAAGACGGTGATGCTGAACCGTGCGCCGACGCTCCACAGGCTCAGCATCCAGTCCTTCGAGCCGGTCCTGGTCGAGGGTGAGGCGATTCACATTCATCCGCTCGTATGCACGGCGTACAACTCGGACTTCGACGGCGACCAGATGGCGGTGCACGTCCCGTTGTCGGTGGAAGCGCAGCTTGAATCGCGGATGCTGATGATGTCGACCAACAACATCTTCTCCCCGTCGAGCGGCGAGTCGGTGATGACCCCGACGCAGGATATCGCCTTGGGCGTGTATTACCTCACATCGCTTTCACACGCGGACAAGATGGCGAAGCTTGCGGGCAGGATGGGTGAGCACGAGCACCTTCCGATCTTCAACGACGTGAACGAGGTCAGGCTTGCCTTTCAGGAAGGGGCGATCAGGACAAACGCCAGAATCAGGTTCAAGAATCCTGACTGCCAGCGCAAGACGCCGTTCGGTGATTCGGCGAAGAAAGTCCTGGAGACGACGGTCGGCCGGGTGTTCTTCAACGAGATATGGCCGAGTGCGCTGGGGTTCGTGAACCAGGTCCTCGACAAGTCCAAGCTCGGAGACCTGATATGGCACTGTCACAAGATCGCCGGCCACGAGGCGACCGTGAAGGTGCTGGACAAGCTGAAGACCCTGGGGTTTGAGCAGGCCACTCTTGCGGGTATCTCGATCGGGATGAGCGACATGATGATCCCGAAGGACAAGCCGAAGATAATTGAGCGTGCTCGCGATCAGGTTGGAGAGGTGGACAAGCAGTACCGTGCCGGCGTGATCACGGACGGCGAGCGTTACAACAAGATCGTCGACATCTGGACGCAGGCGACGGAAGACATATCGAATTCGATGTACCGCTGCATCGAGGAAAACCAGGGCGGGACTCCGAACGAGTCGAACCCGGTCTTCATGATGGTTGACTCCAAGGCGCGCGGAAGCCGTCAGCAGATCCGCCAGCTGGCGGGGATGCGCGGTCTCATGGCCAAGCCGTCCGGCGAGATCATCGAGCGACCCATCACGTCCAACTTCCGTGAAGGGTTGAGCGTGCTCGAGTACTTCATCAGTACGCATGGCGCCCGGAAGGGGTTGGCGGACACGGCCCTGAAGACGGCCGATGCAGGTTACCTCACGAGGAAGCTTGTTGACGTCGCTCACGACACGATCATTGCCGAGCAGGATTGCAACACAGTGAACGGCATTGAGGTGCGGGCTGTCGTGCAGGGGGATGAGGAGCTGATCTCGCTGCGTTCCCGCATACTCGGCAGGACCTCGGTCGAAGATATTCTGGACCCTGTGGGCGGGAGCGTGATTGTCCGTGCCGGCGACGAGATCGACGAGGATGTGTGCCTGCGCATTTCCGAAGCGGGGATCGAACGTGTGCGGATTCGCAGTGTGCTTACCTGCGAATCGCGTGATGGTCTTTGTGCCCGCTGTTACGGCCGGGACCTTGCAACTGGGCGGCCCGTTGAGCTTGGCACGGCGGTAGGGATCATCGCGGCGCAGTCTATCGGCGAACCGGGAACTCAGTTGACGATGCGTACGTTCCACATCGGCGGCACGGCCAGCAGCGTGTTCAAGCAGCCGGAAGCCATCGCGAAGAACGGCGGTCGCGTCAGGTACCATGAGTTGCGGGTGGTGCAGAACAGGGACGGCGACCACGTTGTCCTTAACAAGAACGGCGTGATCAGCGTGCATGATCAATCCGGGCACGAACTGGACCGATACCCGATGGCCATGGGCGCGGTGGTCGCCGTCGAGGACGGCGGAATGATCGCTGCCGGCCAGCTTTTGGCGAAATGGGATCCCTACAGTGTGCCGATTCTGGCGGAGCAGGAGGGCGCTGTCGGCTTCCACGACTTCGTGGAGAACGTGTCGGTAAAGAAGGAGGTCGACGAGGCCACCGGGATCAGGGGCACGGTTGTTCTCGAGACCAAGGAGAACCTGCATCCACAGATCATCGTCAGGGCCAAAGAAACCGGGCAGGTGCTGGGTTTCTACAGTATTCCTGCCGGCGCCCACGTGATGGTGAGGGAGCAGCAGCATGTGTCGCCGGGCGAACTGCTCGCCAAGACGCCGCGCAAGGAATCCAAGACACGCGACATTACGGGCGGTCTGCCCCGTGTTGCGGAGCTCTTCGAGGCCCGGCAGCCGAAAGATGCCGCCGAGATAGCGAAGATCGAAGGTGTGGTTGACTTCGGGCCGAACCAGCGTGGCCGCAGGTGTCTTATCATCCGCGACCAGGTGACCGATGGCACGGAGGAGCATCTCATCCCGATGGGGAAGCACATCGTGGTGTTCAAGGGTGACCGCGTGAAGAAGGGACAGCAGCTCACGGAGGGGCCTGTTGTTCCGCAGGAGATTCTGGACGTTTGCGGGCCGCAGGAACTGCAGGAATATCTCGTGAACGAGGTGCAGCAGGTTTACCGGCTGCAGGGCGTGAAGATAAACGACAAGCACATCGAGATCATCGTGCGCCAGATGCTTCGCAAGGTCCGGATAACGAACCCAGGCGACACCGAGTTCCTTTGGGGCGAGCAGGTTTCTCGTCAACGTTTCATAGAGGCGAACGAGGAGGCCGTGGCCGAGGGCAAGCGGCCGGCGGAAGCTTCCCCCGCGCTACTTGGCATCACGAAAGCGTCGCTCGAGACAGAGAGCTTCATATCTGCGGCGTCCTTCCAGGACACGACGCGTGTTCTTACCGACGCGGCGACACTCGGACGCGTGGATACGCTGAAGGGATTCAAGGAGAACGTGATCATGGGCCACCTGATCCCGGGCGGCACCGGGTTCAAGATACATCGTCACATCAAGCTTGTTCCGCTGGCTGAGCCGATAGAGGAGGAGCCGGAGGACACGAGTGAGGCGACAGAAAAACTGAAGGATCTGCTAGGTTGATGTTGATTGCCGCATGTCGGTTCTGGTAGGATCAAAAACTTTTTTGCGGCAGAACACAAAAGCGACGAAAGGGGCCGCGGGCAATGCCCACAATTAATCAGCTTGTGCGCAAGGGACGCCGTCAGGCGAAGAAGAAGAGCAAATCACCGGCGCTCGCAGCATGTGGGCAGAGAAGGGGTGTTTGCCTTTCGGTGAAGACAATGACGCCGAAGAAGCCGAACTCGGCCCTGCGCAAGGTTGCGCGAGTGCGTTTGACTACCGGGTTCGAGGTGACCGCCTATATTCCGGGGGTGGGGCACAACCTTCAGGAGCACAGTGTTGTGCTCGTGAGGGGCGGAAGGGTGAAGGATTTGCCGGGTGTTCGCTATCACATTGTCCGCGGCGCATTTGACTCGCTTGGTGTGGATGGGCGCCGCCGCGGCCGTTCTAAGTACGGGGTCAAGCGACCCCAGAAGAGCTAGGGAGACGGTACTCAGCCATGTCGCGAAGGCGTAGAGCGAATAAACGGAGTTTGACGGCCGATCCGAAGTTCAACAACGAGCTCGTGGCCAGGGTGACCAGCTACGTGATGGTTGAGGGCAAGCGTTCGGTTGCGGAGAAGATCGTGTACGGCGCTCTTGATCAGATCAAGCAGCAGATGGAAGACCAGGATCCGCTCGAGGTGTTGACCAGGGCTGTTGACAACGTGAAGCCGAAGGTGGAGGTCCGGTCCAGGCGGGTCGGCGGCGCCACGTATCAGGTTCCCGTTGAAGTGAGCAGGAACAGGCAGCTTGCGCTTGCGTTGCGGTGGATTGTTCAGCTCTGCAGGTCGCGCAAGGGGACTCCGATGGAGAAGGCGCTGGCCATGGAGCTGATGGAGGCGTTCAAGAACCAGGGCAACGCGGTGAAGAAGCGTGACGACACGCACCGCATGGCCCAGGCAAACAAGGCTTTTGCCCACTACGCGTGGTAGAGGGGGCGTGTCCGGAGGCATCCGGGCGCGGCGAATCAAGATGGTAGCGGTATTGGACCGGAAATCAACAGAGCACGGGCAGGGCGGTAAGGATGGCCGTGAGGCGTCCGACCGTCTGCGTCCCCTCTCCATGGTGCGCAACATCGGGATCATAGCGCACATTGATGCCGGGAAGACCACGACCACCGAGCGGATGCTCTACTATGCCGGCAAAGTTCACAAGATGGGTGAAGTGCATGACGGCACCGCGGTGATGGACTGGATGGCGCAGGAGAAGGAGCGTGGCATTACCATCACAAGCGCCGCGACGACGTGTTTCTGGCGTGATTGCCAGGTGAACGTGATTGACACGCCGGGGCATGTTGATTTCACGGTCGAGGTTGAGAGATCGCTGCGTGTTCTTGACGGCGCGGTGGGCGTTTTCTGTGCGGTCGGAGGCGTTCAGCCCCAGTCCGAAACCGTGTGGCGCCAGGCCAACAAGTACGGTGTGCCGCGGCTGGCGTTTGTGAACAAGATGGACCGGATGGGTGCGGACTTCGGCAGGGTTGTGACGGCGATGAGGAACAAGCTCGGGTGCAATGCCGTTCCGGTGCATCTGCCTATCGGCGCTGAAGAGAGTTTTGACGGGGTTGTGGACCTGGTTTCGATGAAAGCGCTGCGCTTTGTGGGAGACGATCTCGGGAAGACGGTGCGCGAGGATGCGATACCTTCCGGGATGGCGGGCGTCGCGGAGCAGGCGCGCAACAGGCTTGTCGAGGCCGTTGCCGAGAGGGACGAAACGGTGCTCGATGCGTACCTTGCTGGTGCGGACGTTGCCGCAGACGTCCTGAGAGCCGGGATAAGGCGCGCGACCGTTGCCGGTGCGATTGTTCCGGTGCTGTGCGGGTCGGCGCTGCGCAACAAGGGTGTGCAGGCGATACTCGATGCGGTGGTAGATTATCTTCCGTCTCCGCTGGATGTGCCTGTTCTCAAGGCTCACAAGATCAATTCGGACGAGACGGTTGACCGGGCGGCAGATGATTTCGCCCCGCTTTCGTCGCTTGTGTTCAAGGTTGCAGCGGACTCGTACGTCGGTCGAATGATGTACGTGCGGGTTTACTCGGGAAGACTTCGCCGCGGTCAGAACGTTTACAACGCGCGGACAAAGCGCCGCGAGCGGATTCTCAAGCTTGTGCGTTTGCATGCAGACAGCCGGGAGGAAACAGAGAGTCTTGATTCGGGCGAGATCGGCGGAATAGCCGGACTGAAGGATGCGACGACGGGCGACACGCTCTGTGCCGAGAACGCAGCTGTTGAGCTTGAGAGGATCCGTTTTCCCGAGCCGGTCGTTTTCATGGCGATCGAACCCAGAACGAGGGCGGACAAGGACAGGCTGGAGGAGTCGCTTTCGGCTCTTGTTTCCGAGGATCCGACGTGCGTGCTCAGGACGGACGATGACACTGGCCAGCGTATCATAGGCGGGATGGGTGAGCTTCATCTCGAGATTATTCTCGACAGGCTGCACAGGGAATACGGCGTGCAGGCCAACACCGGCAAGCCGATGGTTGCCTACCACGAGACGCTCAGGCAGGAGGCTCAGGCGGATGGTGTGTTTGACCGTGAGATAGGCGGGCGCCGCCACTTTGCGGCTGTCTCGTTGAGAGTGTCTCCCGGCCAACGGGGGTCAGGAGTTGACGTGAGGATAGAGGCTGGCACATCCGAGATCCCGGCGGAGTACAGGCAGCATGTTGAGCAGGGCGTTCGCGACGGCCTTGCGACGGGAGTGCTGTGCAGGTATCCGATGGCTGATGTCCTGGCGGTCGTTACCGGCGGCCGTTTCGATGTGGAATCAGTGTCGGATGTGGCGTTCAGAACCGCGGCGGTGCTTGCATTTCGCGATGCGGCGCAGCTTGCCGGGCCTGAGTTGCTTGAACCGGTGATGGATCTTGAAATTCTGGTCCCGGACGAGTTTCTCGGTGACGTCCTGACCGACATAAGCGCGCGCCGCGGGCGGGTTCGCGATGTGGCGGCGGAGGAGGGCGGCAAGGCGGTGCGCGCCGAAGCGCCGCTTGCGGAGCTTTTCGGTTACACGACGGCAGTGAGGTCGCTTTCGCGGGGGCGCGCCTCATACACGATGGAACCGTGCGGATTTGAGGTTGTGCCGCAGAGTATAGTGAACCAGATCGTCAACAGGTGATTATCACATGGAAGGTCAGCGAATAAGAATACGACTTCAGGCCTACGACCACAGCGTGCTCGATCAGGCCGTGGCGGACATCATTGATACCGCCAAGGGAACGGGCGCCCAGGTTGTGGGGCCCACGCCACTGCCGACCCGCATGGAGCGGTTTACGGTCAACAGGAGTCCGCACGTGGACAAGAAGTCCATGGACCAGTTCGAGATGCGGACGCACAAGAGGCTGCTGGACATTGTCGGGCCGACGGCAAAGACCGTCGACGAGTTGAAGAAATTGAATCTGCCCGCAGGGGTGGACATCACTATCAAGGTTTGAGTACCGCCATGGATGGACTGATCGGAAGAAAGCAGGGAATGACGCAGGTATACGACGCGGACGGCCGTCTTGTGACGGTGACGGTTCTCGAAGTGGGCCCCTGCGTGGTTGTTCAGCGCAAGACCGTGGAAAACGACGGGTACAGCGCGGTTCAGCTCGGGTTCGGGGAGCAGAAGGAGCACAGGGTAGGCAAGTGCGGGATGGGGCGTTTCAAGAAGGCCGGCACATCCGCATGCAAGGCTCTGAGCGAATTCCCTGTTGCCGAGGGCGATGAGGCCAAGGCCGGTGACAGGGTGAGCGCATCCGTTCTTGACGGTGTGACGCACGTGGATGTTACCGGGATGAGCAAGGGCAAGGGTTTTCAGGGCGTGGTGAGACGCTGGCGCATGGCCGGCGGTCCCAGCACTCACGGGCATACGTCGCACAGGAGGATCGGCGCCATCGGTCAGCGTGCGACCCCGGGCAGGGTTGCCAAGGGGCACAGGATGCCGGGGCACATGGGGCATGTGCGTGTTACGAAGCAGAATTTGAAGGTGGTTGAACTCCGCGGCGAGGAGAACCTCTTGCTGGTGCGGGGCGCGGTGCCCGGCCCCAACGGGGCGCTCGTGATCGTTCGGAAAGCATTGAAGAAGAGGTAGGCGATTGCCGATGAGCAAGCTTGCTGTTTGTGACATGAAAGGGACCGCGGTCGGCGAATTTGAAATTGCCGACGAGCGGCTTGTGCTCCGAAAGGGCGAGCAGGCGGTGAAGGACGTTGTTACGGCCTACCGCAATGCCATTCGGGCAGGCACCGCTTCTACTCTGGGCAAGGGAGATGTCGCCGGCTCAAACAAGAAGCCCTGGCGGCAGAAGGGGACTGGGCAGGCCCGCAGCGGCTACCGGCAGTCTCCCATTTGGCGTGGCGGCGGAGTGGCATTCGGCCCGAAGCCGCGGTCGTACGCGCAGAAGATTAATCGCAAGGTTGCCCGTCTTGCCTTTCAGCGTGCGCTCAGCCAGAAGATAAGCGACGGCCAGGTGCGCGTGCTTGAGTCGCTGGACATTCCGGAGCCCAAGACGAAGGTCGTTACCGGTCTTCTGAAGGCGATGGGAGTTACCGGGAGCGTGCTGGTGGTTGTTGACGCCGTGAGTCCTGAGATTGCGCTCGCATGCAGAAACTTGCCGCGTCTCTCTCTGGCCACGGCTTCCGAGGTGAATGTTTACGAGCTGCTTCAGCATTCGACCGTTGTGGCCACGCGGCAGGCGATGAAGGACCTGGAGGCGAGGTTGGGCGGCGGTGCGGGGAAGGCGGAATGAAAGACGCTGGCGATATCATAAGGGACATACAGGCGACCGAGAAGAGCGCCGGGCTTGGCGAGAAGCAGAGAAAGTACTTCTTCCGAGTGGCGCCGGACGCGAACAAGATAGAGATCAAGCGCGCGGTCGAGGAGTTGTTCAAGGTTTCGGTTGCCGAAGTCAACACGATGAACTACTTCGGCAAGAAGAAGCGGGTGCGCGGTCCGAAGTACGGGCGTAAGCCTGACTGGAAGCGTGCGGTAGTGACTCTCAAGGAAGGCGGAAAGATAGATCTCACGGCGTAGGCCGTGGGTGGGCAGGGGGAGTTGGCAAGACATGGGTATCAAGAGCTATAGACCTACGACGCCGAGCCGGCGGTACATGACCGTCTCGACGTTTGAGGAGATCACCCGCGGGAAGCCTGAGCGGTCACTGCTGAAGCCGATGAAGAAGAAGGCCGGCCGCAACGCTGCGGGGCGTATTACGTGCCGGCACAAAGGCGGCGGGCACAAGAGGCGTTACCGGTTGATAGATTTCCGGCGGGATAAGATCGGGATACCCGCGAAGGTTGCGGCCATAGAATACGACCCCAACCGTTCGGCGAGGATTGCGCTGTTGAACTACGTGGACGGCGAGAAGCGCTACATACTGGCTCCGGCCGGTTTGTCGGTGGGCGACGTCCTTCTGTCCGGCCCGGACGCGGAGCCGACCAGCGGAAATGCTTTGCCGCTGGACCGGATACCTCTGGGGCTGGCTGTCCACAACATCGAGGTGGAGCCTGGCAGGGGCGGGAGACTTGTGCGGGGCGCAGGCGGCAGCGCGCAGTTGATGTCGAGGGAAGGCGGGTTCGCCAACGTGAAGCTGCCTTCGGGCGAGATCAGGATGATTCGAGTGGACTGCATGGCGACCGTCGGTCAGATCGGTAATCCCGAGCACAGTTCAATCAGCGACGGCAAGGCAGGGCGTCGGCGCTGGCGCGGAGTGCGTCCGACGGTGCGCGGTGTTGTAATGAACCCTGTGGATCATCCGATGGGCGGCGGCGAGGGCCGCAGCTCCGGCGGCGGGCATCCGGTTTCCCCGTGGGGCAAGCTTGCGAAGGGCGGCAAGACGAGGCCGCGGCGCAAGCCATCAAACCGGTTCATCGTGAAACGGAGAAAGTAGCATGGCGCGTTCCATAAAGAAGGGCCCGTACGTAGACGAGAAGCTCATGAAGAAGGTTGAGCGGCTCAACAAGCTCCGCGAGAAGCGGCCCATCAAGACATGGGCGAGGCGCTCGATGATAGCGCCTGATTTCGTGGGGCACACGTTTGCCATTCACAACGGCAAGCAGCACGTCTCGATATTTGTTACTGAAAACATGGTCGGGCACCGGCTTGGAGAGTTTGTCCCCACTAGAACCTTCCGTAAGCACGGTGTTCACACGGACAAGACGACCACCCTCAAGTAAGGACGGGCAGGAACCCATGGAAGTGACGGCGACAAGCAGGTTTGTGCGGATGCAGCCGGGCAAGGCGAGGCCGATTGCGCGGAAGCTGCGGGGAATGAGTGTTGGCGAGGCGCTGCGGACTGCGGAGCTCTGCGGTCGAAAGGCCGGCGGGATCATAGGCAAGACGCTGAAGAGTGCGATCGCGAATGCCGAGAACAATGCAAAGCTGGCGGTGGACGAGTTGCGCGTGAAGGAAGCCATCGTTGACGAGGGGCCGCTGTTCAGGCGGTACTGGCCTCGTGCGAGAGGCATGGCGCGGCGAATCCGCCGGAAGACGTGTCACGTCAAGATAGTGCTTACCGACGGGGGCACGGCGGGTTGATCCGCTTTTTCGCAGAGGCGCTGGCCATAACGGCGGCGACCGGGAAGGAGTCATAGCCTTGGGACAGAAAGCAAATCCGATCGGCATGCGGGTCGCCGTGACGAAGAACTGGCGTGCTCGCTGGTTCGGTGACAAGCGGGTTTTCGGGGATCTTTTGAACGAGGATCTCAAGATCCGGGATCTCATGAAGAAGCGTTTGCAGAATGCGGCGGTGGCGGACATGCTGATTGAGCGCTACGCGAACCGGGTGCGCATAACGATCATGACGGCCAGGCCGGGGATCGTCATCGGCCGGAAGGGGCAGGACCTGGAGCGAATCCGGGGTGAGCTTGCGGCGATGACGAAGAAGGAAATCTACATCGAGATCCGCGAGGTGAAGTCTCCGGATACGAACGCGCAGCTGGTTGCCGAGAGCATAGCGCTTCAGATCGAGAGACGTGTTTCGTTCAGGCGTGCAATCAAGCGTGCGGCGAAGCTCGCGATGGACCTGGGTGCCCAGGGCATAAAGGCGCAGGTAAGCGGTCGGCTGGGCGGGGGTGAACTTGCGCGGTTTGAGTCGCACAAGGAAGGGAAGACGCCTCTGCACACGCTTCGCGCGAACATTGACTATGGTTTTGCCGAGGCCGCGACCCAGGCGGGGCGGATCGGTGTGAAGGTATGGATTTGCCACGGGAACGACCCCGCGGCGGACGGAAGGAAGGGCGCAAATGCCATTGATGCCTAAGCGGGTTAAGCACCGCAAGGTGCAACGCGGCAGCCGCTCGGGCATTGCGAGCGGCGGTTTCAAGCTGGCGTTCGGTGATTTCGGGCTGAAGTCGCTTGACCGGGGATGGGTGAAGGCCACGCAGATTGAGGCATGTCGTGTTTCGATCAATCGGCACATGAAGCGACGCGGGAAGATGTGGATACGTGTTTTTCCCGACAAGCCCATCACGAAGAAGCCGATAGAAACCCGTATGGGCAAGGGCAAGGGAAATCCGGAGTTCTGGGTTGCCGTTGTGCGGCCGGGCACGGTGTTGTTCGAGCTGTCCGGTGTTCCGGAGAGCATGGCCAGGGAGGCCTTGCGGCTGGCGGACGCCAAGCTCGGGATACGCACAAGGTACGTTTCCCGGCACGGGCATTGACTCGGAGCCGGTCACGGAGGCGTTGACGATGAAGGCCAGCAGGTACAGAGAGATGAGCGGCGAGGAACTCGCGCAGTCGTTCCGCGAACAGCGCAGGGGTCTTGTCGATATGCGGACGATGAAGGGGAGCGGCGGCGAAGCCGAATCGCCGATAAAGATGAGGGGTCGCCGCAGGGATATCGCGCGCGTGCTTACCGTCATGCGCGAACGGGAGTTGAGCAATGTCTCAGGCAAGCAGCAGTAGCCGGGGAGTCAGACGGCAGCAGAAGGGCACGGTTGTCAGCAAGAGCGGCAACAAGACAATCGTGGTCGAAACGGAACGGCGCTACCGCCACTCCGAGTACGGCAAGGTGCTGCGTCGGAAGCAGCGCTTTCATGCGCATGACGAAGACAATGCGGCGTCGCAGGGCGACAAGGTTGTCATTCGCGAGTGCAGGCCGATGAGCAGGATGAAGCGGTGGGTTCTGGTGTCTGTCACCCAGAAGAGCGCTGCAATCGCAGCCGAGTGAGGTAGTCATGATTCAGGAATACACCGATCTTGTTGTTGCGGACAACACGGGCGCCAAAAGGGCGCGGTGTTTCCGTATTCTCGGCCAAAGGAAGCAGTACGCGCATATTGGTGACATCATACGGGTGTCCGTGCGCGAAGCGCAGCCGAACGGCATGGTGAAGAAGGGGCAGGTTTGCAGAGCGCTGGTGGTGCGGACGACGCAGCCCATACGCAGGCCGGACGGCAGTGTGCTGCGGTTTGACAATAACGCGGTGGTGCTGGTTGACGGCACCGATAACCCTATGGGGTCGCGCGTTTTCGGGCCGGTGGCCCGTGAACTGCGGGACAAGAACTACATGAAGGTGATTTCGCTGGCGCCCGAAGTACTGTAGGCGTGACAGCCGGGCGGGCCGCGACTGGAGAGCAACAGTGAGTTTGCAGAGGATCAGGAAAGGCGACGTGGTTATCGCGGTTTCCGGTGTCGGCGCCGGGAAGACCGGCAAGGTGCTGGAGGTTCTTCCGGGCCGTGGGATGGCGGTTGTGGAGGGTCTGAACATAGTCAAGAAGGCCGTCCGCAAGAGCCAGAAGAACCCGCAAGGCGGATTTCTGGAGCGGGAGGCGCCGGTTCGAATGGCGAAGCTGATGCTTTACTGCCCGCATGACAAGAAGGGTGTGCGGATGGCCAGGGTTCGTGACGGGGATACACTGGTCCGCAAGTGCAAGGTGTGCGGGCACGTGTTTGGAGGCTGAATCAAGACATGGCGACTTTGAAAGAAAAGTACCGTAGCGAAGTGGTCCAGAAGCTTCAGGAGCAACTGGGCATTGCGAACCGCCTGCGCGTCCCGCGTCTGACGAAGGTGGTCGTCAACATGGGGATGGGGATACGTGACAAGGACGTCATCAAGCGCCTGACCGACGAATTGACAACGATCGCCGGGCAGAAGCCGGTGCAGACCAAGGCTCGAAAGAGCATATCGAACTTCAAGCTCCGCGAGGGGATGGTGATTGGCGCGATGGTCACATTGCGCGGAGACAGGATGTACGAGTTCCTTGACAGGCTGATCAATGCCGCGATCCCGCGTATTCGCGACTTCCGGGGGTTGTCCACGCGCGGGTTCGATTCCAGGGGCAACTACACGCTCGGGATCAAGGATCAGACGATTTTCCCTGAGCTGGATCCCGACCAGATCAAGGAAGCGCAGGGGATGGACATCACGATTGTCACGACGGCACGGGACCGGGCAGAGGCGCTTGCGCTGCTTCGCGCCCTAGGGATGCCGTTTGCGGAGAACTAGAGGAGGAACGGCTTTGGCCAAGAAGTGTTTGAGGGTAAAAGCGGAGCGGGGATCGAAGTTCCCGGTACGGAACTATAACCGCTGCCATCGCTGCGGGCGGCGCCGTGCCTACTACCGGAAATTCGGTCTCTGCCGGATATGTCTCAGGGAGCTGGCAGTCAGCGGGCTGATTCCTGGGTTGACTAAGGCCAGTTGGTAGGGGGATCGAAGAGATGAGCATGAATGATCCTGTTGCGGACATGCTGAACCGGGTTCGCAACGCTTTAGCGGCAGGTCAGGAAGTCACCAAGATTCCTTACTCGAAGCTGAAGGGCGAGGTCTGCCGCGTATTGAAGCGCGAGGGGTACATTTCGGACTACACGGTTGACGGCAACGTCAAGAAGACGCTGCGTGTCTACCTGAAGTACGAGGATGACCGCACACCGGTCATCAGGGGTGTGAAACGCGACAGCAAGCCCGGTTTGAGGCGCTATGTTTCGGCCTCGGATATGCCGAGAGTTCTTGGCGGCATGGGCATTGCCGTGCTCACGACGTCACAGGGCGTGATGACCGGCCACGATGCGCGGGAAAAGGGAATTGGCGGAGAAGTAATTTGCCGGGTCTGGTAGCGACGGTCGCTGCCGGGACCGTGAGGGAGAGGCAAGCATGTCGAGAGTAGGTCAGAAGCCGGTGACATTGCCGGCTGGTATCAAGGTTGCGGTGCAGGGCAGGAAAGTGTCGGTGTCCGGCCCAAAGGGCGAACTGGCCTACAATCTGCCAGACGGCATTGACGTGGCCGTCGATGGAAGCGTTGTGTCTTTCCTCCGGGGTGGAGACACCCGCGAGCTGCGCAGTTTGCACGGGCTTGTCAGGAGTCTTGTTGCGAACATGGTTACCGGAGTGCAGCAGGGGTTTGTCAAGGAGCTGGAAATACAGGGCGTTGGTTTCAAGGCGGCCGTGCAGGGGCAGAATCTGGTTCTGTCGCTCGGGTTTGCTTCGCCTGTGGAATACGAGATACCGACAGGCGTGAAGGTGGCCGTTGATGGCGGTGTAGCCATAACGGTGACCGGCGCCGACAGGCAACTGGTCGGTGATGTCGCGGCGAGAATCAGGGGGTATTTCCCTGCGGAGCCGTACAAGGGCAAGGGAATCAGGTACAAGGGTGAACGTGTACGGCGCAAGGTTGGCAAGACTGTTGCCTGACGCCGGCGTCGATTCAGGGCGGACTTCAAGATGAAAGAGCGACAGAACAGAAAAGTCTCGCGCGGGTTCAGGCACGCGAGGGTACGCAGGAAGGTGACCGGTACGCCGGACAGGCCTAGGATGGCGTTGACCGCGTCGAACAGGCACCTCTACGTGCAGTTTGTTGACGACACGAACGGGGTGACTCTTGCTTCGGCTTCCTCGGAGAAAATCGAGGGGGCGAAGAAGAACATAGCCACCGCAAACACTGTGGGCCAGATGGCGGCTACGGCGGCGAAGGAGCAGGGCATCACGAGGGTTGTGATCGACAGAGGCGGGTTCAAGTTCCACGGCCGCATCAAGGCGATCGTAGACGCCGCCATAGCCCAGGGGCTGAAGATCCGGTCGGAGGAGGCATCGTGAATCAGGCAGACACCCCAGTCCAGTCGGATATGGAGGAGAGGGTTGTATTCATCAACCGCACGTCCAAGGTGGTCAAGGGCGGCCGCAGGTTCAGTTTCAGCGCCGTTGTTGTCGTTGGCAACAGGAACGGCAGGGTCGGCTACGGGTTCGGCAAGGCGAATGAGGTAGCCGATGCGATCCGGAAGGCCGGCGACATGGCGCGCCGCGGCATGGTTGAGGTCACGATGCGGGGGCGGACCATACCCCATCCTGTCACGGGCTCGTGTGACGGCGGTCGGGTGCTGTTGATGCCGGCCGTGCCGGGCACCGGAGTCATCGCCGGCGGCGGTGTCCGCCCGGTGCTGGATGTTGCCGGCGTTCGCGACTGCCTTGCGAAGTCCATGAACAGCAAGAACCGGCTGAACGTTGTGAAGGCGACTTTCAACGCGCTGAGCAAGTTGCGTTCGAAGGCCGAGATCACCGCTGCGCGCAAGGCGACGGCGGGTTCCGTCTGAGCGGGGAGAAGAAAATGGATCTGCATTCTCTGAAGAACGCGGCCGGGTCGAGGCATCGCCGGAAACGGGTTGGCCGCGGCATGGGGTCGGGGCACGGCAAGACCGCCGGCAAGGGCCACAAGGGCCAGATGGCCCGCAAGGGGCACAAGGGCAAGCTTGGGTTTGAGGGCGGCCAGATACCTCTTATACGCCGCATTCCGAAGCGCGGATTCAAGAATCCGGTGCGGATCGAGTTTTACCCTGTCAACGTGGGGGCGCTGGAGTGTTTTGAGGACGGTACGGTTGTGACTCCGGCGCTGATGCGTTCCGCGCGGCTTGTGAATGGACGCGGCGGGATCAAGGTTCTGGGAGCCGGCGACCTCGGGCGGAAGCTGACGGTGCATGCCGACTCTTTCAGCCAGCAGGCTCGCGCCAAGATTGAAGCGGCTGGCGGCATCTGCGAGACCGCGAGGAGCTAAGTGCTTTCCGCATTTTCAAACTCGTTCAGGATACCTGAACTGCGTTCGCGTATTCTGTTCACCCTTGGTCTGGTGTTCGTCAGCAGGCTGGTGGCGAGCGTTCCAGCTCCTGGAGTCGACGCCGGCGCCCTGCAGATGGTCATAAGGGACATCGAGAACCAGGTTGGGGGCGGGTTCCTGGGGATGATCGACCTTTTCAGCGGCGGCGCGCTGCGAAACTGCGCGGTCGGCGCGCTGGGGATCATGCCGTACATCAGCGCCTCGATCATTCTCCAGCTCATGACGGCGGTGATTCCCGCGCTGGAGAAGATGGTGCGCGAAGGGGATTCCGGCCGCCAGCGTCTCACGCAGTACACCAGGTACCTGACGCTTGTGATATGCTTGGTGCAGGGCTTTGTGATGGCGTTGAGTCTTGAGAACCCTTCTTCGCTGGGCATAAACCACATTCTGGTTCCGTTCCCGGGTTGGGGGTTCCGTCTGATGACGGTGCTGTCGCTGACTACGGGTACCCTGCTGATGATGTGGCTGGGCGAGCAGATAACGGATAGGGGGATCGGGAACGGGGTGTCGCTTATCATTACCGTGAACATAGTCAGCCGGCTTCCCGACGCAGTCTACGCGGCCGCGAACATGTTCATGGGAACGGCTGGCGGGGGCGCGCGGTTTTCGATCTTCCACCTGATTGGCCTGGTTGCAATGTTCTTCCTCGTCACGGCGGGTACAGTTGCGTTGACGCAGGGGCAGCGTAAGATACCGATACACACCACGAAAAGGGTGGTGGGGGCCAAGGTGTACGGGGGGCAGAACACATACATGCCGCTCCGGATAAACTATTCGGGCGTGATGCCGATCATTTTTGCATCGGTGATGATTTCCTTCCCCGCAGCCATTCTTCGATCGCTGCCGCCTGCCTTCTGCAAGCGTATCGGGGCGGCATTTGCTTCGGACGAGCCCCTGTACATGGTCGGGTACGCAGTGCTGATCCTCTTCTTCTCCTACTTCTGGGTTGCGACGCAGTTCAATCCGCTGCAGATAGCCGACGATCTTAAGAGGAATGGCGGCTACGTTCCGGGCATAAGGCCGGGGCGTCCGACGGCGGAGTTTCTCGACAAGACGATGACAAGGATTACGCTCATCGGCGCGGTGTTTCTGACGGTGATAGCGGTTCTGCCTTCAGTGCTGGCGCGGCAGTTCAGCGTTCCGTGGCTGGTGGCGTCGTTCTTCGGGGGGACGAGTCTTCTGATTGTTGTGGGCGTTGCCTTGGACACGATGCGGCAGGTTGAGTCGTACCTGCTGATGAGGCATTACGACGGTTTCTTGAAGAAGGGCCGGCTGAGAGGGCGGCGGTGACGGCACCCTCCCGCGGAGCCAAGATAAGGCCGAAGACGACTTCCGAGCTGGACCGCATGCGTGTTTCCGGGCGGATTGCCGCCGAGGTGCTGGATGGTGTGGTTGCGGCGATCGCGCCGGGAGTGAGTACTCTCGATCTCGATGCGTTGGCCAGAAGGCTGATGGACGAACGCGGTTCGAAGAGTGCGTTTTTGGGGTACCGCGGGTATCCGGCGGCGATATGTGTTTCGGTGAACGATGAGGTCGTTCACGGGTTGCCTGGGCCCAGAAAGATTGGGATAGGCGACGTTGTAAGTCTTGACGTGGGTGTCGAGTACGACGGTTTCCTGGGGGATACGGCCGCGACGGTGTCGGTCGGGGTTACCGACTCTGGCGTGCTGCGTCTTCTGGAAGTTACTCGGATGGCGCTGAGGGCTGCCGTTGAGCAGGCTGTTGATGGCAGGAGGGTTTCGGACATTTCGAATGCGGTGGAGAAGACGGCCTCCGCAGCGGGTTTCTCGGTGGTCCGCGAATTCGTCGGGCACGGAATCGGGAGCCGACTGCATGAGGAGCCGCAGGTTCCCAATTTCGGGCCTCCGGGGCGTGGCACCGTGTTGAGAGAGGGCATGACGCTGGCCATTGAGCCCATGTTGAACATGGGTGGAGCGGCCGTGAAGGTTGAGTCGGACGGCTGGACTGTGAAGACTGTTGACGGAGGGGTTTCCGCCCACATGGAGCACACGGTTGCGGTCGGGGCAAGGAGAGCGGAAGTGCTTACGGCCAGTGCAGCCGTGTTCTGAAAAAGGTGCGGTTCGTGTTGTTTTTTATGGACGGTAAGCGCGGGGGGCGATATCTTCCCGTGTTTCTTCCGGCCAATGGAGATATAACGTGAAGGTGAGAAGTTCTGTCAGACGAGTATGTGAGCAGTGCAAGGTGGTGCGTCGCAAGCGGATCGTGCGGGTGACATGTACGAATCCGCGTCACAAGCAGCGCCAGGGCTGACTGTCCTGAAGGCGCTTTTCGGGGGAGACTGGAATGCCAAGATTTCTGGGCGTTGACATACCTGGACGTAAGAAGATCGAGTACTCTTTGCAGTACATTCACGGCATTGGTCCGGCCATTGCGAAGGAGATCTGCGCCAAGGCCAAGATTGATCCCGCGAAGAAGGCCGATGATCTCACTTCCGACGAGCTTCGCAGTCTCATTGGCGTTGTGCAGACCGGGTACAGGGTGGAAGGCGACCTGCGCCGGGAAGTGTCGCAGAACATCAGGCGCCTGATCAGCATTGGCAGTTATCGTGGCACACGGCACCGCCGTGGGCTTCCGGTTCGCGGCCAGCGCACCAGCACGAACGCGCGAACGCGCAAGGGGCCGAGGCGCACCGTTGGGGCCATTCGTGACAAGGAAGCGCGTTCGGCGGTGAAGAAGGGAACAACCGGCGCGTGACGCGCTGAATGGTGGTGTGAGGGGTTATGGCTGAAGAAAACGACAACGACAAGAGCGAGCAGGCGGCCGACGGTTCGTCTGAGGCATCCGGGGCTGCATCCGTTTCCGGCGATGCGGATTCGTCGGGCGAAGGGGTTGAAGCCAAGAAGGTGCATAAGGCCCGCGGCGCGAAACTGGTTCCGGCGGGCGTGGCGCACATCAGGGCTTCTTTCAACAATACGATGGTTTCGATAACAGACCGGACAGGCGCTGTCATCGCGTGGAGCTCATCCGGAAGGGCGGGTTTCAAGGGATCGCGGAAGAGCACGGCGTTTGCCGCGACGGTTGTTGCCCAGGAAGCTGCTAGGCAGGCCGTGGGTCGCGGCATGCGTGAAGTCGAGGCGCAGATTCAGGGGGCAGGTGCCGGGCGCGAGTCAGCGATCCGCGCGCTACAGTCATCCGGTCTTGCCGTGACAATGATTCGCGACGTTACACCGATTCCACACAACGGGTGCCGGGCCAGGAAGAGAAGGAGAGTCTAGATGGGCAGGTACACAGGACCGTCCTGCAAGCAGTGCCGCAGGGAAGGGATGAAGCTCTTCCTGAAGGGCCAGCGTTGCACGATGTCGAAATGCGCTATGGAGGTTGGGCGTGCCGCCCCCGGCATGCACGGTCAGCGCCGTGGCCGCAAAATGTCGGACTACGGAAGCCAGCTTCGCGAGAAGCAGAAACTGCGCAGGCAGTACGGGCTTCGCGAGGGCCAGTTCAAGCTGGCGTTCACCCGTGCATCCCGGCGGCATGGCGTAACCGGCGAAATGCTTCTCCAGACCTTGGAAACGAGGCTGGACAACGTGGTATACAGGCTGGGGTTTGCGTCATCCAGGCGCGAGGCCCGGCAGTTTGTTACGCACCGCCACGTGCTTGTCGACGGCCACAAGGCCACGATTGCCTCAATGCCGGTGAAAGTCGGTTCCGTTGTTCAGGTGAAGGACAAGACTTCGAGCCGTGAGAAGGCCCGGATGATGATAGAGGCGAACGCGTCGCGCGAGGTGCCGGCGTGGATGAAGCGCGAAGACAAGGAAATGACCGGGACTCTTCTGCGGATTCCTAGCCGCGAGGAGATTGCGCCGGTCGTGAACGAGCAGCTGATAGTCGAGCTTTACTCCAAATAGGCGCCGGCCTGGAGACACCAGCAGCCGGACTCCGGTCGGGGGAAAGGACGGATAAGATGCCAATCAGGTTGAGCAGGTTCGAGATGCCTAAGCGGGTGGAGAAGGATGATTCCACCAGCACGGCAACATACGGGAAGTTCATCGCCGAGCCGTTCGAGATCGGCTACGGGCGCACGATAGGGAACAGTCTTCGCAGGGTTTTGCTGTCGTCCATTGAGGGCGCGGCCATCACCTCGGTACGCATAGCGGGCGCGGAGCACGAGTTCTGTTCCATGCCCGGCGTTTACGAAGACGTTACCGACATCATACTTGCGTTGAAGAAGGTCAGGTTCAAGACGTTCGTGCGCGACACCAAGACTTTCACGTTGAAAGTGAAGGGCCCGAAAGAGGTGACGGCTGCGGATATCGACACCGGCGGCTTCATGGAAGTGCTAAATCCCGAGCATCACATAGCGACAATCGAAGATGGCGCGACGCTGGAGATGGAGATTGAGGCGAGGGTCGGGCGCGGGTTCTGTCCTGCCGACTGGAACAAGAAGCCGAACCAGGAGATTGGGCACATACCCATTGATTCCATCTTTTCGCCGGTAACCCGGGTCAATTTCGCGACTGAGATGACGCGGGTGGGCCAGCGCACGGACTATGACCGGCTGGTCATGGAAATCTGGACGGATGGTCGCATCACGCCGGACGAAGCGCTGACCATAAGCGCTTCCGTTCTGAGGCATCATCTGGACGTGTTTGTCAGCCATGACAAGGATATCGTTGAGTTCGAGACGGTAGAGAAGCAGATGGACTCGGATCGCGAGGATCTGCGGCGCAAGCTTGCCATGAGCGTGAACGAGATTGAGCTCAGTGTTCGCGCGGCGAATTGTCTCAACAACGCCAACATCACGACTGTCGGGCAGCTGGCGATGAAGCACGAAGCGGACATGCTGAAGTACAGGAACTTCGGCAAGAAGTCATTGAACGAGATCAAGGACAAGCTTGCCGAGCTGGGTCTGTCTCTCGGCATGACTTTCGAGCCGGGAGTAATCGAAGAAAGCGGCAAGGGGAAGGCGGGGAACTGATTCTGCCATGCGACACAAGGTAAAATCCACCAGGCTTGGCCGCACGACGGCGCATCGCAGGGCCACTGCAGCGGCTCTGGTGCGCGGCCTGATAAACGAACAGCGGATAAAGACGACTCTTCAGAAGGCAAGGCTTACCCGGGTGCAGGCCGAGAAGATCGTGACTGTGGCCAGGAAGGGCACGCTTGCCTCCAGAAGGCAGGTAGTCGCGTTTCTTTCAGACGGCCCGCACGTGAAGAAGCTGTTTGAGGAGATAGTTCCGCTCTGCAAAGGCAGGAACGGCGGCTACACCAGAATCATCAAGCTCGGGAGGCGTGTCAGTGACAGCTCCGAGATGGTGTTGCTCGAATGGGTCCGTTCCTCCCCGGCAGATGCAGCAGTCACGGCGGGTGACGGCGCCGAAGCCGGGGCTGAAAAGGCCTGATCGGCTTCCTGTGACGTGATGCCGCGTTCATGCGCGGCAGCGCCTGCCGGAAGGGAGAGCGATGCCCCGCTACAAGTACGCGGCGATGGATTCGAAGGGCGGCGAGACGTCCGGCGAGATAGATGCCGAGAGTCAAGCCAAGGCGGTTGCCGCGATCCGTGCGCGCGGGCTGTTCCCCACGAAGCTGACGCCGACTGCTGCGGGGCCGCGTGCGTCCTCGGGCGCGAAGGGGCTCAAGACAGAGATCCGTCTGCCGCGTTTTCTGCGCGGCCGAGTTCGAACCAAGCAGCTCATGGTCTTGACCCGCCAGCTGGCGACGCTGGTAGACGCGGGACTGCCGTTGCTGCGAGGGCTCAGAATCCTGCTCAGGCAGGAGCGTAATCCGACGCTTCGCGAAGCCTTGAGCCAGATCGGCGAGGCCGTTGAGAGTGGAAGCAATTTTTCCGAGGCCCTTGCCCAGCACCCAAAGATATTCGACAACCTCTTCGTGAACATGGTTCGCGCTGGCGAAGCGGGCGGCGTTCAGGAAGTGGTGCTGCTGCGTCTGGCCGAATTCATGGAGAAGGGCGAGCGGATCAAGAACCGCATACGCAGCGCCATGGTCTATCCCGTGGTGGTGCTTGTCGCGGCGGTCGGCATACTGTCATTCCTGCTGACCTTTGTCATACCGAAGTTTCAGGAGATATTTGAAGATCTGCTCGGGGACCGCGGGCTGCCTGCCATCACGCAATTCGTGATAGATGTCAGCACCATCGTGAAAACGAAGGGGTTGTGGGTGGTTGGCGGAATCGCTTTGATCTGGGCTGGGTTCGTGGCTTTCGGGAGGACCCGCCGCGGAAGGCTGATCGTCGACGGGATGAAGCTCAAGATTCCGCTGTTCGGCGGGCTGATGACTAAGACATCGGTCGCGAGATTTGCCCGGACCCTCGGGACACTGATGAGCTCGGGTGTGCCGGTGCTGCAGGCTTTGAACATTGTCCGGGACACGAGCGGCAATTCTGTTGTTGCCAAGGCGATCCAGGACGTCCATGACAGTGTGAAGGAAGGCGACGCCATGGCCGTGCCGCTCGAGGCGTGCGGTGTGTTTCCGGGCATGGTCGTAAGCATGGTTGATGTCGGTGAAGAGACCGGCGCTTTGCCTGACATGCTTGTGAAGATAGCCGACACTTACGAGGACGAGGTCGACACAGCCGTGGAGGGCCTGACCTCGATCATCGAGCCGGTAATGATCGTGTTTCTTGCCGTCATCATCGGGACGATAGTCATAGCGATGTTCGTGCCGCTGATTTCCATTATCGGCGAGCTGTCCGGCGGCGCGTGATTCGGCCACGCCGCGGTTTCGACAGTCGCATACTCCAGCATGCCTCCATGTGCACGGCGGTGCACTGTCGGCGCTGTCCGACGATCACGGTTGTCTGGGTGAGTGCCTTCAACCAACTTAACCGCAACGTCTTGTGTGTTAGTAGGTCTATGGCGCATGCCGTGCTTGGGCCGGTATGGCGAGGTCCAGGAAGAGATGGTCGAGGAGGCCGATGGGGCCGTCACCTCCGGCGCTGTCGCGACGAACAAGCTCCAGGATCCGTCGGCAACCAATGCTGCTGCCGTGGAATACGATGTTCCCGAGTACGCATATCGTCTGCAGGGCAAGGTGGAGAGGAAAGAGGGGGCGAAGGTTGGCGGTTCCGCGCCGGGCGGCCCGCAGGAAACGGAACGCAGCGGCGGAGTTGATGTCGGCCGCACCAGACAGACCTGTGGGGAGATGCCGCTGCCCCCACCTCCGGTTCCTGGCAGGTGCGCAGGTGTTTGAGATGGTCATTGCCTCGGTTCCGGCTGTTCGATCTCGCGTTGTGGCGGCACCGACGCGTGCGGTGCGACAAGGATTTCCGGTCCGACTGACTCACCATACTTCGATGCCCCCTTTGCTTCGGTAACATCAATTGTGGCGCAATGCGCCTCCGAAAAAGAGTTTTGATTCCCCCTGCCATTCCGTATAGTGTGCCGACACACTGGGAGGTGGTGCATGACGCGTACAGCTCCTTTTCGCGTGTTTCGGACGGTGTTGTTTTCGGCCGTGCTTGTGGTTCCCGTGTCGGTGTTCGGGCAGGTTTCGCGAAGCGGGTCCCGCTATGTGGCAGCCTCGTCAGGTGCTGTCGCGGCCGAAGGCGAGGTCGTCAGGATCCGCAAGTTGCGCGGGTTGAGTGCCCAGGACAAGATCCGCACTCCCAACTATCAGACCGATCTTACGGGCCCGACCAAGCCCGCCAAGGAGTGGGTGAACATATCGGTCAGCTACGACACTTACCCCGAGATAATCGAAGAGCTCACCTTCCGGTTCTATGTCCTTGCGGGTAAGCGGGTCGCTGGTTCCCCGGCGCCGGCTTACACTTTCTACCAGGCCAATGTCACTTATCTCGACATTGAGGCTGGACGCGGACATGAGGGCAGCGTTCTCCTGCGGCCCCCGGCCCTGAAGCTTCACGGTGACCTCATTGCGTTGGCCGTGGAAGTGTATCACAAGGGTGAGGTGGTCGGCCAAGAGAGCGACGGGCCTCGTGACTTTGCGGCTGACTGGTGGAAGAAGGTTGACCAGCCCGGCGTCACGGCCAGAGCCGGGTATCTTCTGCCCCGTTCTCAGACACCGTTTGCCTTCGTCAACCCGGATGACTACGAGTATGCCAGGCCATAGTCGGCGGGGTCCCATTCGGTCCGGAAGCAGTTCGGAATGTTGAGATCCAGACGAATACTTGCTCTTGATATCGGGTCCAGCAAGGTGGTGCTGGCCGAGTTTGCCTTGCTCAAGTCGGGCGAGATTCATCTCACGGACTGTGGGATCGGGAGCCTCGGCTTCGAGCCTGACACGGAAGGCGACGTTTCGGCGTACATCGTTTCGGCCATACGCGACGTGATGCGCGCGCGCGGGATGAGACCGGGGCACCTCATGATGACCGTATCCGGTCATGCGGTCTTTCCACGTTTTGTGAAGCTTCCGCCAGTGGCGCGCGACAAGGTTCAGCAGATAGTCCGCTACGAGGCCGAGCAGAACGTGCCCTTCCCGATAGAGGAAGTCGTCTGGGACCATCAGCTTGTCGGCGACTCGCAGGGCGAGATGAACGTGATTCTTGTGGCGGCGAAGACGGAGAGCATCAAGTCGCTCACGGACTGTGTTCTTGCCGTTGACATGGAGCCGGAGGTCGTTGACGTCGCACCGATGGCGCTCTACAACGCCGTCAGGTACAACTGCCCGGAAATGACCGGCTGCACGATGGTGTTGGATATCGGCGCCAGGACCTCGAATCTCATTTTCATAGAATCTTCCCGCATATTCAGCCGCAGTATTCCAGTGGCGGGCAATACGATTACGCAGGAGATAGCCAAGGAGCTGGATGTTCCTTTCGCGGAAGCGGAGCGGCTGAAGATCGAGCACGCCGTGGTTGGGCTTGGCGGGGTGTACGCCGGCCCGGACAACGACACAGCCGATCTTATCTCGAAGATCACGCGCAACGTCGTGACGCGTCTGCATGCCGAGGTGAACCGTTCGATAAACTTCTATCGGGGGCAGCAGTCAGGGAGTTCTCCCAACAGAGTGCTTCTCACGGGCGGCTCTTCCGTCATACCTCATATGGACACGTTCTTCCGCGAGAAGCTCAAGGTTGACGTGGAGCACTTCAACCCGCTTGCTCGGGTTCCGGTTGGCGGCAGGCTGGTGCAGCAGGAGGTGGCTCGGGACGCTCATTTGCTGGCGCAGGTTGTTGGGCTTGGGCTGCGAAAGGCTCTCAAGTGTCCTGTTGAGATCAACCTTATGCCTCCCGACCTCGTCGCGCGCAAACAGATGAGGAAGAGACAGCCTTTCTTTGTTCTGTCCGCGTTGGGCGCAGCGCTGATTCTGTTGTGCTGGTGGGCGTATACGCGGCAGATGACGGCGGTCTTCAGGACAAGGATCGAGAACATTGAGACGCGCATAAGCGGAATGGCGAGCGTTGCCGGTCAGCTCGGGCGGATCCAGTCTGAGAAGGCCGTTGTTGACAAGCAGATGGGCTTCTTGCTGTGGCTGGTTGAATCACGGGGCAGATGGTTGCAGGTTCTATCGGCGCTGGACGCCTGCCTTCTTGACGGGATGTGGCTTACGTCGGTGAAGCCGGTTGATTCAGGGGACGGGGCTGTCCGGCGGGTCAAGGTGACAGGGGTGGGTTTTGCGGACAAGTTGAAGGCCGCGGAGCGGGCGGACGCCACTGCGGTTGAGGTGCTGGTGGAGCGCCTGAAGAAATCGCCGGAGTTCGGGCCGGGTGTCGAGATAAAGCCGGTGCCGTTGCCGGCCATGGGGGCTTCCTCGCGCGATTTCGAGGTAGTCGTGGATCTGGTTGTGCCGATAGTGGTTCAGTGACGTGAAGACGCGCAAAGCCATAGTCGTGGGGCTGGTATTCGCCGTGGTGGCGGGGATGCTGATAGGCGCAGCGGTTCTCCTTGTTCGCGGCACCGGGGAACTGGCCAGGGCGCAGACCGCGCTGGATTCGAAGCGCCGGGAATATGACAGTTACTACGGCAGAAAGCCTTTCCCTTCGGCTGATAACGTTTCCGTCGAGAAACGGAACCTTGCCGACGAGAAGGGATGGTTGAAGAACATACTGGCGGCTGCGGCGGAGGGAACGCCGGAAGTCCAGGAGAACACGCCGTCCACGTTCGTGCGGCAGTTGGTGGAAATCAAGGCTCAGTTGAAGGATGCGGCGGCCAGGAGTCGCGTGGCTCTGCAGCCGAGTCCGGACGCGTTCTCCTTCTCCTTCCAGAGATACTTCGAGGGAAGCGTGTTGCCGGATAAGGATCACGTTGCCATGATGAGTCAGCAACTGGCCATCGTGGAGGGCTTGTGCCGGCTTCTCTTCAGATGCGGCGTATTGAGCATAGACGCGGTGGCAAGAGACGAGTTCGAATCCGTAAGGGCGACGGTGCAGGGCCCGGGCGAGGACAGGCCGGGAATACGAGCGCTTGCAGGCGCTTCTCAACGTGACGGCGCTCTTGTCAACAGGATGGGGCCGGTAAGCGACCATCAGTTGTATGCAAGAATGTACTTCGGGCTGCGGTTCAAGTCGACCGAGGATACTCTCTGGCGTGTCCTGAACGAGCTTGCCGCGCATGAAGTGTTCTGCGTGGTCAATTCCGTATCCGTCGAAAAAGATGGACAGGATATCCGATCTCCGCGCGGTCTGGCAGGCCTGGCCGCGACGGATGCTGACGTGCCGGCTGCCACTGTCGCGCTGCGCGAGATGTCAAGGCAGGAGAGGCAGGTTACAGGGAAAGAGATCGAGACCCCAGTGGTGGTGACGCTGCACATCAGCGCCTATCTGTTCAAGGTTCCTTGATGCCGGAAAGGGAGCGGGGAAAGTGATTGCCGTTATCAGGAAGAACTACGACAAGGTGATGGCAGCCGTTGTCACGGTAATGCTTCTCGCCTCGCTGGCGTACCTGGCGGCACGGGTTTCGAGCATACGCGAGATGGAGAAGGACTTCGACCAGACGATCAGCATGGTTCGGCCAAAGCATCCTGTAGCCCACTCGCTGGATGCGACGCCGTACGAATCGGCGATGGCGCTTGTCAGGACCCCGTTCGCCATCAACCCGTCTGACTACACGAATTTCTGGATGTTTGTGCCGGCCAGACGCTGCATATGCGTCGTCTGCCGCCGTCCGATACCGATCGAGTCAAAGGAGTGCACGTTCTGCTTGGAGCCGCAGCCAGAGCCGAAGGAGACGATGGAGGACTATGACGGCGACATGGATGGGATGTGGGACGTATGGGAGAGAGAGCACGGGCTCAATCCTTTCGACCCGTCGGATGCGGAAAAGGACAATGACGGGGACAAATTCTCGAATGCAGCGGAATTCAGAGGGAAGACGGATCCGAATGAGGCGTTGAGCTACCCGCCGCTGGAGGCCGAACTGTTTTTCGAGAAGGTAAATGTTGACCCGTTCAGGCTTCTTTTCAAGAGCCGTATCACGCTGCCTGGCGGCGAGTTCAAGTTCGGCATAAATACCCGCGAGAACGCGAAGACTTACTTCGTAAAGATCGGCGACGATGTGGAGGGGTTCAGGGTGCTGTCCCACGAGGAGAGAGTAGAGACCGTCGTCAAGGGCGGCATGCCGAGGCGAGTGGATGTTTCGGTTCTCACCCTCAAGCGAGGCGACAGGGAAATCGCCCTCGTAAAGGACCGTGATTTCTCGTACGTGGAGTATCTTGTCCACTTCGTGTTTGCTCTGGATGATCTCAGATTCCAGAAGAGACCGGAGGACGAGTTCAGTCTCAGATCGCATCGCTACAAGGTCATAGGGGTTGACATTGGCCGTAACCGTGTACTAATTAGTCGCATGGAGGATGGGGAACGGGTTGAGGTGACGCCCGTATCCGAGTGAGGTTGAGCGATCGGCCGGGCCGGGGATGTAGCTCGTGGCTGGTCTCTCTCAGTGTCCTTTTCGTTGCTTGGAACAACCACAAGGAGTGAACTTCCGATGACTCGGATTGGCAAGGGTTGGCTGCTTGCGGCGGCTGTGGCTATTATGCTTTCGGCCGTTGGTGCGTTTCGCGCCCAGGACATTGACGAGAACGCCGCCAAGGTCGCGGAAGAGGTTCTGATAGAAGAGATCGTCAACGGGGATCTCGTGGAGTCTTCTGTCAGAAGAGAGATGGCGTCTCCTTCTCCAGTTGCAGATGCGGATTCTCTGATAGTTGCGGCCACTTCTTCTCCCTCCCCGGCGCCCGCGAAGGCAGAAGATTCCGTCGAGTTTCTCGCTGAGGCGGCGTTGGGTTCCGCGCCTGTCCTACCAATGGAGGATGAGCCTGTTGTGCTGCCGGAGCCGTTGGCCCCGGTCGCTCCAATTCGTTCCGGGGCGGTCGTTGTTGCCTCGCAGATGAGTGAAGAGGAGGCGACCGGTCTGGCAGCGGAGGTGGATGCCGAGGAACTGCTGGCCAAAGTTGACACTCAATCAGTTGTTTCCGCGGGTAGCGGATTGCCGGCGCCGGCGGCAGAGGAGATCGTTCCGGTTCTGGCTCTCGATGATGTCGAGCCGGTTGCTCCGGTTGAGGAAGAGGTCACTGAACTGGTTGTCGACGAGCCCATCGAAGAGCCTTTTGTCTCCATGGTTCCTTCCGAAGAAGTCCAGGAAGCCCTTGTTGAAGAACCGTTGGTTCTGATCGAGCCGGTGGTTGGACCGACAGAGCCGGTTATGACCGCCGTGTCCGCCGGGCAGGGGGAAGGTCGGCCGGTTGTTGAGAAGGTGGATCCAGTTCACGAGGATCTCGATGCTGACCTGCTTGCGATCATGGGGGCTGAAGCAGCCGTAAAGCCCGCGAAGAAAGTCCCGCCCACAGAATCGGCGGCACCGACAGCGGGCGACGGTAACGGCGTTAGAGTTGGGGTCGTTGAAGACCAGGAAGTGCTGCGTCGCCGGGCTTTGGCCGCCCACGCGCGTGAACTCCTGAAGCAGGCCGACGATGACCTGGCCAACGGGCGCTACGAGATCGGGATTGTCCGGTACCGCAACGCCATAAGGGGACTTTCGCTGCCGGCCGACGTGAAGATCAGGAAGCAGGCAGAGCGCGGTCTGGCCGAGTGCTACTACCGTAACTCCCTTTACCTTGAAAAGCAGAACGATCTGAACGCGTCGCTTGTGGCGGCGAAATCGTCCATGGATGCCGGTCATCCGAAGGGCGAGGCGCAGTTCGTGAAGATCAAGAAGCTGATTGATGAACCGCCTCCGCCGAAACTGGCGCCGCCGACCGAACGCTGGAATCAGCAGGAGTACAGGGACAAGCAGGCAAAGATCGCCGACCTCATGAAGCGGGGTCGCGAGTATTCGATGGCCGGTGAATTTGACAATGCCGCCCAGGACTTCAGGGGCGTGCTTGCGCTTGACCCCCAGAACACGGAAGCCATGCGATTGCTCAAGAAGGTCGAGCAGGTAATGTATGACAGGGCTTCGATGGAAGCCGAAGCCACCCGCCAAAGCATGATGCGGGAAGTGCGCGAGGGGTGGAACCCGCGTGACTACAAGTACGCCCAGGAGTCGGCTGCGGTCATGAAGCCTGGCGATGTGACAAGGCAGCCGCGCGGCGAGACTGTCCGTACGAGGATAATGAAGAAACTGGAGCAGATCACCATCCCAGAGATCGATTTCAGGCTGGCGAACATCAACGACGTTCTGGAAGTCCTCCAGGATTCGAGCCGGGAGTTTGACAAGAGTGAGACCGATGAGGGCAAGAAGGGCGTCAATATCATCCTGAATCTCAGGTCGGGCGCCACAGGAGGGGCAGCAGCTCCATCGCTGGCGCCGATCGGTGACCTGTTTTCTACGACGGCCCCCGCTTCAACCGCGAGAGGCTCGGCGGTCCCGGGCAGCGAGGCGGTTCCGCTCATTACCTTCAATGCGCGTTACATCTCTCTGCTCGAGGCGCTCAAGATAGTCACGAACGTCGCGAACCTGAAATGGCGCATTGAGGGCAGCGTGGTTATGATCGTTCCCCTGAACGCCCCTGACGGCGAGGTCATCGTTCGCATGTACGATGTTCTCCCGTCCGTTGAGGAGAAGATTCCCCAGATGCGTGCCGCGCTTGGCGGCGGAGCCGGCGGCAGCGGGTTCCGTTCGATGGAAGCCGCGGGGATGAACATCGAAGGTGCCGACTGGAAAGAGTTCTTCCAGGAGATGGGTGTTAAGTGGCCGGACGGATCCTCAATCAAGTACGTTCGGGCGATAGGCAAGGTGGTTGTCGCTAATACAGAAGATAACCTTATGCGGTTCGAGCAGGTTCTGTCGGTGCTCAACGTTGTGCCCAACCAGATTGAGATTGAGGCGCGTTTCGTGGAGGTCAGCCGTGCCGACGTGTCCGC
The DNA here is from genome assembly GCA_016873655.1 of Lentisphaerota bacterium. Taxonomy (GTDB): domain Bacteria; phylum Verrucomicrobiota; class Kiritimatiellia; order UBA8416; family VGWI01; genus VGWI01. Next base: position 44,759 of record VGWI01000001.1, read on the forward strand.
GCTCGGGTTCGAATGGCTGCTGACTGACAACTGGGAGATGGCGAGCCATCCTGATGATGCGGCGCTCCCGCCGGCCTCCCGTCGCCGCCTGGTGATGAACGAATCGAACATGACGAAGGGCAACCGTTTTCTCAGCAAGGAGAGCGTCGCCACCGCCGTGGCGGATGACATAATGACCATATCGTCCGTACTGACCAACCCGGAACTGTCTTTCGTGCTTCATGCCTTGGAACAGCGCGGGTTTGCCGACCTTCTGTCGGCGCCGAAGGTGACTACTCAGGCTGGTCAGGAGGCAACGATCAAGGTAGTGACGGAGTACATCTATCCGACGGATTTTGAGGTGACTCCGGTTACCGGCACGGCGACGGCCACAGGCGCAACCACGATACGCGGTGGCGTTGTGGAGCCTTCGGGGTTTGAGACTCGCGAGGTCGGCGTCATACTGACTGTGCTCCCGGACGTAAGCCCGGAGGGGCGTATGATCAATCTGACGATGACGCCTGAGGTCGTAAGTGAGCCGGAGTGGAAAGACTATGGATCCATATTCACGGACGATCAGGGCAACGAGACAAGGTTGAGGATGGAGCAGCCTTTCTTTTATACGCGGTCAATCGCGACGTCCATATCCATATACAACGGAGCGACCGTTGTGATGGGTGGTATGATGAATGAGGTGCGGCGCGATACCGATGACAAAGTGCCGTTCCTCGGCGATATCCCGATAGTCGGGAAGCTGTTCCGCAGTAAGAGCGAGCGGAGCGACAAGCGCAATCTTCTGATCTTCGTGACGGCCAAACTAGTCACTCCCGACGGTCGGCCGGTCGAGAAGAGCGGGGAAAGCCTTGCCGGGCGGATAGCCGAAGCCGGTCTGGTGCCGGATCTCGGCAAGTCGTCGGAAACGTCCGCTGCGCCGGGCATGGGCGGCCTGACGTTCCCGTGAGGAAATCCTGACCGGAACCACCACATCTTCCCGGATGCAGAGACTGCTTCTCGTTGACGGTCACAATGTACTCTACAGGGCTTTCTTCGCCTTCCCGCCTCTCACCACGCGTGCTGGCGTGCACACAAACGCCGTCTTCGGCTTCGTGAAGATGCTGCGCCAGCTGCTGGACGTGAGGGGCCCGACACATCTCCTTGTTGTGCTGGACGGCGGGGTGCCCGCGGAACGGTCGGGCATGATCGCCGGGTACAAGGCGAATCGGAAGCCGATGCCAGATGACCTCAGGCCGCAGGTCGGGCTTCTGGAGAAGTATATGGAGGCTTCGGGAACCGCCTGGCTCCGTGTGCCTGGCGAGGAAGCAGACGACGTGATGGCGTCAGCGGCGGTTCAATGGCATGGAATGTTCCAGGACATCATCCTGGCGTCGTCGGACAAGGATCTTCTCCAGGTTGTTTGTGACGGGATTTCTGTGGTCCCCGTGACCGGGAAGGCGAACGTGAGCACGGGGCCTTGCGAGGTGAGGGAGAAGACGGGAGTGGTGCCAGGTCAGATTGTTGACTGGCTCGCGATGGCGGGCGACGCAGCGGATAACGTTCGCGGCATAGACGGAGTCGGGCCGAAGAAGGCGGCGAAGCTGCTGAGCGAATTCGGCACCGTGGACGGGGTCTATGGCCATATCGAGGAGTTGAAGCCTGGGGTTACAAGAGATGCGATAGTCGCGGCGCGCGACAGAGTCTATGCAAACAGGGAAGCCATGCGATTGAGAACGGGCATTTGCCTTGGCCTGGATCCGGCGGACGCTGAAATCAAGCCGCCGGACAGGCGCAGGCTTGTGCCGCTTCTCGAAGAGCTGGAATTCAATTCGATGGCGGCGGAACTGCGTCAATGCGGGCTCTTCCCGGGCTTTGGCTGATGCGGCGACGCTTCTCCGGTAAGATGCAGGAAGGCGAAAAAAGTGTATTGACGCTTCGCGGGAGGGTGGAATACCATCCGCTGGCACTGTTTTGAGGGTTCCTGATAAGGGCCGGAGTCACCTCCCAACGCGGATTCACGAATTTCTTGTTCTGCGGTGACTGATTCCATCGCCTGATCCACATGCTCCGATTAGCCGTCACTGGAGGGATTGCCTGCGGGAAGAGTCTTGCGGGTTCGATCCTGAATGAGCTGGGGATGCGTGTAGCCGAAGCCGACGACATGGCGCATGACCTGTTGCGGCGAGGCACTGAGACGCACCGGCTGGTTGTGGAATCGTTTGGTCGGAGCGTGCTGTGGGCTGACGGCGAGGTCGACAGGGCGGCTCTGGGTCGCATGGTCTTTGCCGACCGCAGGCGGCTTTTCAGGCTGAACGCCATTGTGCATCCCGAAGTAAAGCGGGTCTGGCGCGAATGGCTCTGCAGCGAGGAACAATCCGGCACCGGCGAGGCTGTCGTGGTCGTTCCGTTGCTCTACGAGGTAGGGGAGGGATCCGGTTGGGACGCGGTGATAGCCGTCACGAGTTCCCGGTCGGTACAGATTGAGAGGATGCTCGGCAGGGGCCTGACTGCGGTCGAAGCGGAAGCGCGTCTGGGTGCCCAGATGGCGAATCCGGAGAAAGAAGCCCTGGCTGACTACGTGATAAGAAACGACGGTTCCATGGGTCTGCTTGAGCGGCAGGCTCGCATGGTGGTGGATAGTATTCGGAGAAGAAAGTGAACATGCCGGACAGAAATCATGGCGGACAGCGGCGGCCGCACCGGGGGCGCCCCGGCAGGCCGAGACCACACGGTAACCACATGCGCGAGCAGCGCCAATGGGAGAATCCCATGGATGACAGCAGACCCAGAGACGAAGAAGTATTGCCGCCCCGCGCTGACCAGCCTGAGGGAGATCAGCCTGTGCCGCAGGATGAAACGCGGAAGGGCGGTCCGGCGCTCAGTCTGTACGACCTTCAGGAAAAGACAGTTCCGGAACTGAATGAAATCGCGGACAGTTTTGGGCTCAAGGATCTCGGAGCGCTTCGTAAGCACGAGCTGATCTTCGAGATACTCAAGGCCAGCGCCCGCGTTACCGGCGCGATGGTCAGCAAGGGTATCCTCGAGATACTGCCTGACGGGTTTGGTTTTCTAAGGTCCGCCTACAACAACTACCTGCCGTGTCCGGAGGATATCTACGTCTCTCCTTCCCAGATCCGCCGTTTTGCGCTTCGAACCGGCGACCTGGTTGAAGGCGAGATACGCGAGCCGCGCGAGAAGGAGCGGTTTTTCGCCCTGCTGCGCGTGGACAAGGTGAACGGTGAGAATCCCGACCGGTCGAGGCACAAGGTGCCGTTCGAGAACCTGACCCCATTGTTCCCGAACCGCAGAATAGGGCTTGAGAGGGAACCTGACGAGATATCCATGCGCGTTATGGACATCTTCACGCCGATCGGGTTTGGACAGCGCGGCCTGATTGTTGCCGCCCCGCGCACAGGAAAGACCGTCCTGCTGCAGAAGATAGCGAACAGCATATCGGCGAACCATCCGGAAGCGCACCTGATAATCCTGCTGATAGATGAGCGCCCGGAGGAAGTGACCGACATGATGCGCAGCACGAAGGCGCAGGTGTTGAGTTCGACGTTCGACGAAGCCCCGGAGCGTCACGTCCAGGTTGCGGAACTGGTGATCGAGATGTCCAAACGCATGGTTGAGTGCGGAAAGGACGTTGTCATACTGCTGGACAGCATCACTCGCCTGGCCAGGGCGTACAACACTCTTCAGCCGCACAGCGGCAAGATCCTTTCCGGTGGTGTCGATGCCAACGCGCTTCACAAGCCGAAACGTTTCTTCGGTGCCGCACGGAACATCGAGAACGGCGGCAGCCTGACGATAATAGCCACGGCTCTCGTCGAGACTGGAAGCAGGATGGACGACGTGATCTTTGAAGAGTTCAAGGGCACCGGCAACATGGAACTGTGTCTTGATCGGACTCTTGTGGACAAGCGGGTGTTCCCGGCGATAAACATAGAGAAGAGCGGGACACGCAAGGAAGAGCTTCTGCTGCACCCGGATGAGCTGGGGCGTGTGTGGGTTCTGAGGCGCGCGGTTAACGGCGTACCCGTGGTTGAATCCATGGAGATGATAGTTAACAGGCTCAAGAAGACAAAGAGCAACGCGGAGTTCCTGTTGTCGATGAAGGAATAGGTCCCGGTCTGTCTGCGGCGGGGCGAAAAGCGGGAAGGACGAGATGAAGGTAACTGTCGAAGATGCCGGCGGGTGCCGCCGGCTTATGCGGGTTGAGGTCGGGGCGGACGATGTTCTGCCGAGCTACTCCGAGGTCGTGGGTCTCTACGCCAGGAGTGCCACAGTGCCCGGGTTCCGGCGCGGAAGGGCTCCGGCCGGGATCGTCGAGAAGCGATACGCGAAAGACATCGCGGAGGATGCAAAGGACCGGCTGCTTCCGAAGGCCTACAGGGATGCTGTGAAGAAGGAAGGGCTCCGCGCCGCGTCCGTCGTGGATGTGCAGGATGTTGTGTTCGCCAGAGACAAGGGCTTGTCGTTCAGCGTGACCCTGGACCTCCAGCCGGAGATCAAGCTGCCTAAGTACAAGAAGATAACTGTTACTGATCAAGGCAAGCCGGTAACTGACGCCGACGTGGAAGAGGCGCTGAACTCGCTTCGTGAACGGGCTGCGCGGTTCGGGGAAGTCACCGGGCGCGGGGTCAGGAAGGGAGATCTCGCACAGATCGACTACAGCGGGGTGTGCGACGGCGAACCGGTGGAGAAGGCGGCTTCCGACTGCTCCGGGCTGGGGCGTGCGACGGACTTCTGGGCGCTCGTCGGAGAGCCCGAGTTCATACCGGGCATCCCTGCCGGCATGGAAGGGATGCAGGTCGGCGAAACCCGCAAGATAGAGGTCACTTTCCCCGGCGATCACCACGTGGAGGCCATGCGCGGCAAGACGGCCGTTTACGAGGTGACGGTCAAGGCAGTCAGGGAACGTATACTTCCAGAGCTCAACGAGGAGTTTCTGAAGCTTGCCGGAGCCGAATCCGTTGAGAAGCTGCGAGAGACGATCAGGAAGGACCTGGAAGAGCGTGCCGTGCAGGACGAGCTTGCCAGGCGTCGCGATGAAGTCGCCAAGTTTCTGTTGGACGGCGTGACCTGCGATCTGCCCGAATCCGTTGTTGCGCGCGAAGCGCACGCGACTGCCCGGATGCTCGTCAGAAGGTTTGCATATCAGGGGGCCACACGGGAGCAGATCGAACAGCGCAGCGACGAGATAATGGGTGTTGCGCACAGGACTTCCAGCGACAGGGTCAAGCTCGGATACATACTCTCCCGCATCGCGGACGAGGAGAAGATTGAGGCAAGCGACGCCGAACTGGATGAGCGGATAGCGAGGATGGCCTCGTCGCGCCGCGAGACGCCGGAGAAGGTTCGCGAAGATTTGGAAGAAGACGGTGCGATAGAACAGGTCCGGGAGGACATCAGGGCTGACAAGGCTCTGGAAATGCTGATGAGCATTGCGAAGACGAAGTGACGGGAGGCAGGGATGAGAGCATTCGACCAGACACTTGTGCCCATGGTTGTGGAGCAGACCGGCAGGGGCGAGCGCGCCTATGACATATTCTCCCGTCTGCTCAAAGAGAGGATCATCTTCGTCGGGACGGCGATAGACGACGATATCAGCAACCTGATAATTGCCCAGTTGCTCTTTCTCCAGTCGGAAGACGCGGAGAAGGACGTGAGCATGTACATCAACTCGCCGGGCGGCTCCGTGACCGCCGGGTTGGCCATATACGACACCATGCAGTTCCTGAAATGCGATGTCGCAACCTACTGCGTGGGCCAGGCATCGAGCATGGGCGCGGTACTGCTTGCGGCGGGAGCTGCAGGGAAGCGTTTTGCGCTTCCGAACGCCAGGATCATGATTCATCAGCCGTGGGGCGGCGTGCAGGGCCAGGCTTCAGACATAAGCATTCAGGCGAAGGAAATCCTGCGTATGCGTGACAGGATTAACGGAATACTCGCCAGCCACACCGGCAAGGAGGTTGATGCCCTTGCCAAGGACACTGACCGCGATTTCTTCATGTCGGCAGACGAGGCAAAAGGCTATGGCTTGATTGACGAAGTCATGAAGGTGCGCAAAAAGGCGGACGGCAAGTGAGCGGATCGCGCAAACCATCCTGTTCGTTCTGCGGCCGCAATGCAACGGCAAGCCGCAGGCTGGTAACAGGGCCGAACGGCATACACATCTGCGGCGAGTGCGTCACCGTGTGTGACAGGATGCTGAGCGAAGACGCGCCCGGCAAGGATGAGTCGGTCGTGAACCCCGTGGAGAATCTCAAGGTTCCAGCTCCGCGCGACATCTACTCGTTTCTTGACGGGTACGTGATCGGGCAGGACCACGCGAAGAGAGTGCTTTCGGTTGCGGTTCACAACCACTACAAGCGGTTGAAGCAGGAGAGCCACTTTGCTCCTGACCACCCTCTCGCCGAAGTTGAGATCGAGAAGAGCAACATCCTCCTGATAGGCCCGACAGGGTCCGGCAAGACGCTGCTCGCGAAGACCCTTGCTCGGTTTCTGGATGTCCCGTTTGCCATGGCTGATGCGACGACTCTGACCGAGGCCGGATATGTCGGCGAGGACGTGGAGAACATACTGCTGACATTGATCCAGAATGCCGACTGGGATGTGCAGAAGGCATCCATGGGTATCATCTACGTTGACGAGATAGACAAGATCGGACGCAAGACCGAGAACGTATCAATAACGAGGGACGTGTCGGGCGAAGGGGTTCAGCAGGCGTTGCTGAAGATACTTGAAGGGACAGTGGCGAATGTGCCTCCTCAAGGCGGGCGCAAACATCCTCAGCAGGAGTACATAAAGATACAGACACAGAACATCCTGTTCATCTGCGGGGGCGCGTTTGTGGGCCTGGACCAGATTGTCCGTCGTCGGCACAGCAAATCCATGCTGGGGTTCCTGGACCAGGAAAAGGCCGCCATCGGGGCAGACGGTCTTGATGTCGAAACTGGCGACCTTATCGCTTACGGGATGATCCCGGAGTTCGTGGGGAGGCTTCCGGTTGTAGCCGAGCTCTCGGCGCTTTCGGAAGACGATCTTGTCCGCATCCTGGTGGAGCCCAGGAACAGCATGGTTTCCCAGTACCGGAAACTTCTGGCCATGGAAGGCATAGACCTGAAGTTCCGCGAGGACGCGTTGCGTGCGTTGGCTTGTCAGGCCATCAAGCGCGGCACCGGAGCGCGCGGGCTCCGGTCGATAGTTGAGCGCATGATGTTGGATATCATGTTTGACGCGCCGGGCGGCAAGCTTGCCGAGCTGGTGGTTACACGCTCAATGGTGGAAAAAAGCTCTGCGGCGGCTCGAAGCACCAGCAGGCGGCCGGCGCGGCGCAAGAGCGCCTGACCGGACCGGAGAGACGGCGGGTCACGCCGGCAGGGAGTTTCCCTTGCCCGGCTTGACCACGACGGGAAGGTGACGAGCAGCCTCTTCCTTGGGAAGCAGGCAGAACGTGAATACTATCACGCGGTCACCGACCTTGCCTTTGTGCGCTGTGGCGCCGTTGAGGCAGATTGTCCCGCTCCCGGCGGGAGCAGAGATGGCATAGGTCTCGAACCTCTCGCCGTTCTCCAGGTTGGCCACGAGAATCTTCTCGTGAGGCAGTATCCCGGCCTTGTCCATCAGCGCCTTGTCTATTGTGAGGCTTCCTTCGTACTCCAGCTCGGCCTCGGTGACAACGGCCTGATGAATCTTGGATTTGAGCATTATGACCTGCATGACATCCTGCCTTTGCGGTCCACCCGCGTGTTGGGCTGTACATGGTATAGGTCGGGATCGGGTGCTGCAAGCGGAGAAAACCCGTCCATGCTGCGTGCGGGCTGAAGCACGACCGTTTCGCCCCTACTCCGCCGTTGCCCTGAATGGCGGGCGTGACTATCGTTGACGCCATGAGAGTGATGCTGATCACGCCCCCCATGGTCCAGTTCAACGCCCCGTATGCCGCTGTGCCAATGCTTGCCGGGCACCTTCGTGCCGCCGGCGTTGAGGTCTCGCAGGTGGACATGTCTCTTCAGCTTGCGCTGCGTCTATTCAGCCGTGGCGGGCTTGAGGCGCTGCGCCTTGAGGTGGAGAAGAAGCTCATACGTTCACGCAAGGGTGCGTCGCGGCACTTTGTCGACAATGCCGACCGGTATATCGAGACGGTGGATGAAGTCATCAGCTTCATGCAGGGCAGGACGCGTTCCCGTGCAGTGCGCCTGATCCGGGACGGGAGACTACCGCGCGGGCCGCGGTTCCGGGTGCTGGATGGGATGAAGAGAGCCGGCATTGATCCGGCGAAGGAAGACCCGGACGGCTATCCGCTCTTCCTCGCAAGCCTCTATCTGGATGACCTCGCGGACGCAGTGCGGGAGGGAGCTGATCGGAGGTTCGAGCTCTCCCGGTATGCGGAACGGCTGGCCCTGAGCGCGCGAGATTTCTCCGGGCTACAGGCAGCACTCGGAGGCCGGCCGACACTCGTGGAGCGAATGCTGGATGAGATTGTCGAAAGCGCCCTTGGCCGGGATGAGCCGGAGCTGATAGGCATTACCATTCCTTTCCCTGGGAACCTTCTCGGGGCATTGAGAATAGCGCGTTGCGCGAAGCGGCTGCGGCCAGACACAAGGATCGCTGTCGGCGGAGGCTACGTGAACACTGAACTGCGGGGCATGGCCGAAGCGAGGGTGTTCGACTTCTTCGATTTCGTGTCTTACGACGACGGGGAAGAGCCGATCACGCGGATTTGCGACCTGGTGGCCGGCAAGGGCTCTCTTGAGTCGCTCGTGAGAACGCGAATCCGAAAGGGCGGCAGCGTCTCGTTCATCGATGCCGTGTCCAGGCCCCTGCGACATCGCGACCGGGCCGCGCCGAGCTATGGGGGAGTCAGGCTCGGAGACTATATCCGGGTAGCCGAGACGGCGAATCCCATGGCGAGGCTGTGGTCGGGCGAGAAGTGGGCGAAGCTGCAGCTTGCGCACGGCTGTTACTGGAGGAAGTGCGCGTTCTGCGACACCCGTCTGGATTACATCTCGCGTTTTGATCCCGCCGACGCAAGTACGGTCGTGCGGTGGATTGACGATGTTAGGCATGCCACGGGCCTGACGCGTTTCCACTTCGTTGACGAGGCCGCGCCGCCGGCGCTGCTCAGGACCGTAGCGAAGGGATTGCTGGACGCCCGCCGAGAAATTGCCTGGTGGACGAACATCCGCTTCGACACCGCATTCACCCCTGAACTATGCAGGCTGATGGCGCGGTCCGGGTGTGTTGCCGTGACTGGCGGGCTCGAGTGCGCGGAAGCCTCGATGCTTCAGAAGATGCACAAGGGGATAACGCTTCCGGGCGCGGCCCGCGTCTGCGCGGCGATGTCGGAGGCCGGCGTCATGGTGCATGCCTACCTGATTTACGGGTTTCCGGGGCAGGATCTACGTCAGGTTGTGGACGGGCTTGAGTATGTGCGGCAGCTTTTCGAGCAGGGGTATCTGCACTCTGCGTACTGGCACCGCTTTGCGTTGACGGTTCACAGTCCGATGGGGATGGCGCCAGAGGCGTTCGGCGTCCGACTGCTTCCGCAAGCAGATGCGGTGTTCGCGGAGAACGAGTTGCCTTTCACCACGCGTGGTCGGGGCGACCTCGATGCAATCGGCATATGTCTGCGCAAGGCTGTCTACAACTACATGCACGGTCTCGGGATATCCGAAGATGTGCGAACATGGTTCAGCGGAATGCGAGTCCCGAGACCATCTCTCCGCGCGGACGCGGTTTGCCGCGATGCATGCGCCTGACACACGGCGCGGGTGCAATGCGGCGGGGGCTGTTCCGATGCGGGCCGGCATGGAATGATGCGCCAGCCTGAGGCGGCGCAGGGCCGACAAGAAGGCGGGTTCTCTACCGCGGTCGGGCTGGCCCCACTTCCTTGTGCAGCCAGTCAAGCGCCGCAGGTCGGTTGCTCAGCGCACCTTCCAGCTGCAGTTCGTAGGCGCGGGAAAGCAGGGCGCCCACGTCAGGCCCTTCCTTTCCGCCTGCGGCAAGAACATCCTTGCCGGTCAGAAACGGTGGAGGAAGGGCCGGTTCGGTCTTCAGCCTCTCGACGAAATCCAGCAGGAACCTGTGGTTTTCGAGATGGCCGTGACTTGCCATGCAGTCCAGCCTGTGAAGCTCCAGTTCCGCCGCGAAAGTCGGCGTGCCGACCAGCCTTCTAAGGGTTGCCTGGCGCATATGCCGCACGTCGGCGAAGCGCATGTGTCCGGCCACCATACCGACCACTTCGTCGATGAAAGAGCGCGGGAGACGTAGTTGTTCGAGACGGTTTCTTGCGATCTCCGCGCCGGCTTCCGCGTGACGGTGGAACCGCAGGCGGTCGTCGCCCTGGAACGCGACGGCGGGCTTGCCCACGTCGTGCAGGAGCGCCGCGAATCCAAGCCTGGGATCTGAGCCGCGGGGAAGCATGTCCAGCATTCGCAGGGTGTGTTCCAGAACATCGCCCTCGGGGTGGAATTCTGGAGGTTGTTCCTGGTTTCTCAGGCACGCCACTTCGGGAAGAACAGCCGCAAGCAATCCTGAGGAATCGAGAAGCCTGAAAGCCGCGCCGGCCGGACCGGATTCGAGGAGCATCCGGACAAGCTCATCTCTCACCCGTTCCGGCGCCGTTGTGGAAATGCGTGAGGCATTGGCGCGGAGTGAGGCAAACGTGCCGTCCTCGATGGCGAAGCCCAGCACCGCGGCGAAGCGGACGGCTCTCAGCATCCGCAGGTAGTCCTCGGTGAACCGGGCGTCGGGGTTGCCGATGCAGCGGATCAGGCGCCTGTCCAGATCGGCACGGCCTGACACGAAATCATGTACTTCACCGGTCACTGGGTCGTAGAACATTGCGTTGACGGTGAAGTCGCGCCGGAGCGCGTCGGCAGGCGCATCCGCATAGGTGATCGCATCCGGCCGTCGGCCGTCGCTGTAGGATGAGTCGCGGCGGAATGTGGCGACCTCAAAGGGGTAGGGTCCACGCTTCACGATGAGCACAGCGAAGCGCGCCCCCACGAGAGACGCTTCCGGGTAGAGCGAAAGGAGCTGCTCTGGCCTGGCGTCGGTGGCGACGTCGAAATCCTTTGGTTCCCGTCCAAGCAACATGTCGCGCACGCAGCCGCCTGCGAAGTAGGCCGTATGGCCGGCGGCCTGAAGCTCGCGCACGATACCGACCGCTGCGTCGCGCATGGAGTCCGATGTTTTGCCGGTGGTCGTCACGTTGTTTCCGCGGCGACCAGCCCGCGCCAGAAGGCGGAGAGAAGCTGGCGCATTGCGGGCCGGGCATCGGCCGCGCGTTGCAGGACTTCCTTGTGATCGATGGCGCCGGAGGCGCAAGCGGCGGCGTTTGTGATGCAGGAGACCGCCGCCACGCGGATGCCTGCCGCATGCGCCAGCGTTGCTTCCGGCGCCGTGGACATGCCGACGACGTCGGCTCCCATGGCCCGGAACGCATTCACCTCGGCCGGGGTTTCGAACACGGGGCCGGGAACCGCCATGTAGATGCCGTCGGCCAGAGGGATGTTTTCGGCATCCGCGGCAGTGTGCAACAGATGCAGGAGTTCAGCGTCGTACACCTTCGACATGTCCGGAAACCGCGCACCCCATCTGGGGTCGTGGGGCCCGGCAAGCAGGGGCGGCTGGATCAGGTTGATGTGGTCAGTTACGGCCATGAGACACCCGGGCTGCAGGTCGGCGCGTATGCCGCCCGAAGCGTTGGTTATCAGCAGCGACCGGACCCCGAGTTCAGCACATACTGCCACAGGAAAAGCTACGGCGTCCTGTGGCACGCCTTCGTACAGGTGCCGTCTGCCGACGAAGAGAAGGATATGCGATCCATCCAGGAGGCCGACTGTTATCCGCCCGGCATGTCCGTCAACAGACGGCGATCCCATCTCAGAAATATCCGAGTATTCGATGGAGAATTGGGGCACTGCATCCGACGCCGCAGCGCCCCATCCGCTTCCCAGGATTGCCGCCGACCGGCATCCGAATTTCTCCACTTGAGCCGCAATCCGCGCGGCGGAAGCGAAGACAGCATTACTGTTCATATAGGCACCTCCGCCTGAAGCCTGCCACATGACCGCCCTTACGCCGGCAACTCCTGCCCATCCTGTGAGAGTATAGGCGTGGCGCGGGGGATTGCGACAGGATATGAGCACCCGTGCCCATTCCGGCTGTGGAGGGGCGACGGTCCCGGCCGGTGAAACGGGCGGAAGAAACGCACTTGCGAATGGTCTGTACGGCGGTAGTATCGGGCATATGGGAAAGGAAGTAACAAGGCGCGACTTCGTGGCCATCGCCGGCGCGGCCGCTGCAGGGGTTGCCGCCGGGTGCGCTACGAATCCGACTACCGGGCGCACTCAGTTCATGCTTGTTTCCGAAGCTCAGGAAGTGGACCTCGATCGCAAGGCCGCGCCGCACCAGTTTTCTGCCGACTACGGCCCGGTGCAGGACCCCGGGCTGAATTCGTACGTAGGTGAAGTGGGCATGAAGCTTGCGGCCGTGACTCACCGCCCGGCGATGCCGTACTCGTTCCGGGTTCTGAACTCGGTCGTTGTGAACGGCTACACGTTTCCGGCGGGCAGTGTCGGACTGAACCGCGGGCTGATGGTCGCGATGGGCAGCGAGGCGGAGCTAGCTGCGGTGCTTGGGCACGAGCTGGGGCATGTCAACGCCAGACATGCGGCCGAGCGGATGTCCAAGAACATGGTGGCCATGGCGATGGTGACGGGCATTGCGCTCTATGTTCAAAAAGAGAACAGTGAGTATGCGGCGTTGGCGGCAGGACTGGGCGGTCTCGGTGCGAACGCGCTGCTTTGCCGGTACAGTCGGGACGACGAGCGTGAGGCCGATGCTCTTGGCATGGAGTACATGAGCAGGGCCGGGTACGGGCCGGAAGGCATGGTCTCGCTGATGGACGTGTTCAGGAACCTTCACAGGTCGAAGCCGAGCGCGGTAGACCTCCTCTTCTCGACCCATCCGATGAGCGATGAGCGCTACGAGACTGCCTGTCGGCTTGCCGCGGGCGAGTATGCCGCCGCAAGGGGGCGGGCGGACAGCAGGGATCGGTATCTTGACAGAATCGGCGGCCTGTTGAGGATACGCGGCGCGATAGAAGAGATGCAGAACGCCCAGGCCTTGTTGATGAAGAAGAAGCCGGCTGAAGCAGAAGCACGTCTCAAGAGCGCCTTGCGCCAGGCGCCCGACGACTACGCTGGTCTGCTCATGATGGCCAAGTGCTGCATGGCGCAGAACAGGGCCGACGAAGCAGCGCGGTACGCGGACCGGGCGAAGTCCGTGTATCCATCCGAAGCGCATGCATTGCAGGTGTCCGGCTTCGCGAAGCTCAGCGGTGGTCGCTTCGACGCGGCCATGGTGGAATTCGAAGCGTACGAGACAAAGCTTCCGGGCAATGAGAACACGGCCTTTTTCCTGGGCCGCTGCCTTGAGGGGATGGGGCGCAGGCAGGAGTGTGTCGCCGAATACATCCGATACCGGAAGCAGGCGCCCGCGGGAGCGTACGCCGGCTATGTTCAGAACAGGCTTGTGGAATGGGGATACCTGAAGCCTGTTTCCAAGGGGCGGTAAGACGAGCGTTGCGCGCCTGTGCGGCATGTGTGATGTGTCATGTCGGGGAAACAACGGATTACTACTTTCCAGGAGCGCGTGTACAAGGCTGTAAGCCTTGTACCGCGCGGGAAAGTTACCACTTACCGTCGGCTTGGACAGGCGATAGGCTGCGGGTCGGCGAGGGCGGTGGGTCAGGCGCTACGGAAGAACCCATATGCGCCGCTTGTGCCGTGCCACAGGGTCATTGCCTCGGACCTGACCCCCGGCGGGTTCCGTGGACATCAGGCGGGGAAGGCGGTTGCCGACAAGCTCGCGCTGCTGGCGGCCGAAGGGGTGCGTTTCGAGAACGGCCGGCTGGCTGACCGGGGCCGGCTGTTCTTCTGAAAAGAGGCCGGTTTCCGCGTGGAGCAGCCACTCCAATCCGGTCTTGCATGCCTCCGGCAAAGACCATAACATCTGCGCCTCTTGCGTACCTGTAGCTCAATTGGATAGAGCATCAGACTACGGATCTGAGGGTTGCAGGTTCAAGTCCTGCCAGGTACGCCATTTCAGGGATCAAGGTTCAACACCATTAACGGGGGCATCCCCTCTATCACCCAGGCGCACATTGCTCTTTTGTCAAAGGCGGCAGGGCCGATCCGCGGACGGACCAAACCCCAAGCTTGCCCGCGCGGAGCGCACGAGTCATCCCCGTCACGATCATTGAGCTACCGCGTTGACGACTGCCCGACCGTGGCCCCGTTTCCGTCTCCGGTCATACCCACTTCCTGCCGCGGAAATAGACCGCCATGCCGATCGAAGACAAGAGGAGGCATCCCCATGCCCATGCGTATCCATAGTGCCACTTCAGTTCCGGCATATGCTCGAAATTCATGCCGTATAGTCCCGTGATGAACGTCAACGGCAGGAAGATGGTCGAAATGAGTGTCAGAACCTTCATTATTTCGTTCATCCGGTTGCTCATGCTGGACATGTGGATTTCCATCGCGCCGGACAGGAGATCGCGCAGGGACTCAACGGTATCGATCACCTGTATGGCGTGTTCGTAGACATCGCGCAGAAACGGCTTCAGCTTTCGTGAAAGCAGAGGCGACTCGGATTTTTCCATCGTGCTGAGGAGTTCACGCAGAGGCCATGCGCTCTTGCGGACGAATATCAGTTCCTGCCGGAGCCGGTGAATCTCCGCGACAGTCGAGCTTGCCGGTTTTTCCAAGGCCTCGTCCTGCACGTCTTCCACGTGTTCCCCGAGCGATTCGAGAACGACAAAATAGCTGTCAACCATTGCGTCTATCAGGCAGTAGGCGAGGTAATCGGCGCCCATGTTTCGAATCCGCCCTGCGCCGGTTCTCAGCCGCTCGCGGATGGTTTCGAATACATCGCCTTCGACTTCCTGAAAAGAAAGCACGAATCCCTTGCCCAGTATCAGTGCGAAGTGCTCAGCGACGAGATCGCTGTTGTCGTCGTCCATGTAGAGCATCTTCAGTGTGAACAGGATGTAGTCTCCGTAGTCCTCTATTTTTGGCCGCTGGCCGGTGCTCAGGACATCCTCAAGCGCCAGTGGGTGAATGTTGAACACTTCACCGAACTCGCGGACCTTCTCGATGTCATGTATCCCGTCCAGATTGATCCACGAGACGGTGTTCTCGTTCATGTACCCGCGGCAGTCGGCGCAATGGACGATTTCGCGTTCGCTCAAGTGATTGGAATCGTAGTCTATGACGTGGATGGATGCTTTCTCGGATCTCTTCTTTCCCAGATAGACGAGAGATCCCGGCGGGAGACCAGCCTTGCGGGAATCGTATTTCGGGTAGAACACCATCGCATCTCTCCCGTTGCCGCGGCTGATTGTCCGCCTGGCGAGGCTTCCTCAATCCACGCGGATACTGCCACGGTTCCAGCGTGTCGGCAAGCGGACTCGGGCAGGATCCTGTGCCGCCTTCCCTGGCGGTGGCCAGAAGCGGCTTGCCGCGTCGGCGCGATGGTTGGTATATGCGTTGCATACTTGAGACGTGCGGGCGTTGCCGGCACGGCCGGTGTAACCAAGATGCTGCTCCGTGTTCTTGTCGCGATCGACGATGCGCCTCTCCAGGCGCGGCTATCCGCCCTGTTGAAGGAGGAGGACGCGCTGATATGCGACCCACTTCCGGGCTCGGACTGGGATGCTGTTGTCTCCTACCCGTGCGACGTTCTCATCACGCTGCGCAGGATGATCCCCGAACCGCGCGGCGCGACCGTGGCGAAGCTCGCGGATAACGCCGACGCGCCGGGCATAGTCGTTCTCACGCTCAACGAAAGCCCCGCGGAGGAAGCCGAGCTTGTGGCATGCGGGGCGGACGTTGTTCTGTTTGCCGGGGTGTCCGACGACATACTTGTCAGGGCGCTTGACAACGCGATAGGAGCCAGGCGCGCGCTGCTGTCTCGTTCGCTGGCAGCCAAGCGGGCGATGGCGCGTCCTCAGTTGTCGGACTTCGTTTCCGCAAGCCCGGCGATGCAGCGGTTCATGAAGACGGTTCATCGCGTGGTGGACAGTGACGCGCCGATGCTTATCACCGGCGAGACCGGGGTGGGCAAGGAAAGGCTCGCCCGTGCGATTCATGCCGCGAGCCAGCGGAGCGATGGGGGGTTCATCTCCCTCAACTGCGGGGCCATACCCGAGAACCTGCTCGAGAGCGAATTGTTCGGTCACGAGAAGGGAGCGTTCACAGGCGCGACTCGCACGCAGCGGGGCTGTTTTGAACTGGCGCATGACGGAACGCTCTTTCTCGACGAGATCAGCGAGATGCCTTTCCACCTGCAGGTCAAGCTGCTTCATGTTCTGCAGGATTTCGAGGTCCATCCGGTCGGATCAGAACGGAGGATACCGGTTGATGTCAGGGTGATAGCGGCCACGAACCGGGACATTCAGGATGAAGTGAAGGAGAAGCGTTTCCGGCAGGATCTGTACTACAGGTTGAGCGTGGTGACGCTGGAACTTCCCCCGCTTCGCGAACGGCGCGAGGACATCCCGGCCCTGGCAGCGTCATTCGTCACCGACCTCTCGGCGCGTGTCGGTCGAAAGGTTGACGGCATCTCTCAGGCGGCGTTGAGGCGGCTTGTGGAATACGGATGGCCGGGCAATGTAAGGGAGCTGGTGAACGTGCTTGAACGAGCGATACTGCTGTGCGAAGGCAGAATGATCGAGCCCGAGGACATGCCTGAAGAGGTGAATGCCGCCGTGCCGCAGGAAGTGTCTGTCGAAGGCGTCGGCGGCTGGGACACGGCCAAGTGGGTTGACCGTCCCCTCCGCGAGGGGAGGGAAGTGTTCTCGCAGCGGTTTGAGAAGGAGTACCTTGCGATGCTGCTGCAGCGTACGCAGGGGAAAGTGGCGGAAACCGCCCGAATGGCCGGCATTGAGCCGCGGTCTCTTTTCTCCAAGATGCGCAAGTACGGATTGCGCAAGCAGGATTTCAAGCCTTCAAAGGAACAATGAAGGCGGCGAGATCACCTGCTACTCATTTCCGTGTCTGAATGCCTCGTCGAATCTGATCGACTCGGCGGGTGCCGGCATCACCGACCCGGATTCCATCGCATCCTTGAGGTCGGCCACGGCATCCGGATCGCTCCACCAGTAGGCGTATATGGAATCTTCGTTGCCGTGTCTTGAGAGGACTGTCGGCGGAGTGCCGAACTTGTTCCAGTAGAGCAGGCGCGTGTACGAAATGTTCCAGAGAAGGGCGTAGGGGGCCTTGGCCGCTATCAGTGCGTCCAGGCGGCGGCAGATCGCATTCCTGCGCTCCAGGTCGAACTCGGTTCTCTGTTCCTCGATCAGACGGTCCACTTCCCGGTCCCGGAAGCCGGTGATATTGTTTCCCGACGGCCTGTCGGCCTCGGCGGATGCCCACATGCCTTCGGGGTCCTTGAACATGGAAGACCCCCACGCCGCCCATGTCATGTCAAAGTTGAAGTTGTCCATATCCTTTGACCATGAGGCGGCGTCCTTCATTTCGATCTTCATTTCGATCCCCGCATCGCGCAGGGCTTCGTTGTAGACGGACAGGAACTTGTGTGTGCTGAGCGAGTGGGTAAGGAACGAGAACGACAGAGGTCGTCCGTCTTTCTCCAGCAACCCCGTGCGCGGGTTGGCGCTCCATCCGGCATCGGAGAGGAGCGTCCTTGCCAGCGAGGGGTTGAAGTCGGCCATGGGAATCGGGCATGGGTTGCCGGGCGAATAGAGATCTTCGAAGTAGGATCGGTGCATGAAATACTGGCCGTACATCAGGGTGCGGTTCATCTCTTCGCGGTTCAGGAGGTGTGCCATCGCACGGCGGACGGGCAGGGAGTCGAATGGGGGCCGGCGCATGTTCATTGCGAAGCCCTGGAATCCCTGCGGGTGGTAGTTGTGCACGCGTTGTTTGACCACCCAGTGTTTCTCAAAGCGTTCGCCCTTCGTCTCGTTCACCCACAGGTGCGAGGTGTAGACGGGGAACACATCCATGAGGCCTTTTTTGAACGCTTCGAACGCGTTCTCGGTCTCCTCGTAGAAGCGGAAAGTGAGCATTGAGATATTGAAGGTGTTGCGGGTCCGTGGGTCGGCGTCGCGCCACCAGTCGGGCCTTCTTTCGAGCCGCACGAACACCCCGTCGCGGATCTCGGATATGCGGTAGGGGCCGGAAACGGCCGGGAAGTCGGTATTGATCTTGTTGAAGTCCCGGTCGCCCAGAACATGCCGGGGAAGGACGTACAGGCTGCCCAGGGCGAGCAGGTTGCGCCAGTGGACCTCGCGACAGGTGAATCGCACCGTGTTGGAGGACGCTATTTCCGGCTGGTCGAACTTCTCAAGGCTGACCTTGTGGACCCCGGTGAGGTTGGCCGGATCGCGCAGGGCGTTGAAAGTCCATGCCACGTCTTCGGGTGTCACGGGCTTCCCGTCGCTCCACTTTGCGTCCGGAGAGATCCGGAACGAGAATGCCCGACCGTCGTCCGAGACGGTCCATGACTCCGCGATACAGGGTTCGAACCCCGCAGTGACCGGGTTCAGCGTCAGGAGCGTGTCGAACATCAGCGACATCAGCAGGTCGTTGAATGTGTTGTTGTCGAGATAGTAGTTGAAGCTTTTGGGGAAGGCGCCGGCATACGCGGCAAGCGAGCCGCCGCGCACCGCGTGGGGGCTCGCCAGCGGATCAGGCATTGGTTCCCATCCGGGCGCGGGGAACGCGTTCTCCGCGGAGACCGGGGCGGAGCCGGCTGACATGATGAAACCGGCGGTCACTACGGCAGACAGCAGTTTCGTGTTCATGGGGCAAATGTACAGGATGGGTCGGGCTGCCGCAGCAGGATTATGCTTTGTGCGGCTTTCGCCCTCCGCTAGAGTTGAGAGCGTGAGCAGTCTTGTGGAATCCATTTCCGGGCCGGAGGATGTCGCCAGGCTTGAGACGGACGATCTGGTCCGTCTTGCCGGCGAGGTCCGTTCGTTGATTGTCGACACGGTCAGCCGGACTGGCGGCCACCTTGCTCCGAACCTGGGTGTTGTTGAACTTACGGTGGCGCTGCTGAAGGTGTTTGCGCCGCCTGAAGACAAGATCGTCTGGGATACAAGCCACCAGACGTACGCCTACAAGATACTGACCGGCCGCCGCGACAGGTTCCGCACACTCAGGCAGAAAGGCGGCATTTCCGGATTCGCGAAGCGTGACGAAAGTCCGTGCGACGCGTTCGGCAGCGGGCATGCGGGCACGGCGCTTTCCGCCGCGCTCGGGCTTGCCGCCGCGCGCGATGCCCGCGGTTCGAAGGAGAGCGTGGTTGCGGTCATGGGTGACGCCGCCGCGAGCTGCGGCATCAGCTTTGAGGCGCTCAACAACATTGCCTCCGCGACGAACCGGCTGGTCGTGATTCTCAATGACAACGAGATGTCCATTTCTACGAACGTCGGGTCCGTTTCCCGTTACCTCGGGCACCTCCTCGTCAACCCCAGATACAACAGGTGGAAGTCATCGGTGGAAAGCGCCGCTCACCGCCTGCTGGGAATGAACTGGCTCCGCGGCATCTACCACCGCACAGAGGAAGCGGTGAAGAGCCTGTTTCTCGACAGCGTCTTCTTCGAGGAGTTCGGGCTCAGGTACATCGGGCCGATCGACGGCCACAGCATTCCAGCCCTCGTGGATGCGCTGGCGATCGCGCGCAACTACGCCAAGCCGATCATCCTTCACGTCTCCACGAAGAAGGGCAAAGGATACCCGATGGCGGAGCAGTCGCCCGAGAAATGGCACGGCACAGCCGCTTTTGATGTGGAGAGCGGGGTGCTTGCGAAGGAGCCGTCGGGAACGTCTTATTCGACGGTGTTCGGCCGCGCGCTGGAACGCATGGCCGCGCGCGACAACCGCATCGTGGCCATAACCGCCGCCATGTGCAGCGGGACGGGGCTGAGCGGGTTCTCGAAGCGTTTTCCGGACAGGTTCCACGATGTGGGGATCTGCGAAGAGCACGCGACCATACTCGCGGCCGGAATGGCGGCGGGCGGGCTTCGCCCGTTCTTCGCCGTCTATTCCACGTTTGCCCAGAGATCGGTGGACTGCATCATCCACGACGTGTGCCTGCAGAACCTGCCCGTCGTCTTCTGCCTGGACCGCGCCGGAGTGGTCGGCGACGACGGGCCGACGCATCACGGGGTGTTCGACATCGCGCTTCTCCGGCCGGTGCCCAATCTGGTGATCATGCAGCCGAAGGATGAGCAGGAACTGGCTGACATGCTGTACACAGCATCAACCCTGGACGGGGCGTCGGTCATACGCTATCCGCGCGGCTGCGGGCCGGGCATCGCTGTCAGGAACGAGTTCGAGACGATGGTCGTGGGAAAGGCAGAGATTCTGCGCGAAGGGGAGACGGTCCAGATATGGGCGCTGGGCGACATGATCCCGAACGCACTTGAAGCGGCTGCGCTGCTCAGCGAGAAGGGAGTGAGTGCCGGAGTGGTGAACGCGCGCTTCGTCGCTCCGCTCGACGAGGAACTTATGCTGGCTCACGCTTCCGCCGCAAAGGTCATCGCCACGCTCGAGAACGGAGTCGCGCGCGGCGGGTTCGGGTCAGGCGTGCAGGAATGCCTGTCGGGGAAAGGCGCCACGACACCCGTTCTTCGCTTCGGCTGGCCGCACGAGTTCGTCGGACAGGGAAAGGCGGACGAACTGATGCGTGACCACGGGCTCGACGCCGAGACGGTGGTCGCGCGGATACTCTCAGTTCTCTCAAATGGAAAAGCTTCGTCTTGACGCGCTGATGGTGGAACTCGGACTGGCCGAGAGCCGGGAGAAAGCACAGCGACTCGCCCTCGCCGGACAGGTCAAGGTTGACGGACAGCCCGCGACGAAGCCAGGCCACAGGTACCCGCGCGGAGCGAGTATTGATGTCGAGACCCCTCCGAGGTTCGTCGGGCGCGGCGGCGAGAAGTTGGAGCACGCTCTCGCCGGGTTCGGCATAGACGTCGCGGGCAGGATCTGTCTCGACGTGGGCGCATCGACGGGAGGATTCACCGATTGCCTTCTCCAGCGCCGCGCGGCCCGTGTATATGCCCTGGATGTGGGTGCGGGGCTGATTCACTGGCGGCTGAGGAACGACGCAAGGGTTGTGCTGCTTGAGAACGTGAATGCGCGCAACATGAGTGAAGGACTGATCCCCGAACCTGTCGAAGTCGTGACCGTTGACGTGTCGTTCATTTCGTTGACCCTTGTTCTGCCCGCTGTTATAAAGGCCGCAGCCGCCGGCGCGCACATCGTTACGCTCGTCAAGCCGCAGTTTGAAGCCGGCCGTGAACAGGTTGAGCGGGGCGGGGTGGTGCGGGACGAGGCGATTCGAGCGGCGGTGCTGGACAGAATCAGTACGTTCGGTGTTTCGGAACTCGG
This sequence comes from Lentisphaerota bacterium, assembly GCA_016873655.1. Lineage (GTDB taxonomy): Bacteria > Verrucomicrobiota > Kiritimatiellia > UBA8416 > VGWI01 > VGWI01. The sequence goes on from VGWI01000001.1 coordinate 66,175, forward strand.
CCTTGAGTGGCTGGGCGTTCTCGAGTCGCCGATTCGCGGCAGGGCGGGCAACGTGGAGTACCTGGCGCATTGGCGTTTCCCGGGGTGACGGCGGGGGTTGCAGCATGAACAGGATCGGGGTTACGGCAAACACCGCGAAGCCGCGGGCGGCGGAAGTGCTGCGCAGGCTGGCCTGCGCGGCGCGTGTCCGGGGCATCGAGCTTTTCGCGCTTGAGGGAACGGCGCGCCTGACCGATGGAATCACTGCGCTTGCGCCGGACGATTTCTACGACAGAGTCGAAGCGCTTCTGGCGCTGGGCGGCGACGGGACAATGCTGCGGGCGGTGCGTGAACTTGGCGGCCGCGACCTGCCGGTCATGGGGTTGAATCTCGGAAGTCTCGGCTTTCTGACCAGCGTCCAGGAGAACGACATGGAGCGCGCGCTGGACGCGCTTGCGCGCGGCGACTACAGGCTGGGGACGAGGCGCATGGTGGACTGCCGGGTTGTTCGCGGTGCACTCGAGCAGGGCAGGTTCCACGCTCTTAATGACGTCGTGATCGCCAACGGCGATTCCGCACGGGTCATCACGCTGGGCGTTGACGTGGACGGAGAGCGGGTGACCGAGTATGTCTGCGACGGGTTGATCGTTTCGACGCCGACCGGGAGCACCGGCCATTCCCTTTCCGCGGGCGGTCCGATTGTGAGCCCGGAATCGTGCGTGTTTGTACTCTCTCTGATCTGTCCGCACACTCTCAGTTCCAGGCCGATCGTCATTCCCGACTCCTGCGAGGTGAGCGTGGAGGTCAGCGAGTCCGATGCCGGCGTGCACATGATGGTGGACGGTCAGGTCGGCCAGGACCTTCAGCCTAACGACAGGGTTTCCATCCGCGCCAGCGAACGAAGCGTACGGTTCGTCCACTTGCCGGGCTACCGCTATTTTGCGGTCCTGAGGCACAAACTGCACTGGGCCGGGTCGGTTGCATGAGTCGGCCATTCGGCATCCGCGGGATGGCTGATTCCCTGATCGTTCTCCTCTCCGCGTTCCTGTCCGCGGCTGGCTTGGGCGTAGCCGCGGAGACCGGTTCAAACGACGTCCCGCAGATACGGATCGAGTACTACTTCGAACCGGGCTGCGACGACTGTGAACGGGTTGCGGCCGTCGTCCTGCCGCGGCTTGAGGCCGTCTATTCCGGACTGTACAGGCTCGAAAGGCACGATCTCAGCCGGCGCGAGGAGTACGTTGCGTTTCTCGATCGCATGTCAGGTTTTGCCGCTGTGCCCGGCGCGCACGTCTACATGGTTGTCGGAGGTGTACGGATCCTTGCCGGCTACCCCGCGATCGAAGAAGGGCTTTTTCCGTGTCTGGACGAGCTGATATCGGGGGCCCTGGTCCCGGTGTCTGCCGACAGCGATGGCGGGGGACGCTCCTCCGATCTGCCCGGCCGTTTGCGGTCATTTACTCCTTTCGGCGTGGCAGCGGCCGGGTTGGGGGACGGACTTAACCCGTGTGCGTTCTCCGCGATAGTCTTCCTGGTCAGCATACTGGCCGTCTCCGGCGCCCGCGGCGCGGCGATCCTGAAAGTGGGCGCCTCGTTCTGCGCCGGCACGTTTGTCGCCTACACGCTGATCGGGCTCGGCCTGATGGATGCGATGTACAGGCTGCCGAAGTTCGGGGCGCTGCAGCGGGCCGTGGATGTTGTGCTTGTCGGGGTGCTCGCGGTTTTGGCGGCCGTCTCTGCGTTCGATGCATGGCGGTTCTCGCGGAATCCGTCGGCCGCCAGCGTGCTTCTCAAACTGCCGTCAAAGCTGCTGCGGCGGTCGCACGGGCTGATACGATGGAGCGTGCGTGCACGAGGAGGCGCGGCACTCGCCGCCGCGCTGGCGGGGGCGGGAGTGACTGCAATTGAAAGCGTATGCACGGGTCAGTTGTATCTGCCAACGATAGCTTTCGTGGTGCGCGGCGGGACGGAGCGCGGGCGAGCTGCGGCGTACCTGCTGCTCTACAACGTGATGTTCGTTGTTCCCTTGATCGTGGTGTTCCTGGCCGCCTGGCGCGGCGTCGCTTCAGAGCGGCTGTCTGCCTGGGCGAGGAAGCGCGTGTCGCTCGCGAAGTGGCTGTTGGCGCTGCTCTTTGCGGCTCTTGCCGCAGGTTTTTCCGCCGCTCAACTGCGTTGAGTGGCGGGCGGCTCTCTCAGGTTTGCATAAGCCGCCGCCACGGCGGCCTCCTGCACCAGGCGCAGCGCCACGGCGCGGCTGTTGGCCAGCAGGAGACAGTCTTCGTACTCAGGCGAAAACGTGATGTCCCTGCCGTCAAGCGATCCAACCTTGATCCTGACTGGCCCAAAAGCGGTTTCAACGGTTTCGTGTCTTCTGGCAAGGACCGTGCGGCTGAATGAATGCTCCCTGATTCCGAATGTCGGCGTCTCCGAAAAGACCAGGTCGATACACCTCTGCCGTGTCTCGCTGGCGCAGAGGACCGTCAACAGAGTTCCCGGGCGCTGTTTCTTCATCGTGACCGGCGTGACGAACACGTCCAGGGCGCCGGCTTCGAGAAGGCGGTCGAACAGGGTGCCGAGCTGCTGCGGATTAGCATCGTCCAGGTTGCACTCCAGCGCGATGCAGGATTCGTGTGTTGCGGGCTGCCCGGCGGAGTCATCGAGGAGCAGGGCGCGGAGGATGTTCGGGCGGTGCGCCAGTTTCCTGTGCCCGGCGCCGCTTCCGGACCGGAGCAGCGTCATCGGCGGCAGCGAGTGTGGTGGCGGGAAGATGGCTGCCCATGTCATGAGCAGGGCAGCGCCGGTGGGGGTTACCAGCTCGCAGTTTTCTTCCGTCTGATCCAGCGGGTGGTTCTTCAGCAGTTCTGCAACGGCTGGAACAGGTAGCGGCATCACCCCGTGCGATCCGCGCACGGTTCCCCTCCCAACGGGAAGCGGACCGATGGAAACGCAGTCAACGCGAAGGTCGAGCAGGGCAAGACACGCGCCGACAACGTCCACGATCGCGTCCATGGCGCCGACTTCGTGGAAGTGGATTGACTCGGGGCTCATCCCGTGGACGGCTCCCTCGGCGGCGGCAAGACGCTCGAACACCGCTATCGCCATAGTCCGGGCACGTTCCGGAAGTTCCGAGTCGGCAATCATGGATCGGATATCCGGAAGCTTGCGGTGCGGGTGGTGCACGTCCGGAACGTCCACGGAGACCCGTGTGCAGCGCATCCCGGCATCCCTGCATTCCTCGGTTGAAATCGAGAACGTCTCGATCGGCAGGCCTTGCAGACCGGCCCTTACCGAGTCCATGTTGGCGCCCGCGTCCGCGAGGGCGCCGAGTATCATGTCGCCGCTGGCGCCGCCGAGGCTGTCAAAGCGGAGCATTCTCATTCCGCATTCACCCGGTTGATCAGCGCCGCGGCAAATCCGGCGCCGAACCCATTGTCTATGTTGACGACGGTGATGCCTGACGCGCAGGAGTTGAGCATGGCCATCAGTGGCGTGAACCCGGCCAGGTTCGTGCCGTATCCGACGCTCGTCGGCACGCCTATGACGGGCGTGTCGATCAGGCCGCCGATCACTGACGGCAAGGCGCCTTCCATTCCGGCCACAACCACGACCGCGTTGGCTTTCCGGAACAGATCCAGATGTTTCATGGTCCTGTGCAGTCCGGCGACGCCGACGTCGTACACGCGCTCAACCCGTGCGCCCATGCGTTCCGCCGTCAGCGCTGCTTCCTCGGCAACCGGCATGTCGGATGTTCCCGCGCTTGCGACGACGACCAGTCCTCCCGGCTCGGGCAGCGGAGCGGAGTCCAGGGTGATTGCGCGGGCCTGTTCGTGGTGCGCCGCTTCGGGGATAGCCTTCAGAACAACTGCCGCCTGGTCCGTGGAAACGCGGGTCACAAAGCCGTTCTGTCCCGCCTCGCGCATCGCCCTGAGAATGGAGACGATCTGCTCCGACGTCTTGCCCGGGCCGTAGATCACTTCGGATGCGCCGCGTCGGCGGGGCCGATCGGTATCGAGGCGGGCAAAGCCCAGGTCGAGTTCGCAGGAGCCGGCGATCGCGGCGGCAGCTTCCTCGACGGGCATGCTGCCTGACTTCACGCGGTTCAGGATGGCAAGTATTGATGGCGGTATCATGGCGCAAGGCTAGCCGCGCGACGCAGAACCCTCAACCCGAATCTGTCCCTTTGCCGGGTCAGCATCCGATTGTCCGGGCCAGTGAGTCGGTCAGTTCCTTCACCGGCACGCGGATCTGCTCCATTGTGTCCCTGTCGCGGACTGTGACGGTATCGTCGTCCAGTGTCTGGAAATCGATCGTCACTCCGCACGGCGTGCCGATCTCGTCCTGCCGCCGGTAGCGCCGGCCTATCGCTCCGGTCTGGTCCCAGAAGCACGACCAGCGTACCCTGAGCATATCGAAAACCTGACGGGCTTTCGCAACGAGTTCCGGCTTGTTCTTCAGCAACGGGAAAACGGCGACCTTTACCGGCGCCACGCGCGGACTGAACCGCATCACCACGCGAGCCTCGTAGCCTTCCGGCGGTTTGCCGCCGGGTTCCGCCGCGAGCACCCCGCCTTCCACCTTGGCGCCCGGCACCCACTCCTCGCGGTAGGCGTTGCACAGGAGGGCCAGGGCTATCCTGTCCACTCCGGCGGAGGGCTCCACGACGTGCGGGATGAAGTGCTCGTTGGTGTCCGGATCGAAGTACTCCATGGACTTTCCGCTGAACGTCTGGTGTTGTGTCAGGTCGAAAGCGCCGCGCGCCGCGATGCCCTCGAGCTCCTGTGTGCCGAACGGGAAGTCATACGCCACGTCCGTGCACGCCGACGCGTAGTGGGCGAGCTTCTCTTTCGGGTGTACCTGCTTGTGAAGACTGGATTCGGGCAGTCCTATCGAGGAATACCACTTCAGGCGCTCGTTCACCCAGTAGGCATGCCATTCGGAGTCCGTGCCGGGCTTGATGAAGAATTCCAGCTCCATCTGCTCGAACTCGCGCGAGCGGAAGGTGTAGTTTCGCGGGTTGATCTCGTTCCGGAACGCCTTTCCGATCTGCGCAATGCCGAACGGGATCTTCTGGCGCGACGTGGCCAGCACATTTGAGAACTGGGCGAATATCCCCTGCGCCGTTTCCGGCCGGAGGTAGGCGACGGACGAGTCGTCTTCGACGGGGCCGACGTGAGTGCGGAACATCAGGTCAAACGCGCGCGGCTCCGTCAGGTCCTTCGAGCCGCAGGCCGTGCACTGCACGCCTTCGGGTAGGACGAAGTGCTTGCCTTCCACCTGGAGTTCAAGCCCCTGCTCCTCACAGAAAGCGTCGGCCTTGAAGCGTTTCTTGCATGCCCGGCAGTCAACCATGGGATCGGAGAATCCGCCGACGTGGCCGGACGCCTCCCAGACCCGGGGGTGCATGATGATGGAAGAATCGAGGCCGACAACATCCTCGCGTCTCCGGACCACGTCGGCCCACCATGCGTCGCGCACGTTCCGCTTCAGCTCGGTCCCCATGGGGCCGTAGTCCCAGAAGCCGTTGATGCCGCCGTAGATCTCGGAAGTCTGGTAGATGAAACCCCTGCGCTTGCAGAGCGATGCGAGCGCGTCCATTGTGAGCTGGCCTTCGTCCCTCTTCTTCATGGCGCGGTATCCTGAGAAAGCGGCGCTATGCAGTCAAGGACGTTCCTCGCCGTGCGAGATCGAAAGAAGCGTCGAGCCCGCCCGGAGCGCAGAAATCCCTCATGCAATTGCGCAGCCTGGCCTTCTGTGGCGGTCGAACGCACGGTTCCACCGACCTTGCGTTCCGGCGACGCGAGGTCGCCGGGGACGGGGAGAGGGACTGAGCAGCCCTTCGTGCGGATGCTGCAGGGAGCGCGAGATTGCAGGAGCCTGGCGGTTCTCTACCTGATGTCGGAGAGGGGGATGGCGCTTGCGCCGTCGGACGGGGTGAGGACGCGGGTTTCGCAGGGATGGCCGAACTCCGCCTCGTAGGCCGAGGAGAGCGCGGCGGCGATACGGACGGCGTCGGGCGGTTCAATGAGGGCCACGACGCTCCCGCCGAAACCGCCGCCAGAGAGGCGGGCGCCCAGCACTCCGCGAGTCTGCCGTGCGGCGTCAACGAGGAGGTCGAGTTCCCTGCACGAATTCTCGAACATGGTCCGCGAGCTTTCGTGCGACTGGAACATCAGTTCGCCGAATTCATTCAGGCGGCCCTCCTCCAGGAGCACGCGGCCACGCATGACTCGGTCGTTCTCGCCGACCACGTGCGCAGAGCGCTTCGCCGCCGCGGGGTCCATCCCGGCGGAGTACTGTTCCCATTCCTTCCACGAGACATCGCGCAGGTGGGTGACCGGATGCTTCAGCACTGACGCAAAATACCGTGCAGCTTCCTCGCACTTTGCCCGGCGTTCGTTGTAGGCGGACTCCACGAGGCTGTGCTTTGCCTTCGTGTTGCACATCAGGAAAGACGCGGTCGGGCCCAGGGGGACGGTTGAGGTCTCCAGCGTGCGGAAGTCGGTGCGCACAAGATGGTGCGCACGGCCGTGCAGGCTTGTTATCTGGTCGAGAAGTCCGCACTTCACTCCGGCGAAATGATGTTCTGCGGTCTGTCCTATCTTCGCCATTGCCGCCGGGGCGACGTTGATGCCGTACAGCGCGGCGAGAGCAATGCCCGACGACATTTCAAGCGCCGCGGAGCTGGAGAGCCCGGCGCCGAGAGGGACGTTTCCCAGGAACATGCCGAGGAAACCGGACTCGATGCTGCCGTGCTTTTCCAGGCCGGCGAGAACGCCGCGGACGTAGTTTGACCATGCAGCCTGGCGTGTCGGCTCCGGGTCGAGACCGAACCGGGTTTCTTCCATGATGTCGCCCGCAACGAGTCTGCAGTCGCGTGAGCTGGACGGCGCCGCAACGAAGAACGTCCCCACGTCAATTGCCGCCGAAAGGACAAATCCCTCGTTGTAGTCGGTGTGGTTGCCGAGGATCTCGACGCGGCCCGGCGCGTAGGCCGCGACGGCGGGCGCGGCGCCGAACCATTCGGCAAAGCGGGTCTTCAGCGTGTTCAGCACGTCGGCATTCGGGGGCATGCTTGTTTCTCTCTCCGGTCGGGTTGTGTGGCCGGGTTGCCGGCGCGACTCAGGCCCTGATGATGCCCAGGAGTTCGTCCTGCCGGGTCTTCATGAGATCCTCGCGTTTCGCCTCGAGGTTCAGGCGGATCAGCGGTTCCGTGTTCGAGGCGCGGACATTGAACCACCAGTCATCGTATTCAACCGTAACGCCGTCGAGTTCAAGGAGGCGTCCGTCCGAGTACCTGCTCTTGAGGGTCTTCAGGACCGACGCGGTGTCCCGCACCTCCGAATTGATTTCCCCGCTGGTGAAGTAGCGGCGCAGGGGTCTGACCAGTTCCGACAGCGGAACGGACGATGCGCTTACGATGTTGGCTACGGAGATGGCGGCCATGCAGGTGCTTTCGGTGAAGCCGTTGGCCCGGAAGTAGTAGTGTCCGGAGAGTTCGCCCGCAAAGATCGCGTTGTTGTCGCGCATCTGTTTCTTGATGAAGGCATGGCCGACGCGGCACATCATAGGGGTTCCGCCGTTTTCTTCGATAATCTCCCGGACCGCCCAACTGCTGCGGAGGTCGTAGAGGATTACCCCCTTTTCGCGGGAGAGAATATCCTTTGCGACCAGCGCCGTGATCATGTCCATCGGGATTATTCCGCCCTTTTCGTCGAGGAACCCAGCCCGGTCGGCGTCGCCATCGAAGGCAACGCCGAAGTCGAAGTTGCCTTTGCCCATCAGGTCCCGGATGGGGCGGAGTGTTTCATGGTGCAGCGGGTTTGCCTCGTGATTCGGGAATGTGCCGTCCAGTTCGTCGAAGAGCGGGGTGATTTCGAAGATGTCTTTCAGCGCGGCGGCTTCCACAACACCCATGGCGTTGGCCATGTCCATCGCCACTCGCGGCCGGCGCGTGAGGCGGGCCGTCTTGCGGACGTGTTCGCCGTAGGCGCGGGCAATGTCATGCGTTGTGATTTTCCCGGGCTTCTGAGCCGGGGCGGCGAACGCCCCGCTCTTCACGATGCGTTCGATATCGGCTATGCCCGTTTGTCCGCTTATCGGCACCGCGCCGGCGCGCGAGAGTTTCGCGCCGTTCCATTCGCCTGGATTGTGCGAGGCCGTGATCATTATTCCCGCATCGGTCTTCAGCGTCGCATTCGCGAAATAGGACATCGGGGTTGAGCAAAGGCCGATGTCAACGACGTCTGCCCCCTGCATCGTGAGTCCGCGCGCAAGCGCCTTGAAAAGCGGTTGCGAATGCGGGCGCATGTCGCGGCCGACAACCACGCTCCGGCATGAGGTGAAAGTCGCGAAGGCCCGCCCGATGCGGAACATGGTATCGTCGTCGAGGTCCTTGCCGTATATGCCGCGGATATCGTAAGCCTTGAAGATTCCAGCCATTGTTATGATCCCTTCCGGTATTGGGCGACGGTCGCGCCGCGCTGAATAGAGACCATAATCCGCCGTTCTTTTCAAGTTCCGAGCAGGTATGGTTAGTGAAGAACCTGCCGCAGGCACGCATGGCGTTGCCATAACCGGTCGCGCCGCGCCCCCGGAGAGTCACGGCGTGTCCAATGCCGCTTCATGAACGGCGCCCGCCGGCGGAGTGTGAGTGGCGCAGAGAAAACGGGGGAAGGGCGATCGCTGGACACTTCGGGCGGTCGGGATTATTCTCACGGTGGCCGGATGATTTGGGGTCTTGTGGATCCAAGCGTTAAAGGGGAGCATGATGGCGGTTTCGGCAAAGCAGTGCCGGGTTGTGCGGTGCGCCGTGGGCCGGCTTGAGCACGGGTCGGACCTGCTCGCCTCGCTTACCGATCTGTGCGTGAAAGAGGGTGTGCGCGCCGGACGGGTGACCGCGATCGGGGCTGTAAGCAGGGCGCGGCTGGCGATGTATGACCAGGCCGGCAGACAGTACGTCTACACCGATTACGCGAGTCCGGCCGAGATACTTTCGCTCGCGGGCAACGTCTCGCTGAAGGAAGGGCGGCCCATGGTGCATTCCCACGTGACGCTGGCCGGCGCCGACGGCAGGGCGTTCGGCGGGCACCTTGCCGAGGGGACGGTCGTTTTTGCGTGTGAGTATGTTCTTGAGGTGTTTGGCGGCCCGGACTTCGAACGCGAGCATGACGATGTAACCGGCTTGCACCTGTGGAAGGAATGACCGGCTCAGCCGGGTGCCGCCATGTCCATGAAAAAACAGACAACTCAGCGGACGCCGACCCGCACGGTGGCGATCGTGGGGCGTCCCAACGTCGGCAAGTCCTCCATCTTCAACCGGCTCGCCAGTCGGAGAATAGCCATTGTTCACCAGGACAGCGGGGTTACGCGTGACAGGCTTGTCTGTGAGGTGACGTGGGAAAACCGGCGTTTTGAGTTGATAGACACTGGCGGGATAACGTGCCAGGACGGGTCGCGTGGCCAGACGGCCCTTGAAGCCAGGATCAATTCGCAGGTCGAGGTAGCCATCGGCGAAGCCGCGGCAGTGATCTTTGTTGTTGATGCCCGCGCCGGGCTCGCGGCCCTTGACGAGGAAGTGGCCAGGCTGCTGCGCGCTTCCGGCCGGCCGGTGTTCATTGCAGCCAACAAGTGCGATCCGCCTGCCGGGAAGGAAGCGCCGGTCGAGTTCCTGAAGTTCGGGTGGCCCGCGTTTCCGGTATCGGCCCAGCATGGGATAGGCTTTGACGCGCTGATGGATGCAGTGCTTCCCGTGCTCCCCGATGTCGAGGATCCAAGCCATGTAGCGCCGCTGAAGGTCGCGGTTGTCGGGCGGCCGAACGTCGGCAAGTCCTCCTACATCAACAAGCTCCTTGGCGATGACAGGGTAATGGTTGCCGACCAGCCCGGCACCACGCGTGACGTGGTGGATATTCCCTTCTCAATCGGCGAAGGGCCGGAAGCCCGTCACTACGTGCTGATGGATACGGCCGGGCTGCGCAAGCCTTCAAAGAGCGCGTCCGCGGCGGACAGGCTGAGCCAGTTCCGCGCCGGCGACGGCGTGGCCCGCGCCGATGTCGTCGTGCTCCTGGTGGATGCCTCGGCTGGACCGACTGCCGACGACAAACGGGTCGGCGGACTCATAATGGAGAAGAAGAAGGGGTGCGTGGTTCTTGTCAGCAAGTGGGATCTTGCCGGCATGTCCGAGCGCGAGTTCCGTGAGGAGTTGTCGCGGGGACTGCCGTTCATGCGTCATTGTCCCGTCGTTATCGCTTCGGTGAAGACGGGCAGGGGAATTCGTGAGTCGGTCAGTGTGATTGACCATGTTGCAGCCCAGACGCGCCTGACGCTGACAACGGGGCTGCTCTCCCGGGCGCTGCTTGACGCGTGGCGCCGCATCAAGCCCAGGGCGGTGGCGGGCAGGCGTCTTCACGTCTTCTACTCGGTACAGGTTGGCGTTGCTCCGATAACGGTGCGCGTGTTCGTGAACGACCCGAAGCTGGTTGACGATTCTTACCGCTCATACCTCGTGAAAGCTCTGCGCGGGAAGTTCGGCCTGGAAGGCGCACCGGTGCTTCTGCAGTTCCGGCCGAGAAGGTAGCGGCCGGATGGACACATCGCCTTGCGGACTGCACGAGTTCTCCAATGGCTTCAGACAGAGCAGGCCGTGCGGCCGGAAACCCAGACGCTTGTCGATCCAGTCCTAACACGTTCATGCGCGGGACGTTATGCTCATGGCTCCCTGTTGTTCCAGAACCGTGCAGGCCGCTGATCCATGCTACAGGCGCAGGCAATCCGGGCCTCAAAGGCGACTTCAGGCGGCGTGGCCCGGCATCCGGATGCTTCCGGTTCAGGCTTCGCCGGAGCCGAAGACGCGTGAAAATCAGGCGAACACCAGCTGCCGTGAGATTTCTCTTGTCGGACCACAAGATGTTGTGGTGTTATCGCCAACGGCCCTTACGCAAGCCGCAGGGGTTGTGGTAGTGACATTTCTTTAACGATTAGTGATCTCTCAAGGGGGAAGTAAGTCATGTTGGAAGCACGCGATTCATCTGTCGCGAATGACGCGGAAACCACGAAAGCGAGGGCGGGCCGAAGGGGTGTGCGGCGCGCGGCCGATGCGGACCGGGAGGACAGGGTGCGTGGGATGAAGATAGACTACGTGTTCAGTCGCAGGGGGCGCAGTCCGTTTGATGAGGTGGAGTGGGAGACAAGAAAATCCGTCATCGCCGACGACACCGGGAAGCCCGTATTTGAGCAGGATGATGTTGAGGTGCCGAAGTTCTGGTCCATGCTGGCAACCAACGTTGTGGCCTCGAAGTATTTCTTCGGCGGCAAGAATACGACCGAGCGCGAGAACTCCGTGCGGCAGCTTGTCCATCGCGTGGCGCGAACAATAGCCGACTGGGGGTTGAGCGACGGTTACTTCGCCTCGCCCGAGGATGCCGATGCTTTCGCGCAGGAACTTTCCTTCCTGTGTCTGAACCAGTACGGCTCGTTCAACAGCCCCGTCTGGTTCAACGTCGGGCTTTTCCAGGTGTGCGGGCACACGTCCAACAGCAGGACCGCGTACTGCTGGGACGCGTCCAGGGGCGAGATCGGCCTTGCGCAGAACTCGTACGAGCGGCCGCAGGCTTCTGCGTGTTTCATCCAGTCCGTTCAGGACACGATGGAAGACATCATGCGGCTTGCGGGCTCCGAAGCGATGCTCTTCAAGTACGGGTCCGGGACCGGCACGGACCTGAGTTCCCTCCGCAGTTCGCGCGAGAAACTGTCCGGCGGCGGCACGCCGTCCGGTCCGCTCAGCTTCATGCGCGTGTACGATCAGGTCGCGGCGGTGATCAAGTCCGGCGGCAAGACGCGCCGCGCCGCGAAGATGCAGAGCCTCAAGATCTCGCACCCGGACATCGTGGAGTTCATCGAGTGCAAGATGAACGAGGAACGGAAGGCGTGGGCGCTGATCGATGCCGGCTATGACGGTTCGTTCGGCGGCGAAGCTTACGACTCGGTGTTCTTCCAGAACTCCAATCTTTCCGTCAGGGTCACCGACGAATTCATGCGCGCCGTCGAGAACGACGGCGCGTGGCAGACCATTTCCGTGCGCACCGGCGAGCCGGTTGAGAAGCTCAAGGCCCGGGATCTGTTGAACAAGATAGCGAATGGAACGCACGTGTGCGGTGATCCCGGCCTGCAGTACGACACGACGATCAACCGCTGGCACACGTGCAAGACGAGCGGGAGAATCAACGCCAGCAACCCGTGTTCGGAGTTCATGTTCCTCGACAACAGCGCGTGCAATCTCGCTTCGCTAAACCTGATGAAGTTTGTTGACGATTCCGGCACGTTCGACGTCGAGCGCTTCAAGCATGCGGTGCGGCTTTACATCATTGCGCAGGACATTCTCGTTGACGCGGCGAGCTATCCGACGCAGGAGATTGCGGAGAACTCGCACCGGTTCCGCCCGCTCGGGCTCGGATACGCCAACCTCGGCGCTCTCGTGATGCGGCTCGGGCTTGCCTACGACAGCGACGAAGGCCGTTCCTTCGCTTCCGCCGTGACGGCCGTCATGACCGGCGCCGCCTACAGCGCCAGCCAGGAACTGGCCCGCGTGAAGGGGACTTTCGACGGGTACGCCGCCAACCGCGAGTGCATGGCCGAGGTGATGAAGGCGCACCGCGAAGCGTGCGACCACATAGACACCGCGGTATGCGCGCCGTATCTGCGCAAGGCCGCCGTTACCGCCTGGGACCAGGTGCTTGAGCGGGCCGGGAAGGCGGGTTTCCGCAATTCCCAGGTGACGTTGCTTGCGCCGACAGGGACGATCGGCTTCATGATGGACTGCGACACCACCGGCGTTGAGCCCGACATCGCGCTGGTGAAGTACAAGCAGCTTGCGGGCGGCGGAACGATCAAACTCGCGAACAGGACGCTGCGCCCGGCGCTTGTGCGGCTCGGATACTCTGATGTTGAGGCCGAGGCGATCGTCCAGTACGTGAACGACCACGACACGATCGAAGGCGCGCCGGAACTGAAGGACGAGCACCTGCACGTTTTCGACTGCGCGTTCAAGCCGAAGAACGGGCGGCGGTTCATCTCCTACAAGGCGCACCTGAAGATGATGGCCGCGGTGCAGCCGTTCCTTTCCGGCGCGATCAGCAAGACGATCAACATGCCGACCGAGGCGACGGTCAACGAGATTATGCAGGCCTACATGGACGGATGGAAGATGGGGCTGAAGTCAGTTGCGATATACCGCGACGGCTCCAAGCGCACCCAGCCGCTCAACACCGGCAAGCAGGGGGCGCCTGGCGCGGGCGCGACGCAGGATGTGCCGGTGGTGTTGAGGGAGCCGTTCAGGCGGCGGATGCCGGCCACGCGCCGCTCAATCACGCACAAGTTCGAGGTGGCCGGGCACGAGGGATACCTCACCGTCGGCATGTACGAAGACGGAATGCCGGGCGAGTTGTTCATCACGATGGCGAAGGAAGGCAGCACCGTCGGCGGAACGATGGACGCCTTCGGTACGGCCATTTCGCTGTGCCTGCAGTACGGCGTTCCCGTGAAGGAACTGTGCAGCAAATTCGCGCACAGTCGTTTCGAGCCCAGCGGGTTCACGAAGAACCCGGACATACCGATTGCGAAATCGCTGGTTGACTACATATTCCGCTGGCTCGCGCTCGTGTTTCCGGAAGGGCGGGGCGATGCGTTCACCGCTGCGGCGCAGGGAGTGCAGCATGCGGCGGCACCGCAGGCGCTCCCGGCGACGGATGGCCGGGATGGATCGGGCGGCCGCGGAGAGGCGCAGGGGAACACGGTTGATTCGGCGTTCAAGGATTTCATGCAGGACGCGCCCGCGTGTGACGTCTGCGGGTCCATCACCGTGCGCAACGGAGCCTGCTATCGCTGCTACAACTGCGGCAACTCCATGGGCTGCTCATGATTGTGTCCGGTGCAGGCGCTGCTTGACCGGTTCGCCGCAGGCAGGCGCAGTGCGGGGCCGTCGTGATGACCTGTTGCGCGATGTCGTTGTCCGGGCTGCCGCTGGGATACTTGCGCCTGGAATTCGCCTGCCCGGTTACCGAAGCGCTCGCTTGACCGCGGGGCGGCGTGACCGCACACTGTGCGGCGCCATGGAGATAGAACAGGCTTCGATATTGCGGCATCAGCCGTGCGGGGGGGCGTACAGGGAGCTGGTGCTCAACGCGCCGGCCATTGCCGCGTCTGTCCGTCCCGGCCAGTTTCTGCACCTGCGTATTCCGCGCTTTGAGCAGGCGGTGCTGCGCCGCCCGTTCAGCGTATTCCGCGCGGAAGGCGAACACATCTCCATCCTTTACAAGACCGTGGGCGCCGGCACGATGGCCCTGACCGGTGTCAGGGAAGGCGAGGTTGTGAACGTGATGGGCCCGCTCGGGAACGGGTTCCCGTCGTCGTCGCCCGGCTCTCTGCCGGTGCTTGTAGCGGGGGGTTATGGTGTGGCTCCCCTGTATCTTCTGGCACGCAGGATGGACATGGCTGGAATCATCTTCATCGGCGCGGCAACGTCGGACGACGTGCTGTGTGTGGAGGACTTCGCTGCGTTCGGGTGGCAGATTGAAATCGCCACAGAAGACGGCTCCCGCGGGGCAAGAGGGCTTGTCACCGGCCCGCTCGACGCGTGGCTGGCGTCCAGGCGCTGCCCTGAGCAGCCTGAGATCTTCGCCTGCGGCCCGGACGGCATGCTGCGGGCGGTTGGCGAGCGCGCGATCAAGGCCGGCCATCGCGCATGGCTTTCGATGGACAGGCACATGGGCTGCGGGGTCGGGGCATGCCTCGGATGCGTACAGAGGTTGAAGAAGGCGGACGGAAGCGCGTACTGGGGCCGGGTGTGCAGGGACGGGCCGGTATTCGACGCCAGCCAGATAGTCTGGAACAATGGTTGACAAGCTGTGAGAGCACCGCAAACAGAGTGTCGGCTTTCCTCCGACGGCCGCAGTGGAAGCCGTGGCGGCGTCTCGGAGGGACGCTTGTTCACGTTGACTCTTTCCCCAGGCGGTCCGGGATTTTACCCATGAGCACGGCACCGCAGAGAATGGACCGGATACCCGACATGTCGGTGAACATTGCCGGGATTCACATGCGCAACCCCGTGATGGTTGCGTCGGGAACGTTCGGCTATGGGCCGGAATACGCCGATCTTGTGCCGCTTGAGTCTCTCGGCGCCATCGTTGTCAAGGGCATCCACATGCGGCCCTGGGAAGGCAACTCCACGCCGCGCATCGTGGAGGTGGCCGGCGGGCTTGTGAACGCCATCGGGCTGCAGAATCCAGGCGCTGAGAAGTTCATTGACGAGATCATGCCGTTCCTGCGCCGGCACGACGTGCCGGTGATCGTCAACATATGGGGACGCACCGTTGCCGAATACGAGGAAGTGGCGGAGCGGTTTGACGGGGTGGCCGGTGTCAGCGGGCTGGAGGTGAATATCTCGTGCCCGAACATCAAGGAAGGCGGGATCGCCTTCGGAACGAACGTCAAGTCCGCCTCTGAAGTAATCGGGCGCGTGCGGGCGAAGACACGTTTGCCGCTGATCCCCAAGCTCTCGCCGAACGTAACCGACATAGGCATCTTCGCGCGTGCGGCGGAGGATGCCGGCGCCGACGCCGTTTCGCTTATAAACACGCTGCCGGCGATGGTGATAGACATAGAGAAGCGGACCCCGGTTCTTGCCAACGTCGTTGGCGGCCTTTCCGGTCCCGCGATTCATCCGGTTGCCGTGAAGCTTGTGTGGGAGGCGGCCAAGGCGGTCCGCATACCGGTGATCGGAATGGGCGGGATAGCCGCGCCGCGCGACGCGATAGAGTTCCTCGTTGCCGGCGCATCCGCTGTTGCCGTCGGCACGGCGAACTTCACGGATCCTGGCACTGCGGCGACGGTTGTGGCCGGCATAGCCGACTACCTCGTTTCCCATGGGATGAAATCGGTGCGCGAACTGACCGGCAGTCTGCGACTCGGAAACTGACGGCCGGACCGGAGCGACCGCATGGCCAAACAATCTGCAGCCATACGTGAATGGTTCACGCCGCGTCGCAGTCTGATTCTTACTCTTTCGCTTTTGTTCGGACTGGCCTGTGCATGGCGGGTTCTGCATTTTCCGTACAACCGCGAGACCCTCTTCCGGGGGATGCCTGCTAACGCCTTCTGGGTGGCGGAGCATCCATCGCTTTCATCGGCATGGAAGGATGTTCTCTCCAATCCGCTGGTGAAGGCAGGCATAGCGGCCGGCGGACTGGAGGACGAAAGCGCCGGCCTCCTGCGAAGCCGGCGTATCGCGGGGGTCATGGAATCCCTCGCGGCCCGCAACACGGTGGCGTCATATGTGCCGTCCGACTCGGAAGGCGCATTTGCGGGGCCGGCT
Organism: Lentisphaerota bacterium; assembly: GCA_016873655.1. Taxonomy (GTDB): domain Bacteria; phylum Verrucomicrobiota; class Kiritimatiellia; order UBA8416; family VGWI01; genus VGWI01. The sequence continues at coordinate 82,520 of VGWI01000001.1, forward strand.
CTTGTCGCCGCGAGCTGGGTAGGGTACAGGACCCAGTTCCTGCGCTGGAGATCGTTGCCGAAGGCCATGGGCCCCGGCGCCGCGAAGTACAGGCTGATGCCGGGGGTGGATATCTGGACCGTCAAATCGGATGTTCCAGGTGGCAGCGGGTTTCTTTCCATCTGCGTGGCGGAGGGCGTGATATACGCCTGTCTGTCCCGGGATCCGTTCGGGGTGCAGCACGTTGTGTTGCGCGCGCTTGCAGGCGGCAAGCCCGCGCGCTCCGCCGCGGTGGTTGCCGGGAAACCTGAGCCTGAGCGCGGCGTGCAGCAGGGATGGGCTCTGTGGCAATGGCCGTTCGGGCCCACGCGGAACATGTGGAATTCCAGCGTTTACAGGCTGGAAGTTCAGCCGGGCGGCTCGTTGCGGGGCGAAGCGGTTTCCGCGCCGCTGTCAGCCTTTCCTGTCGCATCCGCACCGGCCGTTGCGGGTGACTGGGACGGGCTGGGCGCGGTGCTGGGCAATGTGCCGGCAGCGTTTGCCGCGCTCACGCGTGAACAGGCTGGCCGGTTGGCCGGGGGGACGGGCAGTCTTACGTTCGCCGTCATGGACATGCTGATTGACGGCAACGATCCGGTCTTCATTGCGTTGGCCGGCGGCGACTGTTCCGGAAGGATACTCGGTTTGAAAGTGCCGATGCTGCTTGCCGGCGTGAAGTCGGATCTGGCGCCTGACAGTCTCTTCGCACGGGTATCGGCCGGGCTGGATCTCCTGAACAGGCGTTACAAGCTGGGCCTCATTCCCAGGCGGCGCGGTGACGGGATACGGACGTGGATTGCGCTCGACAGTTCCGGCGGGAAGGACACGCCCGGCCTGCTTGAAGGCGAGGCCCCGGCGATTGCGCTTGTGGGAGGGTGGCTGATTGCGGCAAGCAGCGAAGCCGGGCTGAAGCAACTGCTGGCCGGTCCGGCGCCGCGCGAGCCGGGCAAGTGGCTGCCGGTGATGAAGTCAGCCGGCTCTTTCCCTGTGTTCTGGTGCGATTCCACGCGCATATGCGGGCCGGCTCGCGACGCCGTGGCGGTGATGACGCTGTGGACAATTGCCAAAGAGACAGAAGCTTCCCCCGGAAGCCTCAAGAGAGCGGACCTCGACCGCGCAAGGGCGTGGTTTGTTGAGGCGGAGAGAGCCGGCGAGATTGTTCTGGAAACGTTTTCCTCCGGCGACAGCGCGGGTGTTCGTCTGCGCGTGACCGGCACGGGCGCCGCGGCGGCCATACAATGAGGCCGGCGGCCTTGCGGCGCTCCCACTCCGCGAGGTAAGGGGCGGGCAGGGCCCATGCGCTGATGCTGGTTTTCTCCGCGCGGTCCAGGATCCCGGCGAAGGGCGTTTTCGGTTCAGAATGCGGCCGGATCCAGATCGCGCGTCAGATCGGCGAAGACCGAATCATTGGATGCTGTCGTATCGGTGTTGCCCGGGACTCAATTGCGGTCGAAGTACGGGCTTTTACCGGTGATACTGATGGGGATCCCTATCGCCTGCACGGCGCCTTCGCCGAGCATGCCCAGATCGAGGCATGCCCGCCCGATCGAATACATCAACCTGTTGTCCGCATGGTGCTGCGCGGCGACCGCGGCGGCTGAGCAGGCGGCGATGCCCAGATCGATTGTGTTGAAGGCGCAGATGCCGCCCGATTCCGCGAGCCCGGCGCAGGTCGGCTTGCCGCAGAAGCCGCAGTTCAGGCCGGCAGGCTTTGAGACGACCGCCACGACTATCACGGCCGGCGAATTCTCGATATTGCCCGCATCGCGCCCCATGCCGGGGCGGTTCTCCTTTTCCGATATTTCGCGCATTCTGGCCACGACTCGCGCGCGGGTTGTGGCGTCCTCGATCGCCACCACGCGGATGTTGTCGACCCCGCGTGTTTTGGGGGCAGTGCGTGCCGCCGCGGCCATCAGCGCGGCGACCTGCAGGGCAGCCTGTTTCTCGAGATCTGCTGAAGAGATGATGTCCAGTTCCTCCGTCGGCTGCCGGTTCACCAGTGCATGCGGATAGGAATGCCGGCTTTCACAAGGTCCTGCTTGATCTGCGGGATCGTGAACTCGCCGCTGTGGATCATGCCCGCCACGATCGCCGCGTCGGCCTCGGCCTTGAGGAAGACATCGGCCAGGTGTTGTGCGCAACCTGCCCCGCCGGACGCGACGACCGGCACAGGGACTGCCCGTGCGATCATGCCGGTCAGCTTCAGCTCGAAGCCCTGGCGTGTTCCGTCCGCGTCGACGGAATTGACGACTATCTCGCCCGCGCCCAGTTCCACGGCGCGCCTGGCCCATTCGAGAGCGTCCATGCCGGTTCGTTCCCGGAAGCCGCGCACCGTGATCTCATAGCCGCTCGGACAGGCCGGAGAGTCGGTCGAGACCGGGTCCATGCCGAGTACGATGCACTGCGAGCCGAAAGCTCTGGCGCCCTCGGAGATGATGCCGGGATTCCTGACGGCCAGTGAGTTGACTGATATCTTCTCCGCGCCCGCCAGGAGCACGCGCGACATATCGGACACGGTGGAAATGCCGCCCCCGACCGCGAACGGGATACGGACGCTCCGTGCCACGTCGCGTACCATGTCAATGTCAATGGGCCGGTGTTCCGCCGACGCCGTGATGTCGTAGAAGACCAGCTCGTCGCAGCCGTCTTTGCAGTAGCGCTCGGCCATCTCGATCGGGTCGCCCAGGTCAACGTTGTTCTGGAACCGCACGCCCTTGGTGACGCGGCGGTTGCGGATGTCGAGGCAGGGAATTATGCGGCGTGAGAGCATCTCAGGCTCCGTTCCCGCTGTGGCGTCCGTTCCACTGGGAGAAGTTCTCCAGGAGCTTGAGGCCGGGCCGTCCGGACTTTTCCGGATGGAACTGTGTGGCTGCGAGGTTGCCGCGGCCGAGGACCGACGCGAACCTGACACCTGCATACTCCGTTTCGGCCACGACTGTGGCCGGGTCGGACGGCGCGGGATAGTAGCTGTGGACGAAATAGAACTCGCTGTTATCCTCGATGCCTTCCAGCAGCGGGTGCGGGCGCACCACGGAAACGTTGTTCCATCCCATATGCGGAACCTTGTCGGAACGCGATGTGGGCCGGAAGAGTTTCACTGTTCCCGGCAGGAGCCCGAGGCAGGCGGTGCCGCCGTCCTCCTCCGATGAATCGAGGAGGATCTGGGTTCCAACGCATATGCCGAGAAACGGTTTTCCGGAGGCGACAACCTGCGGGATGACGTCGGCCAGGCCCAGATCCGCCAGGTTTGCCATGGATGCGCCTGCGGCGCCGACACCCGGGAAGACGACGCGGTCGGCGGATCGGATCATGTCTGGATCGGACGTGATCCGCGCCTCGGCGTTGAGGGCTTGGAACGCCAGCAGCACGCTGGTCAGGTTCCCGGCCCGGTAATCAATGACCGCGATCATGCGCGCCATCGTCGCAGGAGTGCCGGACACGCTCAAGAACTATTGGTTTTCGGGGGGGTCAGTCGGTGCGGCTTGAATCCGCGCCGCCGGCGCAATACTGTGTCGGATGTCACCGGGGGGTCACGCAACTCAAGCTCGGGGGGTTGATATGAAAAAGAGGGAATTCGGGGCGTGTGCCGGTTTCACGCTCATCGAGATGCTTCTTGTGGTTGCGATACTGGCCGTACTGGCAACTATCGTGGCGGTCAGAACGATCGGCGTGACGGGCGGCGCGAAGAAACAGGCAACGATTACTGGCATTGAGGTGATCAAGACCGCCATTGCCAGGTTTGAGATGGACATTGGAAGGCTCCCGAAGAACCTGGAAGAGCTCGTGATCGAGGGCGACGAGAACTGGCCCGGGCCGTTTCTGGATTCAACGGAAGTGCCGAGAGACGGATGGAACAACGAGTTCACCTACGAAATTAAGGGCAAGCGGGTGGTCATTACCTCGCCCGGCCCTGACGGGCAGATCGGGACAGGCGACGACATCGCCAAGTGACGAGCCGGATACCGGCCGGCGGAGGACTGCAATGGCTGTTTCGCTGCGTATTGAGCGCGTGACGAAGCGGTTCGGGGCAGATGTTGCCGTTGACCGCGCCGATTTCGAAGTGGCGCCTGGTGAGATATTCTTTCTGCTCGGTCCCAGCGGTTGCGGCAAGACGACGCTGCTGCGCTGCATCGCCGGGTTCTGCGAGCCGGACGAGGGGCGCATCCTCATTGGCGACGAAGATGTGACACATGTTCCCCCGCACAAGCGCGATACGGGGATGGTGTTTCAGAACTATGCCCTGTGGCCGCACATGACTCTGGCTGGGAACGTGGGTTTCGGGCTGGAGATGCGCGGGGTTTCGAAGCGCGAAGCAGCCGAGCGCGTACGGGATGCCCTGAGAATGGTGCGGATGGAAGACCGGGCCGATGCCAGGCCGAACGAGCTTTCCGGCGGGCAGCAGCAGCGCATTGCACTCGCGAGGGCACTGGTCATCAGACCGCGCTGCCTGCTGCTCGATGAGCCGCTTTCCAACCTGGATGCCAAGCTGCGGCTGGAGATGCGGTCTGAGATCCGGCGCATATGCAAGCAGGCTGGGCTGACGGCGGTTTACGTCACCCATGACCAGAAGGAAGCGCTCTCGGTGGCCGATCGTTTGGCGGTGATGGATGGCGGCAGGATATGCCAGACCGGCGCGCCCATGGATGTTTACCGGACCCCCGCCACCACGTTCGTTGCCCGGTTCATCGGCGAGACGAACATCCTGGAAGGGCGTTTCGACGGCGGCTCCCCCTGCGGCGCGAAGGTGGAGACCCCCTTCGGTGAGTTTGTCAGTTCCAATCCGCTGCCGGCGGGAGTGGGGGCCGGCGACAGTGTCTGGGTTTCGTTCAGGCCGGAAGCCGTGCGTATTCTCCGGCGGGACGAGCGTCCGGGCGACGGGTGCGTGAACCTGTTGAGCGGCACCGTTTGTGAAAGCGTTTATCTTGGGGAAACAGCCCAGCATCTGGTTGAGATAGAACCCGTTGCCGGGCAGGGGGGCGGGACCGGGCAGGTCCGCGTTTTCGAACTGAACCCGAGAGACGTCGTATGCGGCGGCTCAGTTCCCGCGAGGATATCGGTTGATCCATCCGACGTCGTAATGCTTGCGAAATGAGGCGGCCTGGGCGCCGGGCAATCATGTTGCGATCCGCTTCGATAGTGGTGCTGATGGCGGTCATCGTTGCGCTGCCTTTCATATTCCGGAAGCCGGCCGACACCGGCTCATGGCGGCCGGGCGACCCGGTTGTAGTGGTCGTGACTCCCCACAACGAGGCGATAAGGCGTGAGTTCGCCCGCGCGTTCGCGGACTGGCATGCCGCGCGGTACGGTGTGCCGGCGAAGGTGGACTGGCGGGCGGTCGGCGGGACGACGGAGATAATGCGCTATCTTGCCGGCGAATACGCGACCTCGTTCAGGGCCTGGTGGAAGCGCCGGGGCGTGTGGCCTTCCGGCGGCGTTGACCTGCTGATGAAGCCGCCATCCGGACTACTTGCCGCTTCGTCTGAAGGGAACGACGCCGAGATGGTGCGCGCCTACAGGGAAACCGATGATGCCCGGGCCTTCGGTTGCGGGATGGACGTGTTTTTCGGCGGCGGGACATACGACCACGGCAAGGCAGCCTCCTCCGGCTTCCTTGTATCGCCGTGGCCCGGCGACGCCGCGCCGGCGGGGCTGTTAGCCGACGCCGCGGGCAGGGATATCATCCCAAAGGCGCTTGGAGGCGAGGTATGGCGCGGCGATGCCTTTTTCGGCGCGACCGTGAGCACCTTCGGCATATGCGCGAACCTCGATCGGCTGGCCGACCTGAAAGTCGCGAAGCCGCCGGCGAGCTGGGCCGACCTCGCCGACCCGGCCTATGTCGGCCAGGTCGGCGTGGCTGATCCCACCAAGAGCGGCAGCATCGCCAAGGCATTCGAGATGATAGTGCAGGAACAATGCAGACTGGCGGTGGAATCCGCCGGTTACACGGCGCGGGAGGTAGAGGAGTTCGAGAACAGCATAGGCACAGCCGGGCTTGCGCCGGGCGTGATGCCGCCGGGGGTGCCGGACGCATACCAGGCCGCGGTTGAGGCCGGCTGGCTGGCCGGTTTACGGCTCGTGCAGAGGATAGGCGCGAATGCCCGCTATTTCACCGATTCGGCGAGCAAGGTTCCCATAGACGTGAGCATAGGCGATGCCGCGGCGGGTCTGGCGATAGATTTCTATGCACGGTACCAGTCCGAATTGAGCAGGGACGGGTATGGTCGGGCGAGGATGACTTTCGTTACACCGGTCGGCGGATCGAGCGTCAGCGCGGACCCGATCGCGTTGTTGCGGGGAGCGCCGAACCGCACGACGGCGGTGCGGTTTATTGAGTTTGTGCTGTCGGAGGACGGCCAGAAGCTCTGGAACTACGCGCCAGGCACGCCCGGCGGGCCGCGCGAGTTTGCCCTCAGGCGGCTGCCGATCAGGAGCGACTTCTACCCTTCCGGCGGCGAGGAGATCAGTGCAGTCGCGGCCGCGCACCTGTCGCGTTGTGTTGATGACCTTGCGGATCCGGCGGTGAACCCCTACGCGCAGGCTGGAGTGTTCACTTACAGGCCGCGGTGGACGGCCAGGCATTTCGGGGTGTTTCGCGACCTCGTCAAGGCGATGTGCATTGATTCCGGCGAAGAACTGCGCGCGGCGTGGCGGACGGTCATTGAGAACGGCGGTCCTTCCGGGAGACCGGACGCGATGCTGCTGATTGCACGGATGCCGGACAGGCCGGAACCGCTGACGTGGCGGACCGTTCTGGACCTGCATTCGCGCATCGGTCGTGAAGAGCTTACGAGAGAATGGGCGGCTTTCTTCAGGCGAAGCTACGGCGAAGCGGCGCGTTGCGCCGGGGGAGGCGGCCGGTGAGAAGGCGCATGCCCAGCCCTACGCCCCTGTTGCTGCTTGCCCTGCTGGCGGTGGTACTGCTCTGGCCGCTTGCCGGGGTGATCGGCGGAGCGCTGATTGTGAACGGCCGCCTCTCCCTTGCCCCGTTGGCGGGAGTGTTCGCGAACCCGGTGTATGCCGAGGGACTGCTGAACAGCCTGAAGATTGCCGTTGGAACCACGGTCCTCGCCGCGGCCATCGCGGTTCCGCTCGCATGGATCAGCGGCCGGTGCGAGTTTGCGGGGCAGCGCCTGTTGACCGGGCTGCTGCTGGTGCCGATGGTGCTGCCGCCGTTCGTGGGGGCGATCGGGCTCCAGCAGATTCTGGGTCAGTATGGCGTTCTCAACGCCGCGCTTGGGCTCGGTCCCGTGGACTGGCTCGGGCGGGGGCGGTATCCGGGCGTTGTCCTCCTGCAGTCCCTGGGGCTTTACCCGGTTCTCTACCTCAACGTCGTTGCCGCGCTCGCCAACGTGGATCCAGCAATGGAAGAGGCGGCGGAGAACATGGGCTGTACGGGGCTGCGGAAGTTCACGAGGATCACTCTTCCGCTGATCGCCCCGGGGCTGTTTGCCGGCGGGTCGCTTGTGTTTATCTGGAGTTTCACCGAGCTTGGCGCGCCGCTGATCATGAACTACCAGCGCTGCGCCCCGGTGCAGGTTTACGACGCGCTGAAGGACATGGGGTCCAGCCCCCTGCCGTACGCGCTCGTGTTCGTGATGCTGAGCGCGAGCCTTCTTCTTTACGCTGCCGTCCGCATGCTCTTCGGCAGGCATTCGAATGCAATGCAATCCAAGGCAACCGTGGCCAGGGCTATGCGGCGGCTTTCGGGGTGGCGCGGTGTAGGCGCGAGAATCCTGTTTGCCGGTGTCATAGCCGTCGCGCTACTGCCGCACATCGGGGTTGTTCTCACGAGCTTTTCCGCGCACGGGGCCTGGTACAGGACCGTGTTGCCGGCTGACTTCACTCTCGGCAACTTCAGGGATGCGCTAGGGCATGAGATGACGGTCGGCAGCATAAGGAACAGCCTGGTCTTCTCTCTGTTTGCGGTTGCGTGCGGGCTGGCGTGCGGGCTGGCGGCCGCGCGGGTTGTGGCGAGGTCCCGTTCGGTCCTGGCACCGGTGATTGACGCCGCGGCGATGGCGCCGCTCGCGGTGCCTGGAATAGTCCTTGCGTTCGGTTTTCTCTCGATCAGTTCGACACTCAGCAACCAGCCGTGGGTCAAGGAGAGCCCGTTCCTGCTCGGGCTTGTGGACGTGCGCGTCAACCCGGCGCTGTTCCTCATCATCGCCTACGCCGTGCGGCGGCTTCCGTACCTCGTGCGGTCGGCTGTTGCCGGGCTGCAGCAGACGCCGGTGGCGCTGGAGGAGGCCGGGGCCAACCTCGGCGCAGCGCCGGGGAGAGTGATGGTGCGCATCACCGCGCCGCTGATCGCCGCCAACCTGGTGGCCGGTGGGTTGCTTGCATTTGCGTTCAGCATGCTTGAGGTGTCCGACAGCCTCATGCTGGCGCAGCGCGCCGACCATTTCCCGATCACGAAGACAATCTACGAGCTGTTCCAGCTCATCGGAACAGGCCGCTACATAGCCTCGGCCCTCGGTGTATGGGCCATGGCGTTCCTTGCCGCCGCGCTGCTCGGGAGCAGCCTGTTGATGGGCAGGAAGCTTGGCGCGATATTCAGGGCCTAGCTCGCGTCACCAGTTGACCTTCGAGCGCCGCCGGATCATCTGGAGAATTTCGCGCACGTAGGCGCATTCGCAGCGGGCGGGGCACGGCTCCATGTTGTCTGAGTGAAGGCAGTGCCCGGCGCAGGCGGCCGTGCGGGTTGCGCGTTCGAGGAAGACGGGCCCCGCGTAGAGGTCCGAGAATGCTGCGACGTTAAGCGCGAGGGTGGTGCCGCAGCGGCCTGTCATGTGATTGAACAGGAAGCAGCCGGCGTCCAGGTTCACGAAGTTCGCCTGGTACCCGACGATATGTATGGCAGGGTCGAGCACGAAGTCCCTGCGCGTCTTCCACGAGAAGCCGCAGCCCTGGCAGGTGCGGAATACGGCGGCATCGCAGGCGGCGTCGCGGCCTGCCGGAGAGGAAACGGCTGCTCCGTGTCCAGTTGTATCGCTCATCGGGTTTCAGTATAGCAATTTCTTTGCGTCTTTACACCAAGGATGGACATCGGGACCGCGCGAGGACTGCGCGGCGTTTGCCGCCGTTCCCACCGAGCGATATCTCCGGGTGACGGGCACGGCCGTAAAGCATGCCGATCCCAACCACCTCGTTGGGGTGCCGGCCGACATCACCTCTGGTGCATGCGGATACGGAGGCGAGCACGGGCGGGCTTGACGGGAGAACACGTCAGAACGTTCTGGCGGGTGATGCCAGCGTGACATACAGGCGCCAGAGCACCGGTCCCCAAAGCATCCACAGGAGGGCGCCGAGCGAGAGGTAGGGGCCGAACGGGATCCTGCTCTGCATCTGCCTGCGGCCTGTCATTACGAGTGTGAGCCCCACCAGCGACCCGATCAGTGACGATGCGAGGATGGTGAAGAAGACGGCGCGGGACCCAAGGAATGCGCCGATTGCCCCCATCAGTTTGACGTCCCCGAAGCCCATGGCTTCCTTCTTGAACAGCCATTCGCCGACTGTTGCCGTGGCCCAGAGGAGTCCCCATCCCAGCGCGGCGCCCAGCGAAGACCACAGGAGGGCGCGCATGACCTCCGTCTCGCCGTGGAGCGACGGGACAAGCGCGCTCAGCGAGAGGCCGGCGACTATGCCGCCGAGCGTTACCCTGTCCGGGATGATGAAGTGTTCGAAGTCCACGAAGGTGCCCAGCACGAGACCCGAGACGGCCAGCCACAGGACAGGTACGAGCCTCCAGTCCGACATGGGCGCGAGGCCGAACATGCGCGGGCTACTGCAAAGGTCATACTTCAGCCAGACGAGGAGGAAGAGAATCCCGACCAGCAATTCCACGCCCACGTAGCGAGGCGAGATGCGGGTTCCGCAGAACCGGCACCGGCCCCGGAGCATGAGCCAGGAAAGAATCGGTACGTTCAGGTATGCCGGTATCTGCCGCCGGCAGGAAGGGCAGAACGATCTTGGCGACACGACGGACAGGTCAAGGGGAATGCGGTAGATGCAGACGTTGAGGAAGCTGCCCATGCAGGTTCCCCACACGAAAGACAAGGCTGCGAAAAAGCCGCGCCAGGGAAAATCCGCCAAGCCCGCCGTGCCGCTCATGGTTTATCTCCGTAGACGGCCTGTTCCAGCGCCGCGCGCATCGCCTCCACGGCGGCCGGCCTGCCGGTCCAGATGGTGAAAGCCCGCGCGCCCTGGTGAAGCAGCATGCCGAGACCGTTTGCGCAGGCCGCGCCGGCTGCTTCCGCTTCGATCATGATACCCGTGCGCGGGTACATGTAGACGAGGTCGAACAGCAACTGCCCCTTGCCGAACGCGTTGCGGTCCATGAGGGGAGCGTCCGACTGTTTCATTCCGCAGGGGGTGGCCTGTATCACGACATCGCATGCCGCTGCCGCGTCGCGCCAGGTCTCCGGCCCGGCTCGAACCGCTGAGGACTCCGTGCCGTGTTTGGCGGAGATCTCCTTCGCGAGTGACGCGGCCCTTGGCGAATCCACGTCAGTCACCAGGATTTTCCGTGCGCCGGCGTCCGCGCAGGCGATGGCGACGGCCCTGCCGGCGCCGCCGCTGCCGAGTATGAAGACGCTCTTGCCGGACGGGGTTGTGTTGAACGCTTCCCTGAAAGCGGCGAGGAATCCGGCGCCGTCGGTGTTATGGCCGCGCATGCCGCCGCCGGGGAACTCGACTGTGTTGACCGCGCCAAGCGTGCGAGCCGACTCGTCAAGGTCCGCGATGCCGCGAAAGGCAACCTCCTTGAGCGGCACGGTAAGGTTGACGCCGGCGAACCCCATTTCCCGCATGGCGGGCAGAACCGTCATCAACCGATCGGGGTGGACATCGAAAGGCAGGTAGATTGCGTCCATCCCGAGTGACCGGAACGCCGCATTGTGCATTACCGGCGACAATGAGTGGCTGATGGGATGCCCGAGCACTGCGAACGGTCTGGTCTTTCCGCTTAGCTGCGGCAAGGCGTTTTCCACTGGAACACCTCCGTACTCAATACGTGTTACGGGCCCGGGTTCGGGGCTGCCGGCTTGCCGACGGCCAGATACCTATTCACGCATGAAAGATAGGCTTTTGCCCCCGCTTCCACAATATCAGTGCTTGCCGCCTTGGCTGTGAGGATGCAGCCGTGTTCGAACTCAACCCGCACATTCGCCTCGCCCTGTGCGTCCATCCCGACGGTCACGGACTGCAGGGAGAAGTCGAGCAGCCTGCCCTTGATGCCGGTGATGCGGTCGATCGTCTTCAGAGCGGCGTCGACCGGGCCGTCGCCGCAGCCGGCATCCTGGAACATGTCGCCGCCCTTCCGCAGTCTGACGTTTGCGGTCGGTGTCGTTCCGGTGCCGGCCGCGACATGCAGGTAGTCGAGTTCGTATGCGTTCGGCACTGCGTCGAAACTCTCGCGGACGATCGCGAGGATGTCATCGTCGTAGATGTTCTTCTTCTTGTCCGCCAGCTCTATGAACCGGTCGTACGTGTTCTGCACTTCCTCATCGGTCAGAGTGATGCCCAGCCTCGCCAGCTTGTCGCGGAAAGCGTGTCTTCCGGAATGCTTGCCCAGCACCAGTTCGGAGCCTTCCATGCCGATGTCTTCCGGGCGCATTATTTCGTAGGTGGTGCGCTCCTTGAGTACGCCGTCCTGGTGGACCCCCGACTCGTGAGCAAAGGCGTTTGCGCCGACGATGGCCTTGTTGCGCTGAACGGCTATGCCGGTCATGCTGCTGACCATTCTGCTGGTGCGATAGATTTCGCGCGTATTGACCCCGGTCTCCAGCCTGAAGCAATCGTGCCTTGTGCGGATTGCCATTACGGCCTCTTCCAGGGACGTGTTGCCCGCGCGTTCGCCGAGCCCGTTTACCGAGCACTCGATCTGCCTTGCCCCGGCCAGCACGCCGGCCAGTGAGTTGGCAACCGCCATGCCCAGGTCGTCGTGGCAATGAACGGAGAAGACGATTCCCGGCACCTTGATCCGCGAGATGAGGAACGAAATCAGTTCCGCGAACTCGTGTGGAACCGCATAGCCGACGGTGTCGGGAATGTTCAGGGTTGTTGCGCCCGCTTCCGCGGCGGCGGTATAGAGGTCCACCAGGTATTCCCGGTCGGATCTCGTGGTATCCTGCGCGGAGTATTCGACGTCGTCGGTGAATGTCCGGGCCAGCCTGACGGACTTCGCCGACCGCTCAATGTTCTGGGCGCGCGTCACCTTCAGAATGCTCTTCAGGTGTATGTCGCTTCCCGAGCTGAACGTGTGGATTCGCCGTTTGGTCGCGGGCGCTATGGCTTTCCCCGCTGCCTCTATGTCTCTTTCAACCGTGCGCGCGAGGGCGGCAATCGTGGGGCCGACGACAGCTTCCGCGATCGCCCGGACGGCATTGAAGTCATCCGGGGACGCTATCGGGAAGCCGGCCTCTATAACGTCAACCTTCAGCGAGGCCAGTGCGTGGGCTATTTCCAGTTTCTCGCGGTGGTTCAGGCTTGCGCCAGGCGCCTGCTCGCCGTCGCGCAGGGTTGTGTCGAATATGATTACCCTGTCTTTGGCTTCGCTGTTCACGGTTTCACCTGCTCGCCCCGTGCGACGGCTATGACGCCGCTGCGGGACACGTCGAGGACCTTGAAAGGCTTCAGCATTTCGATCAGGTCATTGACCTTTTCCTTTTCGCCGACCATCTGGATCGTGAGCGAGCCTGACTGGACGGACACGACTTTGGCCTCGAACAGGTCCGCCAGTCCGACGATTTCCGCACGGCTTTTCGCCGGCGCGGCCACCTCTATGAGCGCCAGTTCCCTGTTGAGGTAGCGGCGCTGCGTGAGGTCGGTCACCTTCACCACGTCCACCAGCTTGTTGAGCTGTTTCATCACCTGCTCCAGCACTCGGTCATCCCCCGGGACGGTCATGGTCATCCGTGAGAGGCCGGCGTCCTGGGTCGGGGCCACGTTGAGGCTTTCTATGTTGAAACCTCTTCCGGAGATAAGGCCGACGATGCGGGCCAGGACTCCGGGCTGGTTTTCGACCAAAGCTGAAATAACGTGTTTCATCTGGTTTCTCCGGTTCTCCAACTTCTCAACCTGTCATTTCCTGCAGGGCTTCACGCCATACTGTGAACCATTTCAATCAGCGAGGCGCCCGGCGGCACCATCGGGTAAACGTTGGCATTCTCGCTCACCACGCAGTCGAGCACGACCGGTCTGGGCGTGCTGAACGCCTTTTTCAGGGCAGATTTCACTTCCGACTGCCTGGTCACGCGCATGCCGACGGCCCCGTGCGCTTCCGCCAGCTTCACGAAGTCCGGGAGGTATTGCCCGGGCTTCCTGTCCGGGATGTTTTCCACCCGGTTCCGGCCAGTGGTTTTCAGCACCGACGCCGAATACTCGCCCTTGTAGAACATCTCCTGCCACTGGCGGACCATGCCGAGGTGTCCGTTGTTCAGGATCACGACCTTGATCGGCAGGTCATGCTCCACCGCCACGACCAGTTCCTGGAAGTTCATCTGCGTGCTGCCGTCTCCCCCTATGTCGACGACAAGCGCGTCGCGTTTGCCGAATTGCGCGCCGATCGCCGCCGGCAGCCCGTACCCCATTGTGCCCAGGCCGCCCGAGCTCAGGAACGTGCGCGGCTTCGTGTACTTGAAGAAGTGCGCCGCCCACATTTGGTGCTGGCCGACCTCGGTTGTGATGATCGCCTTTCCGCGTGTCAGTTCGTACACCTGTTCGATGACGTACTGCGGAAGCAGTTGCGATGACTTGGTGTCGTAGGAGAAGGGGAACTCCTTCATCCATGCGTTCACCGACGCGAGCCATTCCCTGTGTCCGCCCTTGTCCACGAGCGGCAGCAGCTTCTGCAGGACGGGCTTGGCGTGACCGACGACCGGGATATCAACGGTCACGCTCTTGTCTATCGAGGAAGGGTCGATATCAATGTGCGCCTTCTTCGCCGCTGTGGCGAACTCGGATATTTTTCCTGTGACGCGGTCGTCGAACCTGGCCCCCACCGATATCAGCAGGTCGCATTCGCTCACAGCCCTGTTGGCTGCGACGCTGCCGTGCATTCCCAGCATGCGCAGTGAGAGCGGGTCGGTCTCGGGGAACGCTCCGAGCCCCATCAGCGTCGTCGTGACAGGTATTCTGGCCTTTCTGGCAAGGGCTGTAAGCTCCCTTGATGCGTCGCCTGCTATGACGCCGCCGCCCACGTAGAGAAGGGGGCGCGCAGCCTTGTTGATCGCCTCCGCAAGCCGCGCGATCTGCTTGGAGTTCCCCTCGAAGGCCGGCCTGTAGCCGCGGAAGGACAATTCCTTCGGCGTGGTCTTGTCCGTCGAGGCCCGCTGCACGTCCTTCGGGACGTCGATCAGTACAGGGCCAGGCTTGCCCGAACGAGCCACGTAGAAAGCTTCCGCGATGGTGCGCGGGAGGTCGTCCACGTTGCGGACGAGGTAGTTGTGCTTGGTGACGGCCCTGGTGATGCCGGTTGTATCGGCCTCCTGGAACGCATCGTTGCCGATCATGGAAGACGGCACCTGGCCTGATATGCACACCATCGGTATGCCGTCCATGGCGGCCGTCGCGAGGCCGGTGACAGTATTGGTGGCGCCGGGGCCGGAGGTGACGAGGCAGCATCCGACCTTGCCGGTTGCCCGCGCGTAGCCGTCCGCCATGTGGGCGGCGCCCTGCTCATGGCGCACCAGCACGAACTCGAGCGACGAATGGTACAGCTCGCTGAAGATGTCCAGCACTGATCCGCCGGGTAGTCCGAATATGGTCTTCACGCCCTGTCTCTTCAGGCCGTCTATTATGCACTGGGCTCCGGTCTTCATTTTCGTCTCCGCTCGTGTTCTCTTTCTCATGGCGCCGTGCTTTGTCCAGAAAGCAAAAACCCACCGCGAAGTCACGGTGGGTCCTTAAGGACATTGGAGAGGGCGGCGCGCTCTTACCTTCTCTCCACCGTGACGCGCACCGCACCTACGAGGCGCAGTACGAGCCCCGCTCCTACACCTGCAAGCGTCACGGATGGAGTTGTCCTGTCCATAGCAGCGTGGAGAGTAGCACCTGCCGCGGGTGGCAGTCAACGCGGAAAACGGCACTGAAATAGCGAGTTTTCGCGTTCCTTGACACGGGGTGGGGGTTGTGTGATTAATCGCCGGAGTTATCCGGCTCGGTTGCCGGTTCCCGGGGGATGATCTCATGCGCATCAAGCCGTTTACGGCGCTCTGTCCGCCGGTCGAGGTGGCTGCCAGTGTTTCGGCTCCGCCATACGACACGATTGAGGAAGACCAGGCGCGCGCGGTGGTGTCCGCGAATCCCCGGAGTTTTCTCCGCATCTCCAGGCCTGAAGCGGACATGGAAGGGAAGGCGGATCCGCACGGCCCGGAGGCATATGCCAGGGCTGCCTCGAACTTCGCCGAGTTCCGGGCCACGCGTCTTCTGGTGCGAGAGGCGAACCCCGGTATGTTTCTATACAGGCTTTCAAAGGATGGGCACTCGCAGACGGGGGTCGTTGCGTGCTGTCATACCGCCGACTACGGCAGCGGAGTGATAAAGAGGCATGAGAAGACCCGGATTGAGAAGGAGAATGACAGGGCCGCGATGATCCGCGCCTTGAGGGGCAATACCGAGCCCGTACTGCTCGCATACCGGGACAGGCCGGGAATAGACGCCTGTGTTTCCGGGATTGCCGCCGGGGCGCCGAGATACGACTTCACGGCGGCGGACGGAGTGCGGCACACGCTCTGGGCGGTGGCGGGCGGCGCGGGGCTTGACGCGATGTTCGCGAAGGTTCCGGGCGCGTACATAGCCGACGGGCACCACCGGGCGGCGGCCGCGGCCCGTGTCGCCGCCGGAGAGCAGGTCGGGGGCGGCTCAGGCGAATGCGGTGACCGTGAGTGGTTCCTTGGGGTGCTTTTCCCCGCATCCCAGCTCAACGTGATGCCCTACAACCGGTGTTTGAGCGACTTGAACGGGCTGAGCGAGAAGGAATTCGCCGAAGCGGCTGCGCGTGCTTTCAAGCTTGAGCCGTGTGACGGACCGAGCCCGGTCTGTGCGCGCGACATTCGCATGTATATGGGCGGACGCTGGCACAGGCTCACGTGGAACGGGGAGCCTGGCGGAGATCCGGTGGCGTCGCTGGACGTCAGCGTTCTCCAGGACCGCTTGCTGGGGCCGGCGATAGGCGTGACGGATCCGAGAACCGACAAACGTCTCATATACGTCGGAGGCATACACGGGACCGCGGAGCTGGTGAGGCTGGTTGACTGTGGAAGGGCCAGGGCGGCTTTTTCGATGTTCCCGACTTCGGTCGAGCAGGTGATGGCCGTCTCGGACAGCGGGCGCATGATGCCGCCCAAGAGCACGTGGTTTGAGCCGAAGCCGCGGTCAGGCCTGTTCGTGCAAACGTTCTGAAGTGCCGGCCGGAGACCGGCGTGCGATCGGGATCGGGCCAATGAAGACGCCTGAGAACATTCTCCGTAAACTGAAGGAACTGCCTGAGAAGCCTGGCTGTTACCTCATGCGGGATGCGCGGGGGACGATCATATACGTCGGGAAGGCCGCCTCGCTCCGCAAGCGCGTGCAGTCCTACTTCCGCCGGGCCACTCTGCGTTCAGGATCGCCGAAGCTTCGCGGCATGGTCCGGAGCATCGCTGATTTCGACCATGTTGTGACCAGGAACGAGGCCGAGGCGGCGTTGACCGAAGGCCGCTGGATCAAGGATTACCGTCCCAGGTACAACATCAGTTTTCGCGACGACAAGAGATTTCTTCTTCTCAGGGCGGACCCGCGGCAGGTTTTGCCCAGGTTCGCCCCGTGCAGGATCAGGAAGCCTGACCAATCGGTGTATTTCGGGCCCTACGCGTCATCGTCCGCCGCGCGGGCGACTCTTGATTTTGTGGAGAAACGGTTCGGCCTGCGCCGTTGCAAGGCGGTGCTTCCCGACGCCGAGACGCACCGGCACTGCATAGACGACGTTGTCCGCACATGTTCGGCGCCGTGTGTAGGGAAGGTGGATGTTTCCGGGTACAGACGCCGGTTCGAAGAAGCGTGCGCGTTCCTGCGCGGAGAAAGACGGTCCGTGCTTGCAGACCTGCGCGAGTCGATGCGGGCGGCATCGAACGATATGGCGTTTGAGCGTGCCGCCGCCCTGAGGGACCTCCTGCTGTCGTTGCATGCGACCGTTCGGCAGAGAGCACGTGCGCCGGCTTCGCCGGCGGCGGTGAGGGACAGGGCGGAAGAGGGGATCCGGGAGTTGGCCGGCGCGCTCGGTCTGCCGGCGGCCCCGAGAATCATCGAGGCATTCGACATATCGAACACGTTTGGTGAGAACGCCGTTGCCAGCATGGTGGTGGCCGAAGACGGGATTCCGCAGAAGAGACGGTACCGCCGTTTCCGTATCCGGTCCGTTCGCGGGATTGACGATGCGGCGATGATGGCGGAAGTGGTGGAAAGGCGGTGCCGGGCCCTTGATCCGGCCGGCCAGAGGCGTCCCGACCTGGTGCTGGTGGATGGCGGGCTGGCGCAACTGGGCGCCGCGAGGAAGGTCCTCGACGCGATGGGTTGGGGGGACGTCCCTGCCGCCGGACTGGCGAAACGGCTCGAAGAGGTGTTTCTTGCCGGGAGTTCGGAGCCGGTAAGGTTGAGGTCCGACTCGCCCGGTTTGCTTGTTCTTCGCCGGATACGCGATGAGGCGCATAGGTTTGCCCTGACCCATCATCGATCCATACGAGAGAGGCGGATCAGGGATTCCCGGCTTGACGAGATTCCCGGTATAGGCGAAACGCGGAAGCGGCTGTTGTTGTCCAGGTTCGGGTCTGTTCGCGCGATACGATCGGCGACGGCGGATGAGCTGGCCGAAGTCGCCGGTATAGGACGGGTAACCGCGCGCATGGTTCTCGAAGGACTGGGCGAGCCGGGAGTCAGGCGGGAGACATGAAGATTCTTGTGGCGAAGATGAGTTCTCTTGGAGACCTGTTCCATCCCCTGCCTGCCGTTCATTGTCTGAAGATGGGGCTGCGCGCTGACATTCACTGGGTTGCGAATGAAGAATACGCCGAGCTGGTCTCGACGTTTACCGACGTTGACAGGGTGATTGCCTTCCCTCGCCGGCATTTCATGTCCGGCGCCGCGCGTTTTCTGGGAGAACTGCGTCGCGAGCGTTACGACATGCTGGTGGATTTTCAGGGGCTGCTCAAGAGCGCGATGGTGTTGCGGGCCGCCCGTGGCGGGCTGCGGATTGGTCCGTCATTCAGCAGGGAGGGTGCGCGCTTCCTCTATGACAAGGTCGCAGGCCGCGTCAACAAGGAACGGCATGCAGTGGAAGAGAACATGGACGTTGTGAGGATGCTCGGGCTTCCGCTCCTGGATGCGTGCTTTCCCATAGCGCTTCCGCCTCCGGTTCTGAGCGATGCGGCGCCACGTGTCGGGTTGGTTGTCGCATCGAGATGGCCTACGAAGAACTGGCCGGAGGAGTATTTCGGCGCTGTGGCTGCCGGTCTCAAGAAGCTCTGCGGGGCCACGGTCTACGTGATTGGCGGCGCGGGCGACGCAGGCGTCGCCGCGCGCGTGATTGAGGCGGCCCGAGTGCCGGTTGTCGACTTGACGGGGCGTTTGACGCTTGTGCAGATGGCCGGGGTTCTCGCCGAGCTGGACCTGTTGATCGCGAACGACAGCGGCCCCGTGCATGCCGCGGCGGCAGTCGGGACCCAGGCGCTGGTGTTATTCGGGCCGACGGATCCGATGCGCACCGGGCCGTACGGAGACCGGCACAGGATGCTGACTTCGGGCGATGACTGCAGCCCCTGTTTCTCGCGGTCGTGCATGCGTGGGGACATCCGTTGCATGAAGAGCATAGCTCCGGACAGGGTTATCGAGGCGGCCGCCCAGATGATTTCAGCGCGGCGCGACAGGCCCGTGGAGGTAACTCAGAGTCCGGCGTAGGCGCGGATGCCCATTGCTATGCCTTCGGCCGCTTTGCCGCGGTACTGCCTGGTGATGATCTTTGCCTCCTCGCCCGGATTCGAGAGAAAAGCGCATTCCACCAGCACGGCCGGGCAAGGGGCGGACGTCAGCACGGCAAACCGCGCGCGTCTCACGCCGCGGTCGTCGGCGGATGTCGCACGCAGCATTTCCTTCTGGATGGCATGGGCAAGAACAACATTCCCGGAGTCGAATGCGTTGCCGGCCACAGGCGTTGCCGACGGCGCTCCGCCTGCGGTGGAGTTGTAACCGGCCGACGCGCAGATATACGTCTCAACACCGGCCGCTGTCCGGTTTTGTGCGGAGTTCATGTGGATGGAGACGAAGATATCGGCGTTTGCCTGCGCCGCGAGCGCGGTGCGGGCGGCGAGGGGGGTATCCCTGTCTCTTTCCCGTGTGAGCCTGACATCCAGCGGCAGTCCTCTCAGATGCGACGAGACCCGTTTTGCTATGTCAAGGGTGGCTTTCTTTTCGAACACCTTGCGGGGGCTGATCGCGCCCGTATCGCTCCCCCCGTGTCCCGGGTCCAGAACAACAACCCATTTGCGGCCACGCGGCCGGCGGGCTGGAGGTGAAAGCAGAGGATCCAGTGTTCCTGAAACATCTCCCTGGGGAAGAATGAAGACCCCGCTTGACGCGCGGACCGGTTCGTTCAGCCAGACTGACACGCCGTTGATGGAGACGAGTCTGCTGCCATCCTCCACGGAGAGCGAACCGCGGGCGCCGGCGGACGAGGCGGTCTTTCCGTTGATGGCGGGCGGCGGCAAGCCGTAACCTGCGCAGATGTCCGGCAGCCGGTACGATCGAGTGGCGGCCGAAGCATGCATGCAGCACATCAGTCCCGCCGCGGCCAGATGAATGATTCGCATGGCCATGCTGTACCAGACAGCGTGCGGGTCTTCAACACTTGACGCCGGAGCCGCCCGGCCGCTAAATACGAGCGCGTCTTGACCGTTTTGAGGAAACGCGGCGGAAGGCTGGAAAGATGGCCGAAGTTACTCTGGACAACGTTCCTGAACGCGTCCGTGACTACTACAGGAAAGGCGTGGCGGCCCTGCAGAAGGGCAATCTTGACTACGCCATCGACATGATGAGCTCCTGCCTGGAGCTAGAACCCCGTTTTCTTGACGCCAGAAAGGCCCTGCGGGACGCGGAAATACAGAAGCTTCTGCGCGGCAAGGTGACGCCGCTCACCCATGCGATGTCCACAGCGACCGGCATTTCGCAGTACCTGCAGGGCATGGCGCTCCTCAAGTCAGGCAAGGGACTCCAAGCGCTTGCCGTGGCCGAAAAGCTTCTGAAGCGTGATGCGCTCAACATGAAGTTCGTTATGTTCTTTGCCGAGGCGGCACAGGCGCTCTCGATGTCCGAAGCCGCCATACATACTCTTGAAAAGGCGCACGACGCCAGTCCTGACGACCTTGCTGTTATCAAGGCCCTTGCGCGCCTGTACCTCGATGTCGGCCGCATGCGTGAGTCCAGGTATTGTTACGAGCGTCTCTGCGAAAAGCTTCCGGATGATTTCCAACTGAGGAAGGCGCTCAAGGACGTAACCGCTCTGGCGAGTATGCGGCAGGGCGGGTGGGAGGCGGCTGCCGACGGCGGGTCCTATCGTGACATGATGAAGAACACCGAAGAGGCTGCCCTGCTGGAAAAGGAATCGAAGGCAGTGAGGACGGACCGGGACACCGACGCCTTGATTCGTGACATGCGCACGAGGATTGAGCGGGAGCCGATGAACGTGAACTACTACCGGGCTCTTTCGCGTCTGCACATCCAGACCAGGCAATTTGATGAAGCTGTGTCGGTTCTTCGCAAGGCGGCTGAGATTGCGGCGGGCGACCCGGAAGTGCACGCGGCTCTCAGTTCGGCGATTCTGCAGAAGATGGACCATGAGATCAGCGAGTTGAGGGAGGCGGGGCGCGAGGAAGATGCGGAGACCATGGAAGCAGAGCGCACGAGATTTATTCACGACGACCTCCAGGAGCGTGTCCGGCGGTACCCGAACGACCTGGGTGTGCGGTTCGAGTGGGGGATGCTGCTGCTTGAGCGCGGGAACACCAACGAAGCCATCCAGCAGTTCCAGATGTCGCAGCGGAGTCCGAAGTTCAGAACCCGGTCTCTGCTCCAGATGGCGCTATGTTTCAAGCAGAAGAGCCAGTACGACATGGCGCTCGAGCAGCTCAAGACCGCGGATTCCGAACTGCCCGTGATGGACGGTGTCAAGAAGGACATCGTATACGAGATAGCCCGACTTCTGGAACTGACCGGCGATTCGAAGCAGGCGGTGTTTTACTACAAGCAGATATATGCAGTCGACATCGCCTATCGGGATGTAGCCGCCAAGGTTGAGCAAACCTACAGGGGCAGTTGAGGGGCTACTCCTGATCCTGGGCCGGCGTTGCCGCCGGCGGGTGCGGCCAGATTCCTTTCAGAGCGTCTTCAACGATCTTCTTCGTGTCCCTGGGGAAATCGCTGCGAAGGATCCATTTCACGAAACCTGAGTCCTTCTCCACCAGTTCGCGCAGAGGGGTGCCTTTTGCCCGGCCGAAGTTGAGGGTCACCTGGTTGTTCGTCCACCGCAGGCGGCCTGTCCGGTCCACCCATGAAGGGTCCCTAGGGTTGCAGTATTCATGGAGCTCATCCATATCCGTCGGGAGGTCCCCGTAACGTGCAAACTGTCCTTCCAGAACGCGGATGGTTGCCTCCACATCGGCCAGTGCTCCATGGGCGTCGAGGTGCAGTTCTCCGCAGTAGTAAGAGAGAGCCGCCGACAGATCGCGCGGCACTCTCCTGTGGAAGATTCGCTGAACATCAATCGTGCGGCGCGCGTCCGGGTCGAAATCAATGCCGCAGCGGGCAAACTCCTCGACGAGCATCGGCACATCGAAACGGAGGAGGTTGTAGCCGGCGAGATCCGCGTTGTTGAGGAGGGAGAAAACTCCCCGTGCTACGGCCGAGAAGGGCGGGGAGTCAGCAACGTCCGAATCGCCGATGCCGTGGATGGCTGTTGCTTCAGGGGGTATCGCCATCTGCGGGTTGACGCGGAACTCGTGAGTGGCCCTCGACTTATCCGGCAGTATGCGGACGATGGCAATGTCTATGATCCTGTCCGCCTTGGGGCTTATGCCGGTTGCTTCGATATCGAGGCACGCGAGCGGGCGGTCGAGTTTGACGGGCAGCATTTCCGGACTCCTGCAGCGCCGTGGCGCGGCCAACGGCTTCGTCGGGCGACGTTATGCCACGGGCGCAGGTGATGCAACCGCAAAAGCGGAGCAGATCCGCGCTCCGGCCTCGGGACTTACTGTTTGACACATCGAGCGCGTGTCTGCAAGACTGGCCGCGCCTGTTGTACCCGTACTTGGCGGCCGGCGCGGCGCATGGCTGGCCGGTCTATTTCTGCCGGGCGGGCAGGCGGGCTAAGATCGGAGATCGCGTAGATGAGCCAGCATACAAGTCTCAAGGCGGCCAGTCGTATTGCCGCCAAACGGAATGTCCTCAAGCGGTTTGAGCGCATAGACATACTGAAACGGCGCGGGCAGTGGAAGCCGGGCGACAAGGCTCTCGGACTGAGGAAGACCAAGGCGGATTGACCGGAGATCCGCAAGTGTGTGGAACGCTTGAATCTGGCGGCGATAGGGACAACCGGCGTGCTGGTCCTGTCCGGAATGTTGCACGGATGTCCGCACGGGCCATCGCTTGCGGCCTGATCCTTTGTGCGTCGGTGGAGTCGGCTTCAGCCGCGTCCGATGTCGCCGTGGAGGGTCAGACCCCCGTTCGTCAGGTGCAGCCCCTGGACGGCCTTCAAGGGCGGGCTTTGAAACCGGGCATTCCTCAGGGCCGATCCGTTCGGATCGCCGGCATTGTTCAGCCCGCGTCGTTCTCTTTCCGAAGGCCCAGTCGGTATTTCCTTCGTGTTGATCTGCCGGGCAACAAGTCCTACACGGTTCGCTATCTTGTTGCCGACCGACAGGTGCTCTTCGGGATGATGGGCCGGTACGTAAGAGTTGAAGGCCGCGAGTACTGGCTGGATGGCAATGAGATACCGGTGCTGGTTGCTGACCGGGTCATCGACGAGCCGGCGCCTGACGGCGACAGGTAGTCTTCGAACGAGCGCCCGTGCAGTTGCGGCGGCTTGGAACAACAGGCAGGGGGATAGAGGCGATGCAGGTGCCATCCTGGCTTGTCGGACACAGTATTGCGGGCAACGCTGTGTGGCGGTGGCTGTTGTTTCTTGCTCTGATTCTGATTGCGGCAGCCATCGGCCAAATCGTCAAGATCGTTGCTGAACGCGTTGCCGACCGCCGGTTTGGCGGCAAGGATGCCTGGGGCGGGGTTCTGCTGCGTGCTGTATCCAGGACGTGGGTTCTGGTGTCGACAGCGATAGGATTCCATGCCGCCCGCGCCGTGCTTGTGCTGGATGCGGTGCCTTCCTCAATGGCCGACTCCATCGGGGCGATACTGAACGCAGCTGCCGCGGGCTACGCATTCTATTGCCTGTGTGACCTGTCAGATTTCTTCCTCATGCGTCTTGCCAGCAGGACCGAGAGCAAGGTTGACGATGTCCTGGTGCCGCTTGTCGGGCGCAGTGTAAGGATCATAATCGGGATGATCGTGATTCTGAACGTAGTCCAGGAAGTGAGCGGAAAGAACATCACGACCATCCTGGCCAGCCTGGGAGTGGGCGGGCTCGCGGTGGCGCTTGCCGGGCAGGACACGATAAAGAACTTTTTCGGGTCGTTGGTGATACTTGGAGACAGGCCGTTCGAGGTGGGCGACAGGATAGTTGTTGACGGGCATGATGGACCGGTGGAGGCGGTTGGATTCCGTTCCACGAAGATCCGCACTCTTGAAGGGGCGTTGGTAACCGTGCCGAACGCCGAGATGGTGAGTCGGTCCGTATGCAATATGGGGAAGCGGGAGTACATACGACGCACCATGACGATCACCATCACCTATGACACTTCTCCGGCCAAGGTGCGGAGGGCGCTGGACATTCTCAGGGACATCCTGAAAGACCACGAAGGGATGAAGGAGGACAGGCCGCCAAGGGTGTTCTTTGGCGATTTTGGCGATTGGGCGCTGAAGCTGAACGTGATCTACTGGTATCATCCCGCCGACTACTTTCTCTACATGGCCTTCTCGGAAGGAGTCAATTTCAGGGTACTTGAGAGATTCAACGAGGAAGGGATATCCTTTGCCTTCCCGTCGCAGACAGTCTACATGTCAGGCGCAGCAGTGGATGAGATGTCGGCCGGTTGAAGCGGCCCCTCAAGAAGGAGTTGCCAGATGCCTCTTGGCGGATTGGACCTCAGGCGACTGGATCCGGAGTGTGCGCTGTCCCTGCGCAGCATGGCCGGCAAGATTGCTCACGACATGAACAACATGCTTGTTCCCCTTGCCGCATACCCCGAGTTGCTGCGGTGTTTTGTCGAGGGGCAGGACGAAGCGACTGGTTACATAGACAGCATGGAGAAGGCTCTGGACGGCATCACTTGCTTCATGCGAAGGCTGCTTGCGCTGTCCGGACGAGACCGCGGAGAGCGTGTCGTTCATGACATGAACGATATGGCTGTTGCGGCTGCGTCTGTGGTTTCCGAAGTGTGCCCGGGCATTGCGGTGGAATGCTCCCGTGGTGGTGAGACCGCCGCGATACTATGCGATATTGAGTCGCTGGACATGGCCGTTCGCGAGATATGCTCCAATGCTTTTGAGGCCATGCCGTCAGGCGGCAAGCTGCGGATATCGACCGGGCTCAAGTCGGAGAGCGGCGGACGAACGAGCACCTGCGGGCTGCTGGTCCCTGCCGGAGAGTACGCGTGGCTTCGTGTGCAGGACTCAGGCCACGGAATGAGTGAAGGGGAAATGTCATCGCTCTTCTGCCCTCTTGAGTCCGCGAAGCACCGTGGCGGGCGGCGCGGCGCCGGCATGGGGTTGAGTCTTGTGTGGGTCACCGTAAGGGACCATGGGGGGCACATAGATGTCTCATCCGGCAAGGAAGGCACGACCGTTTCAGTGAGTCTGCCAACAATGCGGGAGGGCGTGTGACGGATGCGATTGAGTGTGTTGCGGTCGCGCGGCAACCGTGCAGGCGCGACAGAATAATGATAGTGGATGACGAACGCGCCATCCGGCGTTTATTCAGCCTTATCCTCACCTCTGAACTCCCGGGACACGAAATTGACATTGCAGAGGACGGCGGCCAGGCCGTTGAACTCTTCAGGCAGCGGCACCAGGGGCTTCTCCTTATGGATCTGCGAATGCCCGGGATGGATGGCAGGGCCGCATTTCTTGCGATAGAACAGGCGTGTCGGGAGTCGAACTGGGAGATGCCGTCTGTGGTTTTCTGCACCGGCTTCACTCCGCCCGAAACCGTACGCAGGGTTGTCGAAGAAAGCTGCGATGTGCATGCCCTGCTGGCAAAGCCTGTAAGCAACGATGTCCTCCTGGATGTTGTGAAGCGGCGCCTGTCCCGCTAGGGAACTGCGCAGGCGGTACATAGATATGCGTGTTTTCAGCACCGTTCAATCAATGCGCGAATGGTCCGACTCATGCTTCCGCGCGGGTGAGCGCATCGGCTTCGTGCCGACGATGGGATGTCTTCACGAGGGGCATATGTCGCTTGTGCGGCTTGCTCGCGAGATGGCCGACGTGACCGTCGTAAGCATATTCGTCAATCCGACGCAGTTTGGCCCTGGAGAGGACTTTGAACGCTATCCGCGGGTACTGGGGAGCGATCTGAGCATGTGCGAGGCAACGGGAGTGGATGCGGTGTTCACGCCCGCGGTCAGCGAGATGTACGCGGAGGACGCGTCCACAATCGTGGAAGAGGCCGCTATTTCCCGTGGCATGTGTGGCGCAAGCCGTCCGGGACACTTCCGTGGTGTTGCGACGGTTGTGGCCAAGCTCTTTAACATCGTGAAGCCCGCCGTTGCGGTTTTTGGCCGGAAGGACGCACAACAGTTGATGGTCATTAAGCGGATGGTAAGGGATTTGAATTTTCCCGTTGAAATAGTTGCCGCGCCAATAGTCCGTGAGTCGGATGGGCTCGCGATGAGTTCCAGGAACCGATACCTGTCGGCCGATGAGCGCATGGTTGCGCTGGGCATAAACCGTGCTCTCAGGTGGGCAGAGGCCAGGTATGCGAATGGGGAAAGATCCGCGAGGAGTATCGCGGCGGGGATAGGTGAGCGGATTTCAGGAGGCGGGGTTGCGGTGCCTGAGTATGTGGAAGTCGTTGCGGCTGAAGATATGAAGCCTGTATCGGAACTTGGGCCGGGGATCATGATTGCTGTGGCCGCCCGTGTGGGAGCGACCAGGCTGATAGACAATGTGGTTCTTGGAGTAGTGTGATATGGGCGATACGGAGAGAGTTTGTCCGGCATGCGGGGCAAGAGTTCGGACGTCCGTAGCGGCACTCCGCTACGTTTGTCCGAAGTGCTCTCAACATGTTCAGCTACAATCGAGTGAGGCCGGCAGTGGCGACGAACCGCCGATGGATGTTCAGGCGCGCCGTCTCAAAGTCCGCGAAACGGTGGGGGCGAAGCCGGATGAGCCGGCGTTGAGCGTTGGCAGGGCCGGCGGGCGGTCCAAACCGATCCCGATCCGCCCGAAGCAGCGGCGTGTTTCGGGGGCCGTCTTCACCTTCTCGCACATTGCGAGCTGGGTGATATTCTTTGTGCTGGGCGGCATCATGGCTGGACTGCGCTACGGCGGGTGGTTGGATCCGGCGCGCCTCGAGATGATGAGGAGTGCGTCGTTCTACGTTGCGGCGGTGGTTCACGTGGTGGTGGTGCTGACGGTACTGCATGATTCCGTGCTGGCAGGGATAATCGGCCTGCTGCTTCCGCCGTACGCCCTGTACTACCTGTTTGCAAGGTCCGACAGGTTCTTCATCAGGGCGCTGGTCGCAGGCATTCTCATCGGCGTGGGGCAGGACGCTATGGCGACATTCAGCGCGCACTGGGTCAGGATCGTCGAGTTGGTCCATGCCTACATACGTTCCGGCGGCTGATCCTCACTCAGGGCGGACGCCCTGGGTCCGATCAAGACCTTCGCTCGTTCTGATCTTCTCCATGCAGTCCGGGCAGAGCCCGTGCGAGAATGTGACAGCCGAATGGCTGGCGATATAGTCCTCCACCGCCTCCCACGCCTGGCGGCTTATGCGTACCCTGTGACACGAAGAACACACGGTGACCAGGCTGGCGGCGAACTTTCTCTGCCGCAGGTAGGTGTTCCCGACCGTAAGGATTGCGGTTACCATGACGCCGCATGTCAAAACGGAACAGCCGAAGAAGTCCAAGCCCGACTTTTCGGTGCCGAATACAAGGTAAGGAAGATCAACCGTCCCGTTCGCCCATATGAGCAGTATCAGGAGGAGAAACGCCGCGAATTGCCAGAACGCGATGGCTGCAAAGCTCTTTGCTACGACGGGGATGCGTTCGACTACATCGGGTTCTGCGGGCATCGTGATGCCTCCGTGTTGGGCCGTTACCGCTACTGCCTGGTCCGGCGCAGGGACAAGGCTCTTGCCTCCATCATCGCGAGGATGATCCGGTCCGGGGAAGCGAACTCCGGCGTGAAGACGACGTCGGAGATCAAAGCCGCCAGATCCCCTTCAGGTTCCCCGCAGACCACAAAACCGGTGCCAGGGCTGAGTTTGATCAGGGCCCTGACTATGCCTGCCGCGCCGTGTTGAAGCATGCCTATGTCAAACACGGCGCCGTCAAGCGCCGGTTCTGACTCCATGAAAGCCAGAGAGGACGCTATCTCGCCCGCTCTTTCGACCTTCATTCCGAGCAGTTCCATGCGCTCGCGCAGGCCGGCGTGCTGTCTGGAAGTGGCCATCAGCACGTGCCAGTGGGACGCGTAGGCGGCGAGTTCCTGGGGCAATTCCGAACGGTCCTCAGTCAACGAGGATGGATCGGCAGCCGGCATCCATACAACGTAGACGGGTGACCTGTCCCTGCCTTGCAGGGAGTCGAGCCGGCCGCCGCACTCAGCAACCGCCGACTCGAGTACTGACTGAATGATTCCAGGCTCGGATCCCGGGGACTGATCGTGCACCTCTTCACCCGTATTCCGGCGTTCCGCGTCCCCGCCCTGCGATCTTATGACCACGGCGCCGGCATAGTCGCCTCTTCGTTCCAGCCCCAGTTCCGGATCAGTGGCGGCTGATATGGTTACTGTGCCTGGAACATGGTTTGCATCCGCGGCAAGGAGGCCGAGGTTGAGGACCACCTGTTCCAGCTGTGCTCGTGGCATGCCTACAGGCGGAACGCTCTCGACACTCGTCTCGACCGTCCACCCTCTCGACAGTGTGTCGCGGAGTACCGCGGCGGCCATCTCGAGGGGGTCTCTGACGTCAATGGTTGGCTGCCACGAAACGGACGGTCTGATCAGGCCTAGCAGGCGCGCTGTGACCATCGACCCGTGCCGCGCGGACTGGTCGATGGCGCGAATCGAGGACGCGGATTCCTCGGACCCCGCGGGGAGCCTGGCAAGCAGCGAAGCGTGGCCGGCGATCGAGAACAAGAGTTTGCTGAAATCGTGAGCCACACCGTTTGCCATCTGTTCCAGGAGTTGAAGCCTGGCCACC
Source organism: Lentisphaerota bacterium (assembly GCA_016873655.1). GTDB lineage: Bacteria > Verrucomicrobiota > Kiritimatiellia > UBA8416 > VGWI01 > VGWI01. Next base: position 111,105 of record VGWI01000001.1, read on the forward strand.
TGGCGATTGCGCAATCGCGCCCTGTTCATCATTGTGATGTCGCTGATCATTACCACCGACAACCCTTCGGACTGCTGGGCTCTGAATCGCAGCGTGCGTTTCTGTCCGCCGAACTCGCATGGGCGCTCAAGTTCAACGGGGTCCGCCGGCCGGGCGAGAAGTTCGCAGTCGGCGTGTGTCAGGCACGGGAAGACGTCCCCGAGCCTGACGGTGCCTGGCACATCCGGAAGTGTGGCGAAGGATCTGGTCGCCGCGTTGAATCCCGTGACGCGGCCGCTGCGGTCGGCAGTGAGTATGGCATCCCTGAGGTGGTCGAGTTCCGTGACGAACTTGCCAACCCGTCTTCGCCCTTCGGCCTCGGCGGCCATACGGATACCCCAAAGGCCGAACGCGCCGGCGATGGACATGAAGCCGAGGGTCAAAGCCCACAACGCGGCTGATGTGGCGCGCGCCATGTCCGGCGACAGCCTGTCGTCCAGGAAATGCATTGTCTGAACGACGGCAAGAGATGCCGTGGCGAACAGAAGAAGAAGAAGGACGGCATATGCCCAGGTCTCTGACCTGAAGCCTCTCACGGCTGAGCCTTTGTCTCCGAAGCCTTGCCGGTGTCTTCGGAGGGCTTCTTCTCTTCGGCTTCCATCTTCCTGATCAGTCCCTCAATCTCCGCTTCCATCTGCTTGCGCTTCGGGGAATCCTGGAGCAACTTGCGGTGAACGAGTGCGGCGTCTTCGGGCAGGCCCTGTTTCGGGCCTATACTCCCCGGCGTAGCGATGCCGAGGGTGACGAAAATTATCGTTTCCTGCTGGTTCTTCTCCTTGTGCGTATGCGAGAAGAGGAACCGGCCGATGAGGGGTATGTCTCCAAGGAGAGGAATTTTCTTTGTCCTGTCCCCCTCTGTCGTCTCCGTGAGGCCGCCGATGGCCACCGTCTTGCCGTTTTCGAGGCAGAACACCGTCTGTATCTTCTTGGTGGCGACGACCGGGAATGTCTGGCCGTTAGGCGCTATCTTGTCTTCCAGGTAGCGGGTCAACTCCGGCTCTATCCTGACGGTGATATTCGAACTCGTGTTGATGGTCGGGGTCACTGTCAGTTTTACGCCCGTGTCAACCGGGTCGCCGGCGTTGTAGGTTACGAAGGGCGCCGTTGTTTCCGTCGCCGGGGTGACAACCGACTGGAATGGCCGCTCACGCCTGCCGACATGTATTACGGCAGATTCCTCGTTAGCGACAATCAGCTTCGGATTTGAGACAATGCTGACTCCGTTCATCTGTTTCAGGGCGCTAAGGACCAGGCGGAAGTCATCCACGCTGAGCACCGAAGTGCGGATGTCGGCAATCTGCTTCACAAACGAATCTTTCACATCTTCGGTTACCCTCTGGTTCTGGTCGAGAGAGTCGGCGATCGTGTAAGTCGGTTCGATGCTGCGGATAGTAACCACCTCGCCATCCGGGCTTTCCTTGAAATCCACGGTTTCGTTCTGAATCTGCTTGCCGTAGATATCGTAGTACTTCCTGACCCCGTCGTTCGCGATCCTGTTGCCGGCACGCGAGTCTGCTGCTGCCACAGAGTTGTTGCGTGTCCGGTTTTCGGAATAATTCCAGTTGAAGGGGCTGGCTGAAGCGCCATAGCCCTCGAGCACCTGCCAGTTGATTCCGAGATCGCGGATGGCCGAGTCGTTCAACTCCAGGAATTTCGCCTCTATGAAGACCTGTTCGCGAAGCTTGTCTATTTCATCGATGACTCTCTCCACCTCGATACGGTTGGCTTCGGTTGTCTTGAGGACAAGCGCATTGCGCGACGGGAAGGCGGAGACGGCCGCGTTCTGCACGAGCAGGTTGCTGACAACCATGGAGACTTCGGGGACGGTTGCGTATCTAAGGAAGATTGTTTTGACCACCATCGGTTCCGGCGCGTCCGCCGGCTTGGGGACGATGCTGTACACTGCGGAGCCCGGCGTCTTCTCCATGAGCGCGAGATCATGCATGTCAAGAATTGCCGTCAGGGCGGGTTTCCACTGAACATCGGTGAGGTTGACCGTGACGCGCCCTTCGAGATTTGTTGCCGAGGCCACTATGTTCGCGCCTGATATGCGGGTGAACATGCGCACCACGTCCACCAGAGCAACATCATCGAGAGTGATGCTGATGAGGTTGGCGTCGTTGGTTGTTGCCGGCAGGACCGGTCCCGTATCGTCGGCGATGGCTACGAACACGACTTCATTCGATGCGGCCGCGGTTCCATTGGTCTGCGCGACGGCGACCCCGCGCAGCACGCCGAGAACCGAACACAAAGCAAGCAGGCACAATGGACGTATACTCTTCATCTGTTCCTCCCGCCCCGGATTCCACTATTGTTTTGGATAAGTCACTACCGCCGCATATGCAATCTGGCCCGCAGCATCCACTCTCCAGACCGTGTTTGAGCCAACGGCACCGCTCGGGCTGGTCACCGTGTAGACTCCGGAGTTCGGATTGATCGTGCCAAGCGCCGGAATGGAAACGTTCCAGTTCCCGAGCGGTTCGATGCCACCCGAGGATCCGAAGTTGACGGCTGTTATGGTGAACGTGAATGGAGCGTTCGTCTGCGCCGCAGTGAGGGTTACCATGCCCGGTATTATCAGGAACGTTGTGTCCGCCGTTATTTCCGCCGATGCGGTCAGTCCTTCATCGTCGGTCACCGTGACACTGTTCGGCGCGACCTTGTTTGCTCCGTAGATCGCGGTGGCGGTGTTGGCGCTCACGCCGATGATGTCGCCGAACGCGATGTTTGCGGCCTGCCAGGAATAGGGAGGGGTTCCGCCCTTGACCGCGAATGTCACCTGCTGGCCGGCGAATGTCACGTTGTAGGTTTGGGGCACTATCGCGACTCCCTGTCCGAACACGGGATTGCCGGGGTCGGCCAGTTCGTCCACGTCAGGCTGGTTGGCCCCGAAATAGGAGTCAATGGAATTGATGTCGCTGACGTCAGGGTCGTCCTCGCATCCACAGAACAGGACAGCCCCTGCAGCAACAATGGCAACCGCGGCCAACGCAACCGGCATCTTCAGTTTCATGGCTTGGTCCTTTCTTCGTCCGTGCTCAGGCGATAATACAGTCTCTGGCTGAACACGCCCTTCTTGTTTATGTCCGTTATCTTCCAACAGTACGTTACACCGTTGCGGGTTATCCAGCCTGTACTGCCGGCTTCGACGAGACCGATTTCATCCAGCACGGCAATGTAACGTCCTGAGCGTGCCCGGGTTATGCCCTTCACCGTGAGAGAAGGCCATTCGATGGGAACAGTTATCTCTGGTTCCTTTTCCTCTTCCAACCCGCCGTCAACAGAGTCCGGAGGGGGAGGGACATAGCCGACCGGCCAGAACGGGTCCCGCTCAACCATTGATGGAGGCATGTTCGAGGCGCCGCCGGCTGCGTCTGGCGTTGCTTCCTCCGACGCGCGGCAGACGGAGACCTCGATGGCAAGGAGAAGGAGAATCGAGAAGGGAGTTCTCAATTTCGATCGTATTCCAGGCGGTGTTGTCATTGTTCGATGGCGCCTTCGGCCGCTTGAGCCACCAGCGTTTCCTCTGCTTCGGGATCACCCCATATGGGCCACTGAACCCGGAAAGTAACACGATGCCGTTGCGGGTCGCGGTCATCCGACGTAACTTGCACTTTGGAGACGCACAAATACGGGTTCCCCGTCTCCACGCGGTTGAGAAGTCTGGCCAATGCATTCATGCTGCATTTAGCGGTTATTTCCGCCGTGTACGACTTGAAAGTCTTCTTCGGTTGATCCGGGCCGGCCGACGGCTCGCGAGTTTCCAGAACCGAAACGCCCAGTTCATTGATCGATTGTATGCCGGAATCAGGGTCGGTGCACTGCTCCATGTACCGCGTGGCGCCGATGAGGTAGTTGCCGTGCCGCGGTTTCAGAAGATACCGCGCCGATATGTCGCGGACTTCGTTTGCGATGGCTATGTTCTCGGCCCGGGTCGTCTCAATGCGCGATATCAGCACCGCAGAACTTCCAAGGTTCCTGTTGATCCTGTCCATGTCGTCGGTGAGCTTCTGATTCCTGGCCATGAGGGGACGAATCAGGCCGAAGGCTACCCCGTAGACGACGCCGATGGATCCGACTGCGACGAGCACGAGAACCTTGATGCGGTCGTTGCGGTTGTCCGGAAGCTTCATCAGAAGGCCCTCGGCTTGTACCGGCAGCGTATCTCGAAAAGCCTGTCATCAGGAGATGCATTCTTAGACGTATCGGCTGAGAATGCGGCGACTTCGACAGACTCCAGCTGTGTCGCGAAGACGGAGAAAGTCCGCAAGTTCTGCTCCAATTCATCGACGGCAAGATCTGAGCCCTTGCCCACGGATCTGCCCCTGATCTGCATCGTGAAGCTGCGCGCCATGGCCTTGTCTTTCTCGAGGGTCAGAAGAACCTGATCGGTGTTCAATTCGACGAGCTGTATTGCCGGTGGCACGAGGCGTGGCAGTGCGGCAAGCTGGGTGTGCCAGACGATCTGAGAGCGACGCCAACCGTCGAGTTCTTCCTTGAGTCGCCTGTTGACGTTCAGCTCCGCCGCGATCCTGATGGCCATTTCCTGCTTCGGCTCCGCCTCCAGCCATTTCCTTTCCAGTTTGTCCACGGCGGCGGTCTTGTTCCACACGTGAACGGCGACGAACGCAAGAGACGCCCCGATCAGGACGGGTATGGAAAAGGCGATGACCTTCACCACGAATGCCGGCGTGAACAGGCTGGGGTTGCGCTGTTCTGACGGCAGGATAAGGTCAACGCGCAGATTCATTTGGCCTCCAGCGTAGCCTGACAAGCTCCGATCGCCGCTGCAAACCTGGCCGGGTCGCCAATGTCCTCTCCCAAAACGCCTTCGGGAACCGACGCGTGCTCAAACGGATTCCATCTTTCAACGTCGAATGCGGTTTGCATCGGCGTGATCAGGTCTCGTCCCGCCTCGACCGAGCCGGAGATGAACAGGGACCGGATGCGGCATGCTTCGCGGCGCTCCACGTAGTCTCTCGACACTGCGATTCGGTTCAGCATCTGCCCCGCAACGTCTCCCGCGATGTCGGAAACATCGAACGCCCCGTCCGTCAGAACTCCCATTGCGGTTTGCGCATCGACTCCGAGCGATTCCTGTACGCGTTCGAGGATGCTGTGAGTGCCCAGTTCAAGGCGCTGGCAGAGCACCGGGATGCCTTTGCTGAAGACCGCGAAGTAAGAACACCGCTCTCCTATGTTCAGTGACGCGACCGCTTTTGCCTTGAAGGACATGCCCGGTCCGTTCGTGAACGCCGTCATCGCGGCGAGCCCGGCTATCTCGACAGAATGCGGGGCAGGTCTTCCGGACGGGAAAAAGGACAGTGCTCCTGATATCTCGTCCTCCGCAACCGCCGCGGCGAGAACGAGGGATTCCTGCCGTCCGTGTCCTTCCGTAATGACCTTGTATCCGATGCGACGGCCCGATGTGTCCCGGATCCCCAAGCCTGTCACAAGGCGTGATTCCAGTCCGCCATCATGCAGGCCGGGCAGCATGAGCAGTTTCACTGTGGCTTCAGAGCCTTCTATTGCAATTGCAGCGTGCGGGGCGCGGAGCTTGGCCGGGAGCTCCATCGGCTTGCGCGCTTCTTCGGAGTCTTCGTTGGCACGTGGCAGCGCCGCGGCTGCCGACAGCGAGGTGGTCGCGCCGACGCGACGCATTCTTACAGCCAGCACGACAGTGCGCCTGACGTCGATGCCTACAACGTCAGCAGGCCCCTGCTTAACTTTGTCGAGAATGTCTTTGAACGATGCCATGGAAACCGATCCCGAAGCCTCTTCCTCAGGGCATACGCGCCGCGTACTGGCTCAAGCACGACGTGTGCCTTTGCTTGGCAAAGATCATACCCGTTTCTTCGCGGGCGGCAAGAACCTATGTGATCGGGGGTTGTGACCGCGTAAGTTCTGCGGGAAGTCCCCTTCCGACGGGAGAGCGCCTTCTCACGATTGCGACTGGTCGCAGTCAAGCGAGTCGGGGTTAGGCGCCACGTCAGGGCCGGATGCCCGAATGCCGACGGCAGTCATTCCGTGCTTCATCGCTTGATTCCCTGTGCGCGGCCGGTCTGGCGAATGGGGCAGGCAAGGCACTTCGTCGCAGTCCGCATATTCTCCCTCAAAAACGTTGCACTGTCGGCGTGAAGGTTGGTAGCTTCACCGAGACTGCGCGTGGTGCGGCAGATTGCAGGAGACGTGGTTGACCATGGATCATAAGAAGCAACTGTCGAAGACAATGAGGATAGACCTCATTCCCGAGACTCCCATGGAGCCGGTGGAGGACAAGAAGACGCGCGTTGTGGTTGCGTCTTCAGGAGCGCGTGAGCCGGTCGACGGAGTTGGTGCGCACGGTCCTGACGCTTCCATCTATCAGCAGCTCCTTCACAGCCTCTACGACGCCGCAATCATCTGTGATGATCAGGGCGCGATACTGGATGTCAACGTGCGCGCCCTCGATTTCTTCTTATACACCCATGCAGGATTCTGCAGCCTTCACATATGGGACGTTGTTTCCGGCGCCGACGAGGGGTTGCTCAAGACCATCATGGAGAACCTGTCGAACGAGAGGTTCACTCTTATTCAGGCTTACTGTATGCGCAAAGACGGACGGTATTTCCCTTCCGAGATAGCTGTCAGCAAACTCCTTGTGGCCGAGGGCCTCCGCTTGTGTTTCTACGTTCGCGACATCACCCTGCGGAGACAGGCTGAGGAAATGCTGAGAACGGAGCACAATGCGATCCAGAATGCCGACAACGGCATCGCGGTGGCCAACATAAACGCGGAGATAGAGTACGCCAATCCCTCGATGCTGCGGATGTGGAACCTGCCGGACTTGGAAGCGGTAATGGGAAAGAATGTGCGCGAGCTTCTGGTGTCCTCGCCGGATATCGACGAGATGCTCGCGGCCGTGACCGTCAAGGGGAAGAGCTGGGCGGGCGAGGTAAGTGGGCTGCGAAGAGACGGGGCCACGTTTGAAGTTCAGGTAGCGGCCGCGTGCAACAGGAACAGCGAAGGTGAGACAATCGGTATAGTGTTGTCCTTTGCCGACATAAGCGACCGGAAGCGCGCGGAGAAGGCGGAGATGGAGGCCGAGCGGCACCGGGTAATGCTCGAGAGTCTTGGAGCCGCGTGCCATCATCTGGGGCAGCCTGCGACCGTGCTGCTGGCCAACCTGGGCATGATGCAGGCCAAAGTGGACAGGTCTGATCCCGTTGTGGGCGAGCTGGTCGAGATGAGTATCGAGGCCGCCGAAGTGCTGGGAAGCATACTTCACAAACTCAACGAGGTCTCCGAGTACAAAACCACGAGATACCTTGCGGGCGCGGATGATGGCGGGGACGGCAGTGAGAGCAGGATCCTCGACATAGGTTGAGATCCCGTATGGATGCTCCGTCAAGCTGCGCATGCACGGATGGTGCTCCCAACGCATCGCGCTTCGTCGCGGGGCTTGCTTCATCGGCATACGTTGCCGCCGCATTCATCGGAGCTTTCCTGCTCTTCGTGGTCCAGCCCATGGTCTCCAAGGCGATTCTTCCCGTGTATGGCGGCAGCAGCCTGGTCTGGGGCGCCTGCATGGTGTTTTTCCAGGGGGCGCTTCTTGCGGGCTATGCCATCTCCCTGTGGACGCACAGGAAGATGGGCCTGAGGCGGGCCATGCTTGTGCACCTTTTCATCCTCGCGACGCCATTGCTGTTTCTTCCTCTTGATGTCTCCGTCCATCAGGGCGGGACTGCTCCGCCCGGCGCTCGGTTGCTGGTTGCGTGGCTCTTCAGGCGCGCCGCCCTTGCGGCAGTGGCCCTCTCGACCGTCAGTCTTGTTTTGCAGCGATGGGTGAGGGCGACCCCGGGCCGTTTAGCGTCACGGCCCCATCTTCTCTACGCGGCATCGAATACCGGGTCCATATCAGCCTTGTTGCTGTACCCTTTTGTACTGGAACCGTTTCTTGACCTCTCGATGCAGGCCTTCGCGTGGTCACTGGCATACGTAGTACTGCTCGTGCTGCTGATTGCTTCCCTGCCCCGCCGCGGGCATGAACGGGACGATGATGTCGCGACATCCGGCTTCCCGGTCGAGATCCGGCCTTCGGCATACATCCGGTGGTTTCTGCTCTCCTTCGCATCCTGCGCTCTTCTTCTGGCGGCCACCAACAGGCTGTCGTTTGATCTGGCCTCGATCCCATTTCTCTGGGTGTTGCCGCTCTCTGTGTATCTCGGATGTTTCGTCGTATCATTCGGGAGCCGGCCGCCGCGACAGGAATGCACCCGGCGCTTCTTCGGCTGGGCATTGACGTGCGGGGGGCTCCTCTGCCTTGTCTCGTCGTTGAGGATGTCGTTGCCGGCTCCCGCGGCGGTTTTGCTTCACCTTGCCGTTCTTGGCGGGGTATGTCTGGGATGCACCGAGAGTCTGGTCAGGTCCAGGCCAGGCCATGCGCAGGGGATGACCTCGTTCTATCTTGCAGTTGCCGCGGGCGGGTTCGCCGGAAGTTTCCTGGTGGCATGGGTCGCGCCGCTCTGTTTCAAATGGCACGCGGAATACCCTGTTGCACTTGCCTTGGCAGCGTGGGCGGTGTCGGACGCAGGATCGAGGAGGGCATGGGTGCGGGCCGGCTTGATTCCGGCGCTCGTGGCTTTCGGTTCGGTCACTATCGTTCCACTGACGGTCAGGCAGTTTCTTCCCGGGGCTGCTTCAGGGCTCGTGATGGTGCCTGCCGCAGGCTTGCCGCTGGCGCTTGCCTTGAGACGGGGGTCTTCTTCTGCGTCGTCGGCCGCTGCGGTCCTGGCTGCGGTTGCCCTCGGGTTGGGGTTTACGGAATCGGCCGCCACGGGAGGCTCTGAGATCCTTCGCCTGAGGAACTACTACGGCACGTACAGGGTATTTGAGGATTCCGGGCTGCGGTATCTCCAGCACGGGAACACGCAGCACGGGCGGCAGCGGGTTGCAGGGGATGGGGCTGGAGTCCCATTGTCCTACTACCATCCGTCCACACCCGCGGGCGACTTCCTGTCTTCACGGATCTTGCCCGGGAAGCGCGCGGCAATGGTCGGGCTTGGGACGGGTGCTCTCGCGGCATACTCGGGGAGCGGCTCTGTTCTGGACATCTACGAACTGGATCCGGCCAACGAGCCGGTGGCAAGAAAGTACTTCTCGTATCTCGGGGATGCTGAGGAGCGCGGTGCGCTTGTCCGGCTGCACGTGTGTGACGGGCGGCTGGGGCTGGCTTCAGCCGCGAAGGCTTCTTATGACGTGATCATAGTGGATGCTTTCAGCAGTGGATCTGTGCCGGTGCATCTGCTTACAAAGGAAGCATTTGAAACGTACCGCGGCGCCATGAACACGGACGGGATATGCCTGATGCATCTATCCAACCGCGCTCTGAACATGGTTCCGTTCGTCGCCTCAACCGCAGCAGAAGCCGGATTGACGGCGTTGACGGCATCGAACGCTGGCAACGTTCATCCGGACGCGGACCTTACCGAGTGGGTTGCGCTGATCAATCATTCCTCTGTCGATCTCAGGCGGGCGTTAGAGATGCGCGGCTGGGTTGATGTCCCCGGGCCCTTGCCAAGGCCGTGGACCGACAATTATTCAAATCTGGCCGCGGCATGGCTTGCCGGCTTCCGTCAGGGGAAGTAGGCCGGTGTGCGTGAACCCTCACTGGTGACAGTCGAGCCGAGCTTCTCCAGCAAGTCTGTGTGCAGGGACTTTCTCACGAATATGCACGCGATGGGGTCGTTGTAGACCAGCGCCCAGTCGTTTCTGGCAAGCATGGTCCGTGTGGCGGGGTTTCCGACATGCAACAGTGCTATGTCTGTCGGGTACCCGTCAATGGCTCTGGAAGCGTGCTCACCTGCGTAGATGAAGTCGAAATAGACCTTTGATGTCTCCCGGCTGTATGCACAGTCGAAGCGCCCGTCCAGAAAGACGCGGCAATCCGGATAGAGGTGCCAGATTGCCATCTCCGCCCAGTCGAAGAAGATGACTGCGTTGCCTCGGATGTTGTGTTCTTTCATGAATCGGATGGCGTCGACGGCATATTTGTCGCGTGGCACTTCCATCTCAGCAGGATGGGTCTTGTTGAACAAGAAGACGGCGCCCATGAGGAGGATTGCGGATGCTGTCAGAACCGAGATCTTGACGCTCGTGCTCACCCCGGCGGCGAGACTGGCAAGCGGACGCGATACACGGGCGTCCAACTCGGCTGGCACCACAAACGCCGCGACGATAGCGAAGATGGGGATGTTACGCCGCATGAGCACCGCGGCGGCGAGCGATGCCGCCAGCAAGCATCGCCATTCCGGTCCGGTGCGCTTTGGCCTGACCAGTGCAGGCAGGCTCACGGCGCCCAGCAGCAGAAAGTCCGCGTGGTCTTGGAAGTCGCGGAGGGGATTGAACATGGCCCACTCGCTCAGGAATGGCCTGTACCGGCCGGCAGCGTCCGAGATGAAGTCCCACAGCATAAGTCCGTATGGGTTGAGACTGCTGGCCGCGATGAGCAGACATGCCGCGGCGATGGCCGGAAGAGCGCGGCGGGTGGATGCCGTGTGCGTGCGGGTGAAGAAAGCGGCGGAGCCGAAGACGAGAAGCGTGATGATCCCGATGAAGAAAGCGCCGTGCAGGTTGGCCCACAGCACACCGCCGAGCAGACAGGCCGGGTAGAATGCCGGTTTTCTGAGCCAGTCGCGGCGCAGTGAGACAAGGAGTATGGCCAGGAGCAGATATGTGAACAGATGCGGTCGCGTCGAAAAACCGTAACCTATCGTCGAAACGAAGAGCAGCGTGAACAGGAAGCGCAGAGGGCCGGACACATTACTCCTGGCGGAGTCCGCAGTCGCAATTCCAAGGACGAGGAACCCGAGCAGGATCTTGACGAGCAGGAGGCCCGCATTCCCGCAACACCTGAAGACCGCGTTATAGACATACTGCGCAAGCCACTCGTGGTTGACCCACAGCCGGTCTGGTTCCGTGAAGGAGTATGTGTTCGCCCTGAGATAGCCATCCTGCCAAGGCAATGAGGTGACAAATCCGACGTTGCCCCACAGGTCAACGTCTGCTTCGTTGTTCGAGAACTGGAACAGGCCGAAGCAAGCTACGCAGGCCGCGGCACAGACCGCTAACAGGCGGTTCCTCGAGACTGGCCCGTGCCGTGGGGAGTCCGATGAAAGGTGTATGTCGGTCAGCATATCTTGAAAGAAGATCCGTCCCTTGTGGTATCGTGCCTTGCGAGAGGGTGGTTTGTCGAGTTCTGGGGGGGATTACTTGATGTCAACCCGAGGAATCCAACGCATCAACTGGCGTGTTCTGGCGCCGTTTGCCTTGGCCGCTGTTTGTGTTCTTTCATACTCAAACAGCTTCGGCGCCGAGTTCATACTCGACGACAGCCGGGTCATTCTGACGAATCCCTTCATAGCGAGGCTCTGGCCGCTCAACACCTCGCCTCGCGGCGTGGCGGATCTGACTTTCCGGCTCAACCACTTCTTCGGAGGCCTCAACCCGTCAGGCTACCATGCTGTCAATGTGGCAATACATACGGCAGCAGCCCTTGTTCTCTTCGGGTTGCTGTGCAGGGCGGCGGCATTCCGACGCGTGAGAGAATCGTTGGGAATGGATCAGGTTTCGATGGGTTTCCTTGCGGCGGCGCTGTGGGCCGCGCATCCGTTGCAGACGGAAAGCGTGACCTACGTGTGTCAACGCTACGAATCTCTTGCGGGTCTCTTCACCTTCTTCTGTCTTTACGCGTTTGTCCGGGGTATGGGCGGCGGCCGGGCGGCCAGGTTATGGTTTGATCTCTCGATCGTCGTCTGCGCGCTGGGGATGGGTGTGAAGGAAACGATGGCTGTCGTTCCGCCGTTGTTGCTGGTGCTCGACGCAGGGCTGCTTGCCGAATGTCCGGCCGAGGCATGGCGGAAGAGAAAATGGGTGCACGTGGCGTTGTTCATGACGTGGGCTTTTTTCGGGCTGTTCCAGTTCTCCTACACGATCCACAACACTGCCCACGGACTCAGTGCCCCGCGTGTGGAGGTCGGCATCCCGCCTCTCTGGTACCTCGTGACGCAGTTCGGTGTGATCGTGCACTATCTTCGTCTGGCTCTGCTTCCGATAAACCTGTGTCTGGACTATGGCTGGCCCATCGCGCAGAAATGGCATGAGACGCTGCCTCAGGCGCTGGTGCTGGCATTCCTGGGCGGCGCTTCCGTCCTGGCGGTTGTCAAGCGGCATCCGCTGGGCTTTCTCGGGGCGGGCTTCTTTCTGACGCTTGCTCCGACATCCAGCGTTATTCCGATTTCCGACCCGGCGTTCGAGCACCGCATGTATGTTCCTCTTGCTTTTGTGCTGACAGCGTTGGTCGGGGGATCCGGTGTCGTCGTAAGCGCTGCGTGTCGAAAACTCGGGCGTTCTCTGTGCCGGCCCGCAGCCGTGGTCGCAGCCGTCTTGGTAGTCGTTCTCTCGGTCGCGACATGGCAGCGGAATGCTGACTACGCGTCCTCGGAGAGGATGTGGGAAGATGTTTCGAAGAAGTGTCCCGCAAACTACAGGGCCAGGCTGGGATTGGGGCAGGCCCTGATGGATCGGGGCGCCTATGAAGATGCGTGCAAGGTCCTTTCGGGGCTGAAGCTGGATCTGGACACGGCGATCCTCAGCGGCGGACAGACGAAACTTGTCGCTGCACGGAATCCGGGGGCGGTCTACTACCCTGTTCTTGTCCAACTCGGCATGGCGGAGTCGAACCGCGGGCGGTTCGGGGAAGCAGAGCCCCTCCTGCGCGGTGCGATCGCATGGAACCCCAAAGCTGCCGATGCGTATTGTAGTCTTGCTGCTGTCAGAATAACGCTGGGTGAGGAGGTCGAAGCTGAGTCTCTCTTGCGGCAGGCGCTGGCCGTGGACGCCGAATCGGTTGGGGCAAACGCGCTCATGGCGGGACTGATGGCAAGATCGGGCAGGCACGTTGTTGCGAAACAGTATTACCGGGCCGCGCTCAGCCGTGCGCCCGACCGCGCGGTGCTGTGTACGGACTATGCCTGGTTGCTTGCAACCAGTCCGCTTGTGAATGTCAGGGATGCGGGTGAAGCCGAAGTATTCGCCCGGAAGGCGGTGGAGCTGACAGGAGGGACCAGTCACCGGGCGTTTGATGTGCTGGGCGCGGCGCTGGCGGAGGCGGGCCGTTTTGATGAGGCCGCCGAGATGGCCGGGAAGGCCATCTCAATACTCGACGCATCTTCTTCGGGTTTGGGTTCCCTGGAGACCCGGGCGGAGATCGTCTCAAGGATCGGTTTGTACCGCAGCGGCCAATCCTTCCGCGCTGTGTCCGCGGCGGAGAACGAATCCGGGAATTGATCGGGAGCGACCCGTGCGCCGTCTGTGCCGGGCGCTATGCGTCTATTGAAGCTTTGTTCCCGTTCCTCCCAGCTTGTCCTTCCCCGTTTCTCAACGCCAGTTCCTGAGACAGGCGCCGGATCTGGCGGCGATGCTGCGATATGACAAGAGAGAATTGCAGGCACATTAACAGCAGGACGAAGAAGCCCATCAGGAAAAGCGTTGTGGTCGGAGTTACCGCTCCGATCAGGTTGGACAACCTGACGAGCAGGTCATACCTGACAACAACGAAAAGCGCGCCGACACTGATGCCCAGCCATATCCAGCAGTATGCAATGTCAAGTTTGCCTTTCTGAACCAGCCTTACCGTGAGAAACAGGAGCAGCAGACTCAGGGCTATCGAAGCCATGAACTGTCTCAGAGACATGGGGTGCTTCCTCCCTTCTCGCCTGCTTCGTTTGCGGTACGTTCGCGCCTCCATGCGCGCCAGACCAGGAAATTAAGGGCGACTATGAACATTGAAAGCGTGACCTTGGCGGAGTAGTAGAGAGGGCGAAGGCCGGCGTGCATGGACTGACCGCCGGATCTATCGGCCATCCTTACCGGCACCTCAACGATCCGGAGACCTGCAAGCCTGCACATCAGGATCACATCCGAGTCGGGGTAGTCGCAGGGAAATGCTCCGCTGGTGAACAGGTGCAGAGCTCTCCGGGTGATGGCCTGAAAGCCGGATGTGGGGTCGGAGAGTCTCAGGCCGGTAGTGAGCCTGAGAACTGACGCGAACAAAGCGTGTCCGGCGCGGCGCAAGGGGGTTGTGGCGGTAGCGCCGTCGGGTCGGTAACGGGATCCTATTACGATGTCGGCGGAACCATTGAGGACCGGGGCCATGATCAGTCGGACTTGGTCAGGCAGGTGTTGGCCGTCGCCGTCCATCTGCACGGCGAAGTCGTACCCCGACGCAAGGGCGTGCATATAGCCGGTCTCGAGAGCTGCTCCGTATCCAAGGTTGCAGCCGTGTCGAAGGACGAGTGCACCGGCCGAGCGCGCTTCGCATGCGGAGGAATCGGGCGAGGCGTCGTCGATCACGACGACGTCCAAATCGGGGAAGGCGGCGCGGACGGATCGGACCACATTGCCGATCCTTCCGCGTTCCCTGTAGCAAGGTATCAGTACAACGGCTCGCATATCGGGCTTGCACTCCCCTGCCGCAAATCAAGCAGGCGAGCGCAGGCGGATATTAGGCTGACGATCGGGAAGTGTCAGCAGAGATCTTGGACAACGGCAGGAACAGGAAGCGAAGCCCAGACAGAAAAACGAAGCCCCGCTGCAAGAGCGGGGCTTCGTTTTTCGAGATTCAGTCAGAAGACTCGAATTACAGAGCGTGAGCGTTCGGGCTTGTGACCGAGCAGCTCGGATCCGTGCCCATCGCCTGGTAGGTGTACGTGCCGCTGGCCGGGCAGACCGGAGTCGTGCCGCCCTTGATGTACGAATCAACAGCGGTCGTCACAACAGCCGCGGTGCCCGCGATGTTGTTCGCCATGGCCCACTGCTCCTTGGCGCTGTCAATCTGACGCAGGTTGTTGATGCAGGCGTTCTGCCTGGATGTGTCACGGGCCTTCACGAATGAAGGAATCGCGATCGCGGCCAGAAGGCCGATGATCGCCACAACAATCATGATCTCCACCAACGTGAAACCACTCTTCTTACTCATCGCACTTCCTCCTTTTGCTCTGGGCTGCGACTTTGCCCCAACACTCGAACCCTAAACAACGGGTGACTATCAAGCAGGGCTTGTGCCAAGTCTCCATTCTCAGGTGTTCGCAGGCATGAGCAAGATGTTGTATGCAAGATAGATAAATCGGTGGGTGCATGATGAACAGGGTCCGCGTCTGCACAGGCGGTTCGCGGAGATGATAAGCTCAATTCGCAGAAACGAGTAACTAGAATGTCAACTATGCGAATTGCTGAGAAGGCTATGCTTCCGAGTCGGGGAGCTTTCTGTAGAGTGTCGCGAGGCTTATCTTGAGAGCTTTGGCGGCTTCTTCCTTGTTGCCTCGAGTAAGAGAGAGCACTTGCTGCAGGTACTCTTTCTCCTTCTGGCGCAGGAAGGCTCTCAGAGATTTTCCTCTCTCTGCGTCCAGGGATCCTGGTTGGTTCTGTCCTGCCGTTGCCGGAGAGGGGGCTGACTTGGCTGACTCCACGACTTTTGCGGGAAGGTCACCGGGTTTGATTCTGCCGTCTGTGGCGAAGGCCAGCGCATGCTTTATCGCGTTCTCGAGCTCTCGCACATTGCCGGGCCAGTTGTAGATCTCCATCACGTGACTGGCTTCAGGATCAAGTGTCGGAAGATCCTTGCCTTCAGGGGTTTCGGCTCGAATGACGTGGTAGATTAGAGGCAGTATGTCATCCTGTCTCTCGCGAAGGGGTGCTATCTGTATCGGGATCACGCTCAGGCGATAGTAAAGATCCTCGCGGAACTTGCCTTCCTGGATAAGGCTCTCGAGTTTGGTGTTTGTTGCGGCAAGGACCCGTGCATCCACGGGGATGTTCTCGTTGCTGCCGACGCGCCGGACTTCCTTCTCCTGCAATACGCGGAGGAGTTTGCCCTGAATTGAGAGCGGCATTGACCCTATCTCGTCAAGGAAGATGGTGCCGCCTGAGACTGCCTCGAAAAGGCCCTGCTTATCGGAAGCGGCTCCGGTGAAGGCGCCTTTCACGTGTCCGAACATCTCGGACTCGAGAAGTGGCTCAGGGAGGGCCGCGCAGTTCACGGCAAGGAACTTCTTTTCTTTGCGCGGGCTCTGCGTGTGTATCGCTTTTGCGACAAGCTCTTTGCCTGTGCCGCTCTCCCCATAGATGAGAATCGTGGTATCGGTCGGCGCCACCTTGCGGATCATCTCGCACACGTTCTTCATGGACGGGCTCTCGGCGATGATGTTCTCCATGCGATACTTTGTTGTGAGCATCGCCTTGAGATCGGCGTTTTCGGTGAGTGCGGTACGGTAGGCGAGTGCTCTCTGGACGGTGATCAGGAGTTCATCGACCTTGAAAGGTTTCGTGACGTAATCAAACGCCCCGAGTTTCAGTGCCTTGATGGCGGTTTCGACCGAACCGTAGGCAGTGAGCATTATGACGGAAGTTGAGGGCGAGTCGTGCCTCGCAAACTGAAGGATGTCCATGCCCCCGACTGGCTTCATGTAGATGTCGCAGAGCAAGAGATCGAAATCCTGCTCCTTGATCAGGGCCTGAGCTTTCTCGCCATTGTTCTCCGGCACGACTTCGTAACCTTCAGCACGCAGTATCGTGCTGAGCACGCTCAAGATGCTCGGTTCATCGTCGACAACCAATATCCTGGGCACGGCAAGCGCTCCTTCCGTCGACCCTACCGCAGTGGCGGGCACGAGAGACGGTGACAGATGCAGAGTGTAGCGGGCGTATGATGCACGGTGGGGCTCCCAAGCGCAAGGGTATTTTTCTCATTTTTGGGAGAAGTGCGGTGCCCCCTTGGCGAGACTGAACGCGCCTCGCCGGCTCTGCCGGAGGCGCGTTCAGTCTCGCCAAGGGGGGGGCTGGCGGGCTATTTCAGGATGACGTAGATGTTATCGCTGTCATAGATGTTTCGGCCCCGTCCGTTGGGGCCGAACGAGCCCACGACTACTCTCATCCGATTGCCCACAAGGTAATCAGGGTCGAAGAAGTACGGGTTGCCCCACGGATCATTCTCGATTTCCGGTACGTACGGACCCCTCCAGTTGCTGTATGCCGCAGTTGAGGAGAGGATGCCAGCATCGCTTGCCCTGAGGTCCCAGATTTCACGGTCTTGAGAAACGTTCCTGATCAGGGCTCCGGGCCAGCGCCCGGTGTCCCACGCAAGCTGTTTGATTCCGGCAGCCAGTATTTCCACTTCTGCCATCGCCTTCCGCTTCTTGGTCTCGGTGTTTGTCTTGTTCAGTGCCGGAATGGCTATCGCCAGCAGTATCATGACCACGCTGAGCGTGATCATGATCTCCATAAGGGTGAAGCCTGGCCCTGATTGCCCTCGAGCGAAGGCACGACGCTCTGCTTCTTCAGTCGGAATGTTCATTATCGGACTCCTATTGTCCATCCCATGCGCAGAGGATATACTACATTGGAAGCAGGCTCGGTGCCAGAAGGCGGGTGGATCGGAAATAGGATCGCGACGCCGAATGGCATACTTCGTGAGCGAAACAAGTCGCAAGTGTTTGAACGTCTTCGGGTAGCGCGTTGTCATTATCGAGAACTGGATGGCGGGCAAGTCTCTGCTAGGTAGATGGTTGTGCAATATGGCCCGAGAGTTGCTAATTGTTGTTGCACATCTTCTCGGGTATTCAGGCAAGGAGCTGATGGCAGAATGAGAAGGCACATCTCAACAAGAAGGTTGGTGTTTTGGCGCTGTGCCGGCAAGTGCGGTTTCACGATGATTGAGGCGCTTGTTGCCGTGACGATCCTTGGGTTTTTTGTCGTGGGCGTATGTGCTCTGGTTGTTACGACGCGGGAAACGATGGATACAGCGCGTGCTCACTACACGGCTTCCAACATAGCCAAGAACCGCATCGAAAGGCTTCATGCGCTGGTATTCGATGACCTGGCGCAGTACGCGGAGGCGGGGGTTGTCGTGAACGACTCCGGCATGCCGTCATCGTCCGGTAACTTCATGCGTACGACGGTGGTTTCCAACGTGAACGACAGGCTGTTTGACATCAGGTGCGTTGTTACCATGCGCAACCGGGTGTCGCTTGCTTTCGAGGGGGGGGGCGAGTCGGTGCAGACTCTTATTGCGCGTTACGAGGCCCCGGAACGATGAAGATTATGGAACATGACAGTGGCTTGTCAGCAGGCTTCAGCCTGGTCGAGTTGAGCGTTTCGATGGCCATAACACTGGTTGCCCTCGCGATCTCGATGGCAGGGATGAAGTACGCCATGAGAGGTTCTTCGCAAAACTCGGTGCAGAACGAGCTTGATGTGGACGTTCAGTTGGCGATGGAGAGAGTGAAGTACGATCTAAGGATGACTTCGTTGGATCAGGTGTTTTTCTATCCGGAGGGGCCTGGTCCGTATTCTGCCATGTCTTTCCCGATGGCCTCGGACAGCGACGGGGATGGCCGTCTGGATTTCGACGGCGAGGTGTTGCTGTGGAACCGGACCGTGATCTATCACGTCTGGCAGGGGCAGCCGTATCAGTTGAGAAAGACGGTTTTCTCGCCAAGAGTCAACCTGACGGACGTGCAGCGACAGGCTCAACTGAACGCCGTTTTTGCGAACGGATCGGGAGCCGGCACGTACAACGGCACCAATGCCCAGTCAACCGTTGTGTTCGAGAACCTGTTCCAGTGGCAGTTGCGGACTGTCGGTTCCACCTACGATTGCTACGCTCCTTCAGTGAGAAGGGAAATGGTTTCGTTCGGCTCGGCAGTTCTCGATTCAGGGACTCATTCGTTCAGGTTTGAGGTTGTGTCCAAGAACTCGGCGAGTTCCGGGCGAAACATCGGGCTTGACCTGATCTTTGCCTCCCCAAGCTACAGTCCTAGAGAGGGCGAGGCTCAGTTGCCGGCGTCGGTTCAGGTTGGTGTGGCAGCCGCGAGGGAGTACAGGCCGGGCGGATCATGGAGCGGGAACCACCATCTGCTCTTCCCTGCGACGGCTAACGGCCACTACTTCGATCTCTCCATGGAAAACGACCGATGGGAGGAGACGAATTTCGATTCGAGGGGCGACGAATTCAAGAACGCGAGAGTTGTGTTCGATGACACTTTGACGCCAAAGGACTTCGTGGTCCGGCTTGACGGGCCCGGCACGAACTGGACCTCTGCGGCCCAGACGGGCACAACGAATACCGCAGAGGTGCTTGTCAGCGATATCCAGAACAAGGTTATCCGCGTGCCCATCCGGGGCGGCATGATGATAGGTGGAGGCTGGCTTGGATTCAGCGGACGCAGGTGCCGGATGGCGTTCAAAGCCGGTTCAGCTTCGTTCACGATTGATTCGGCATTCATCTCCGAGAGCGCCAGTAGCGAGACGAACACCATGAACACGATTGCGACCAGCACCAGGCGCATTACGTTCGGAGGAGCGAATGGGATCGGCATCGCGGCCGGGCAGACTGCATGGTCAGACCTGATTGACTTCCCCCTGGACAAGGACAAGAGCTACCACGTCACTTACTCCGTCAGGAACGGGGCCGGCCATGGCTACACGGTAGGCTGGCCACAGTCTGTTCCTTCCAGTCTGCCAGGTTGCTACGTCGTCAATGCCCCTGTTGGCGGGGGAGAGGCAGTCGCATTGCAGGCGGACTGGCGTGCCAGAGGGGATGTTTTCCACACGAACATGGTTCTCGGTCTCCGAACCATCTACTCGACGTGTCCGGAGAAGGGCCGGTATGTTTCTCCTTCTTTCGACACGCAGCAGAGCGCGCCAGCCTACAGTACGATCGCGTGGAACGCGGATGTCCCTTCCGGCACGGCCCTGAACATGTACGTTCGCACCGCGGCCAACAGCGCGATGTCAAGCGCAGCGGCGTGGACAAACCTGAGTGCAGTAAGCCAGGGGGCCATCAGCCCTGGGAACGGAAGGTACGTGCAATTCGCCGCCGACCTCTTCTCAAGCTCGACGGGAGAACAGACCCCGTTGCTCAAGGACGTGAGGATCAGATGGATCGGCGTCAAGCGCGGCGTGGATGTTGCCGCCGTGGTTACGAAAGGCCCTGACTACGGGGTCGTCAAGGTTACGGTTGACGGGAAGCCCTTGAGCTCGGGTTTGATGATAGATCTGGAGATATTCAAGGAGGCAAGAGGGTTCAAGGGCACCAAGCTAATGACTTCGAGCCTGCGGGCTGAGGTGATGCCCAGGAATTCCGGAAGGTAGACATGGTGATCAGGGCCCTTGCAGGGGCAGGGAGGTAGCGATGAGACTGTTCACTGGAAGAGGAAGTGCGAGATCGGGATCGGCCATCTTGTCGGTCATCGTTGTTCTCAGTTCGGTGGCGCTTGTGCTGGCGATTTCTGTGTCGTCCAGTCTGCAGCGCGCCCACCTGGCGAGAAAGCTCTCCAATCGTGTTCGCGCACACGCGATAGCGGAGGCCGGAGTGGCCGACGCCTACGCTGCCCTGTACACGAACTGGGGGGCGAGAACGAATTCCGTGGCATTCCCGGTCAAGTCATTTGGCGGCGGGACGTTCGACGCTACGGTCACCTCGACTGACCCGTATTGGGCAGTGATTTGCTCCACGGGTTGGTACGGCGGAGTTGAGCAGAGCGTGATTCTGGACGTGAAGCTGGCAGTTGAGACTCAGTCCGGCCCGAGCAGCCCGGCTTTCGATTGCACGATATTGGCCGAGAGGGCTATCACCTGGAGCGGCGGCGGTGATTTCAGATCAAACGGAGTTATCAGGGGGAACGCCGCACTCACGCAGTCTGGCAGCGGACAACTGAACTGCGACGTCAAGGCGACTGGGGCAGTCAGGCTCAACGGCAACTCGGGCTACATAGACGGAGACGTGTGGGCGCCTGAGATCAGTGGGAAGACAAGCAAGATAATGGGGGCGATGCATGTTGAGCCGGTGGCCGCGATGCCGATCCCGGTTCTTGACCTCACTCCCTACTACAACCATGCCGATTCGCAGGTGCCTCGTCAGGTGTTCACGGGCAAGAAGACGATCAACAGCAACCTGGTGGTTCCCGGCGGCATCATGTGGGTGAACGGCGACCTGGACATCAGCGGGAACATTGACCTGACTGGTTGCTTCATCGCCACCGGCGACATAAAGATCGCCGGCAATGGCAGGCACTTCAAAGTGAACGGCTATCCGGCCTTCGTCAGCAGGGACGGTTCGATCAAGTTCCCCGGCGGCAAGGAAATAGAGGGGTTGCTTTACACGCGGATAGGCGACGTTGATATGTCGGGCGGCGGCCACATCAGGGGGTCGATAATCTGCGGTGGTGAGTTCAAGAAAACAGGCGGATCCACCGTGTTCAGCTACGTCAAATCGGTGCCTGCAGTGCCCGGTCAGGTTCAGACGCAGGGCAGGGTGCTGGCGATGGCCTGGCAGAAGTAGATGGCGAGACCGGCCCGTTCTTTTCTGCAGCCGTCGTATGAAGGACGATGTTTTCCTGAGGAGCGCCCCTTGCGTGGCGCTGCTACATAGGACGTGAGGGCGCAGGCGTTGGGTCGTTGGCAGGTTGCGCCGTTGGGTCGGGCTCGGGCGCCATTTCGGGGAGGGCGCGGATGCGTTTCATCTCGTTGTTCACCGCCACGGCAGCGTCCATCAGCCCGCGTTTTGTGAAATCTTTCTGCAGGTCTGCAAGCTGTTTGAGGTACGCGTTAGCGATCTGGACGACGCGTCTCTTCCTCTCTTCAACTCTGCGGGTGGCCTGGGCCCGGAACTCAACGCGAAGCTGGTCCAATTGCGGGTGCGAGGGATAGAGCATGCCGGTCTCGCCGGCGGCAGCGGGGTCGGGGATGAACCGGTCCGCGCGGAAGCGCTCCATTTCCTCGGTGAACGCCGCCCATCCGTCAAAGTCGCCCTTTTTCTGCATGTCCTGCTGGCGTTTGGCCAGGTCGGCCAGATACGCCTCCGGCCATTCCTGTTCCGCGCGGCGGAACTCCGAGACCACCGAATCTGCGGCCCGGGTGAAATCGGCCCTGGCCTGTGCGAGCAGTTCCGTGTGTCCAGCCTCCGGTGGCAGGGGCGGCGGAGCCTCCGCCGGGTTGCCGGCGGGGGCATCCGGCCGTGAGTACATGTCCGCCGCTTCCCACAGCGCCGCGTAAGAGTCGAATGCCGGGCGCAGTGGCGCCGGTTCGCGGAGAGCGATGGCGAACCCGTAGACTGCCTTGAAGAGGCGCGGTGTGACGGGGGAAAAGATGCGGAACGCCGGCGGCGCGGAGAGGAGGTAGAGCGCCAGGACTGCGAAGGCCGAAACTGCGGACACCCGCACTGTTCGGCGCAGGCGGATTGAGGCCGCGATTCTGCGGACGCGCGGGTCGGCCGGCGCGGCGTCGGTCAAGTCCTCGACTATGCGTTCGGCGAAGGCCCAGTCCCTGCGCGCCGCCGCCTCGCGCGCGCGGTCGAGGTCGCGTTCCACCCGCAGCGAGGCCAGTTGCTTCTTCTGTCCGGAGAACAGCGAATCGTTCGAGAGCGTTTCGTACTCGTTGATATGGCGTTCGGCCTGCTCGTAGTTGCGGACGGCGATCTCGTTCGGGATCAAGTCTTTCAGCTTCATCCGTCGCGCCAGCGCGCGGCGGGCGTCTTCGCCGTAGTGATGAATCCGCTCGACCATGCGGCGTCCGTTTTCGCCGCAGGGCTTGAACCCGGATATCTGGCCGCACTGCTGGATGATGAGTTCGTAGGACTTGTCATCCCAGTACTTGCGGATGCGATCTTCCAGCGAGGTGGCGATTTCGTATTCGCGTGAGTCGGCGCCGCATACGCCGCAGAACTGGATGCCGATCCTGATTTCCGATCCGCATTCCGAGCACACCTCGCCGCCATCCCATCCGCATTTGCCGCAGTAGCGGATCATCACAGGGTTGACCGTGTCGCACCACTTGCAGCGCCAGGTGCTTTTCACGGTCGGCACTTCGATCGTCGAAGGTGCTTTCACCAGGTTCAGGGCGGCGGCGAAGTCCCGCACCGATAGCCAGCGGCGTTCGCGGTCCGGCTCCAGAGCCTTGGCGATCGGCATCCGGAGCCCTTCGGGGATGTCGCTCTCGCGGAAGTAGCGGGGGTTCTGGCCGGTTATGCTGAAGAACAGTAGGGCGCCGAGCCCGTAGACATCGGCGCGCTCGTCGGTGACCGTTGCATCAGCTTCCTGCTCCGGGGCGCCGTACCCGAGCGAGAGCATTCTTTCACCCGGCAGGGTCAGGCGCTGGGTGTCCGGGGTCATCTTCAGGGCGAGGCCGAAGTCAACGATACGCGGTTCGTAGTTGCCGTTAAGAAGCACGTTCGAAGGCTTGAGATCGCGGTGGATCACGCGGCAGGAATGGGCGTAGGAGACCGCGTCGCAGATCTTGAGCATGAGGTCCAGGGCATCGGAGACCGACAGCGGGCCATCGCGGTGTACGCGGTCGGCCAGTGAAAACGGCATCGGCGGCACCTTGTTGGGCGATGCCTCGGTTGGGCCGGCTACATACTCCATCACTATGTAGGGGCCTTCCTCATCCTCGCCCAGCCCGTAGATGTGCACGATACCGCTGTGGTTGAGGGCGGCGACGGCGCGGGCTT
This sequence comes from Lentisphaerota bacterium, assembly GCA_016873655.1. Lineage (GTDB taxonomy): Bacteria > Verrucomicrobiota > Kiritimatiellia > UBA8416 > VGWI01 > VGWI01. The sequence continues at coordinate 134,686 of VGWI01000001.1, forward strand.
CCCGGAGGAACCGGCTCTTGAGAGAGGCGTTTGCGATGCTGGCGGCGTTCAGTCTCTTGATCGCTACGTGCCGGCCGAGTTTCTGGTCACGAGCGAGGTAGACAACGCCCATCCCGCCGTCGCCGATCTTTTCGAGGACCGCGTAGTGGGTCTTTATCGAGCCGGCCGGGGCCGCTGAGGTAGTTGCCCAGTCCCGGTTTCGCTGAGTTGTGCCGACGTTGGGCGCAACGAGCCTGACTGTGCGGGGTTCCCGTTCCGCGGGGGCATCCCCGTCCAGCGTGCCGTCATCATTGTCTCGTTGTCTCTCTGGCATTGACTGTTCCGGCGATCGGGCTGCAGTTCCTTCCAAGGCGTTATGGAGACCGGTCTTATACCACGACCGGATGGGACTGGCATTTGAAAAGTGGCGGAGGTTCGGGCGCAGCTGCGGTTTATCGCATCTCCATCTGTCCGTCGGCCTTGCGTCGGCGTCGGCAGACTCATGTTGGTCTCATTCCGGCGGGCTCCTGACGTTCATTCTGTTCAGCGGCATGCGCAAGGCGTTGATGGATAGATGGTTGAATGCGATGGGCAACGGTTGTGCCGTACCGGTGGCGGGGGGACAAGCCGCTTGACGGCGCGTGGTCCCTCCGATATGCTCGCGGCCCGAGTGGAGGTGGTTGAATCGTGTATCTGCCTGCCGATCGTTGGGGAGGGCGCTCATGAACTTCGGTGTAATCGTCGCCGGGGGCAACAGCACGCGGATGGGTCCGAAAGTGGACAAGGCTTTTCTCAGCCTTGGGACACGGCCGGTGCTTGCGTACTCCGTACTTGCGTTTGAGCACTGTCAGGACATTGACGGGATTGTGCTTGTGGTGCGCAAGGACCGGGTTGAGGCGGCGCGCGGTATGGTGCAGTTGTATGGTTGCGCGAAGGTAAAGAAGATCGTTGCGGGCGGTGCGCAGCGCCAGGTTTCCGTGGCGAAGGGGCTTGAGCAGCTGGGTCCGGAAGTGAAGGTTGTTGCGGTTCATGACGGTGCGCGGCCCTGCATTACTCCGGGGTTGGTTTCCGAAACGATCCAGGCGGCGAAGCGTTACGGTTCGGGTGTGGCGGCCGTGAAGATAACGGACACCGTCAAGCACGTTGAGCGCGGGCTGACCGTGACGCGCACTGTGAGCAGGGAGAAGCTGTGGGCGGTGCAGACGCCCCAGGCCTTCAAGGTGGACGTGCTTCAGAAGGCGTTCAAAGCTGTCAGGAAGAAGAGCGCGGATGTTACGGACGAGGCTTCCGCGCTCGAGTTGATAGGCGAGCAGGTCCGGCTTGTTCCTTCCAGCATGTCCAACATCAAGATTACGACGCCGGACGACCTGGTACTTGCGGCGGCACTGCTGAAGATTTGAGCGGAGACGAGCATGTCGCGCAAGGTTCACGCCATTCTGGGGGACATCCACGGCAACAGGGAGGCCTTGGAAGCGGTACTTGAAGACGCCGCATCGCGCGGCGCGACCCACTACGTATCGGTCGGCGACATTGTCGGTTACAACGCCGATCCGGTTTTCTGTCTCGATAAGGTGCGCGAGCTGTGCGCCGCCTGCGTAAGGGGAAACCACGATCACTACTGCTCTCACGACGAGAGTCTTGAGGACTTCCATCCGCTTGCCGCCAACGTGGTTGACTGGACGCGGAGTTCGCTGACGGAGGCACAGCGGCGGTTCTTGCGGGATTTGCCGCTGATCCGGCAGATAGAGGGCTACACCATAGTCCACAGTACGCTGGACATGCCCGAGAAGTGGGGCTACGTGTTCGACAGTCTCGATGCCGACGCCAACTTCAGCTACCAGATGACGGTTGTGTGTTTCCACGGTCACACCCACATACCCGTGGTTTACGAGCGCGGCCCGAGGACGAGGCGGCGTTCATTCTCGAAGATAGACGTGGAAGTCGGCCGCAAGTACTTCGTGAACGTTGGCAGCGTCGGGCAGCCGCGCGACGGCGATATACGTGCCGCTTACGTGCTGTTCGACCTGCAGAACAGGACGATGGAGCTCTGCAGGGCCAAGTATGACGTGGCCAAGACGCAGGCCAAGATCAGGAAGGCGAACCTGCCCGAGCGCCTCGCCAAACGCCTGGAACTTGGCCAGTGACTACACCCCAGCGCCAGCGGGCGTTCGCCCGCGGAACGGAAGCAATGCTGAAACCCATCTTGAGACTTCTTGGAACGAAGCGGCAGAAGGACACGAAGAAGCTTCTCCCGCTGGTGGCGCGGATCAACGAGATAGAGAAGGAATACCAGTCGCTGACCGATGACCAGTTGAAGGCCAAGACCCCCGAGTTCAAGCAGCGTATTGCCGGAGGCGCCCTGCTTGACGACGTGCTGTGCGAAGCGTTTGCGGCTGTGAAGAACGCGTGTCGGCGGCTCCACGGAACGACGGTCAGCATATCCGGCGCGGACCGGGAATGGGACATGATCCCTTACGACGTTCAGCTGATGGGCGGAATAGTCCTGCACCAGGGGAAGATCGCCGAAATGGCCACCGGCGAGGGGAAGACCCTGGTGGCGACGATGCCGCTTTACCTGAACGCGCTTTCGGGCAGGAACGTGCATCTGGTCACCTACAACGACTACCTGGCGCGGCGCGACGCGCACTGGATGAGCCCCATATACGATTTCCTCGGCGTGTCCGTCGGCTGCATCCAGAACACGATGGGGCCTGAAGAACGGCGGGTCGAATACGCGAAGGACATCACCTACGGGACTAACAGCGAGTTCGGGTTTGACTACCTGCGCGACAACGGCATGGCCACCGTCCCCGAGCACCAGGTGCAGCGTGGGCATGCATATGCGATCGTGGACGAGGTGGACAGCATTCTGATTGACGAGGCCCGCACTCCGCTCATCATTTCCGGGCCCGCGCCGGTTTCGACCCACCAGTACTTCGAGCTCAAGCCGCGCGTGGAGCTGCTTGTGCGGCGTCAGCGTGAACTGTGCAACACGCTTGTGCAGGAAGCCAGGGACCTTCTCTCCGCGGGCAAGACCGAGGAGGCCCAGTTCCGCATGTACCAGGTGAAGCAGGGCATGCCGAAGCACAAGCAGCTCATGCATTTGCTTGAGGACCCGGACACCCGGAAGCTACAGGAGCAGGTTGAGCGGGTGATGCTGACCGACATGCGGAAGGAGCAGGCCCGCGCCTTGCGCGAGGAGCTGTACTTCACGATTGACGAGCGGGGGCATGATGCGACGCTCACGGAGAAGGGGTGCCGGGAGCTGAACCCGTCGGATCCGGAATCATACGTGATCCCGGATCTCGCGTCCGAGCTGGCCGACCTCGACGTGGCCACGGGCCTTTCCGAGCGCGAAACGCTGGAGAAACGGCAGGCGATACAGACCAGGTTCGCCGACCGGAGCGAGAAGATACACAACGTGGATCAGCTCATCCGCGCGTACTGCGTGTACGAGCGGGACGTTGACTACGTGGTGCAGGATAATCAGGTTCTCATTGTGGACGAGTTCACCGGGCGCATCCTGCCCGGTCGGCGCTGGGCGGACGGCCTGCATCAGGCCGTCGAAGCCAAGGAAGGCGCGAAGATAGAGCGTGAAACCCAGACTCTCGCCACCGTGACGATCCAGAACTACTTCCGCATGTACGACAAGCTTGCCGGCATGACCGGCACGGCCGAGACGGAGGCATCCGAGTTCCACGACATCTACAAGCTCGATGTCGTGGTGATCCCGACGAACCGGCCGGTGCGCAGGGTTGACCGCAACGACGTCATCTACAAGACCCAGCGCGAGAAGTTCAAGGCGATCATCGACGAGATAGCGGACTGCAACAAGCGCGGGCAGCCGGTGCTTGTCGGCACGGTTTCGGTGGACACCTCCGAAGTGATCAGCCGTATGCTGCGCCGGGCGCGGATCGAGCACAGCGTCCTCAACGCCAAAAACCATGAGCGTGAGGCCGAAATCGTCGCCCGTGCGGGCCAGGCGGGGGCCGTTACAATCGCCACGAACATGGCCGGGCGCGGAACCGACATCAAGCTCGGGCCCGGCGTGGTGCATGTTGACCGCAAGGTGATCGTGTCCGGCCTCAAGCTGGACGACCGTTACGAGGGCGCCACGTTGCGCAAGCTGCTTGAGGAGCGGCCGTGCGGCCTGCACGTGATCGGGTCCGAGCGGCACGAGTCGCGGCGTATTGACCGGCAGTTACGAGGCCGCTGCGCGCGCCAGGGCGACCCGGGTTCGTCGCGTTTCTACGTTTCCCTGGAAGACGATCTCATGCGCATGTTCGGGTCGGACCGAATTGCCGGCATCATGAGCAGGCTGGGGCTTGAGGAAGGCCAGCAGCTTGAGCACAAGTGGCTGAACCGCTCGATCGAGACCGCCCAGCGCAGGGTTGAGCAGCAGAATTTCGGGTACCGCAAACGCACGTTGGAATACGACGACGTGATGAACCGCCAGCGCGAGGTCATCTACGGGCTGCGCGGGGGCGTCGTGAGCGCAGCCGCTCCGCGCGAGTTCATATACGATATTCTGCACGACCTGGTGGTGACGCGGATCGAGGAGCTCATATCCGGCGGCGACACAGCCGTGAAGGAGTGCGTATCGTGGGTTCAGAGCACGTTCCCTGTGCCAGTCCGCGAGGATGAAATCAAGGCGCGCGCCGGCAATCCGGAAGAACTGGGCGAATGGGTGTTTGCGCAGGTAAAGGGCGCGTACGACCTGAAGATCGGGTTCGAGGACGGGCGGCTTGTGGGCGTGATGGAGCGGCAGCTTGTGCTTCACGCGATAGATTCGCACTGGCAGGATTACCTGAGGAGTATGGATGTTCTGAGGCAGGGAGTGGGGCTCCGCGCGTACGGCCAGCGTGACCCCCTGGTCGAGTACAAGAAGGAAGCGTACGGGATGTTCGGGGAGCTGATGGACAACATCAAGCAGGAGATCGCCCTGTCCGTCTTCCGTTCGGCAACATCGCTCGACTCTTTCCAGAACTTCATGCGGAATCTGCCGATCAGGACCGTTCACGAGCATGTTTCGGCCCTGGGAGGAGGCAGCGCCGCCCAGGCAAGTCCCCGGCGACCGAGCCGACTGCCGGAGGGCATACTCGATGCCGCGCTGCCGGACACCGGCGGGTCTTCCGCCGGGTCGGCTTCCAGGGGCGGGCCGAGGGTCGGGCGTAACGATCCGTGCCCGTGCGGCAGCGGCAAGAAGTTCAAGAAGTGCTGCGGCGAGTAGGTCCAGTTTCCAGTCGCTTCTTTGCGGAGATGTGATGACCCCATCGCGCGATTCTCTGTTCGGGCGGGCTTCCCGGCGCCTGCTGCGTCCGGCCGCCGTCGTGCTCACGGGCTGGCTCATGTTCGGAGCGTTCCCGCCGATGGACGCGGCCGAGTGCGCCTGGGTGGCGGTTGTGCCCCTGATGTTTCTTGCGTCGCACACGCACGGCCGCGCTGCTTTCGGGTGGGGGTGGGCGGCGGGCATGGCATGGTGGCTGCCCGGCCTTTCCTGGATCCTCAACCTCAGCCGCACGGGCGGTGTGCCGCTTCCGCTGATCGGCCTGGGGTGGGTTGCGCTTTCCGCCTACTGCGCCCTGTATGCCGGGCTCTTCTCATTTGCCTGTTCCGCGGTCCTGTCGCGCGGCGGCGTGCCGCGGCCGCTGCGTGCTCCCTCGGCGCTCGGGACGATGTTGCTTCTGCCGACGGTGTGGGTCGGTCTCGAGTACGCGCGCGCGACGCTCTTCACAGGTTTTGCATGGAATCCGCTTGGCGGCAGCCAGTACAGAACGCTGCCGATTGCGCAGGTTGCCGAGTTGGGCGGCGTGTATGCGGTGTCGTGGCTCGTGGTATACATGAACTGCGCGTTGTATTTCACTTTCCGGCGTGTTGCCGCGCGGTGTCGGGGCGAGCGGGTCGCCGGCCTGCATCCGGAACTGATGGCGGGGCTGCTGGCGGTTGCGGTGGCCCTCGGCTGGGGCCAGGCGCGCAGGCAGAAGCTCTGGCGCGAGTCGGAACAGGATGGTTCCGTCCGGGTGGTTGCCGTCCAGCCTGCCATTGCCCAGACGGACAAGTGGGACCCCGAAACGGATGAGCTCGTGCTCGGGCGTTTGCGCGATCTTACGTCTCTTTCCGGGGCGCTCAGGCCCGACCTTGTGCTCTGGCCCGAGACCGCTTTGCCTTCCGTCTTCAACGTTGACACGAACGCGCAGAAGTTCGCCGCGTCCCTCTCGGCAGCGGCCGGCGCACCGCTGCTTGTCGGCGCGCTTGAGTACAGGATGAGCGCGGCGAAGGATTTCTACTACAACAGCTCGTTCCTGGTCGGCCCCGACGGCGAGTCCGGCGGGGTTTACAGGAAACAGCACCTGGTCCTGTTCGGCGAGTACCTGCCGGGGGAAGACCGCCACCCGTGGATCGGCAGGTTTTCACCGCTGGGTTACAGTTGCCTGCCCGGCGGCGAGAGTGTGGTGTTCCGGGCTGCCGGGAAGCCGTTCTCCCCGCTGATATGTTTTGAGGACACCGTCCCAGCCCTTTCCCGCGCTGCGCGGAATGCCGGCGCCGGGTTTATCGTGGTGCAGACCAACGACGCCTGGTTCGACGGCACGCCCGGCCTTCAGCAGCACATGGCTCATTCCGTTTTCAGGGCGATAGAGAACCGCTGTCCGGTTGTCCGTTGCGCCAACACGGGCATAACGTGCATGGTGGACGCAACAGGCGGGGTGGAGTCCATGGGGTCTGGGCGCGAGGCGGCGCTTGGAGTCGCCGGGTTCCATCCGTTCGAGGTCAGGCCGGCCTCCGGGCAGCTATCTTTCTACACTGTCCGGGGCGACTCGGCCTTCGCGGGCCCGTGCGCCATTCTGACGGCTCTGCTTTTTCTGCTTGTTGCAGTGTTTGCAGCGCGCAAGAATCGCGCTTCCGCCGCCGGGGCGGTCTGCGCGGGCAGTTGAGGCGTCGGAAACAGGGGGAGGTCAGTCCGATGTTTGATGAGGTGAAAGACCGGCTTTCCGCGATCGAGGACGGAGTCCTCGAGATGCGGGGGTATCTTTGACGTCGATAACCGCCGCAGATCGCTTGAATCACTGGAAAAAGAGGCCGTGGCGCCCGGGTTCTGGGACGACCCGAACAAGGCCCGTGAACGGATAGGCCTGGCCAACAGGGAGCGGCTGGTTCTCCGCCCGTTCGACGAGATGATGGCCCGCATCGACGATGCGCGCATTCTGATCGAGATGGCCGAGGCCGAGGATGATTCCTCGCATGCCGCGGAGGCGGCGCGCGAGGCCGGATCGGCCCTCGACGCTGCGCAGCGGCTTTTCGACAAGCTCGAGTTCCAGGCGCTTCTCGGGGGCAAGTTCGACGCCAGCAACGCCTACCTTACACTCCATGCCGGCGCCGGCGGGACCGAGTCATGCGACTGGGCGGACATGCTGTTCCGCATGTACCGGCGATACTGCGAGGATAACGGGTTCGAGATAGAGATCCTCGACAGGGCCGCCGGCGAGGAAGCCGGAATCAGAAGCATCTCCTTTTCCGTCAACGGCCCCTACGCCTATGGCTACTTCAGGGGCGAGCGGGGCGTGCACCGGCTTGTCCGCATCAGCCCCTTCGACGCGAACAAGCGGCGCCACACTTCATTCGCCGCGCTTGATGTGGTGGCCGAGCTCGATGACGACGTGGAGATCGAGATAGCGGAAAAGGACCTGCGGGTTGACACTTACAGGTCTGGCGGCGCGGGCGGCCAGCACGTCAACAAGACCGATTCCGCCGTGCGGCTCACCCACATCCCGACCGGGCTGGTGGTTGCCTGCCAGGCGGAACGTTCGCAGCACAAGAACCGTTCAAGAGCGATGAAGATGTTGCGGGCCAAGCTGTATGACTGGGAGCAGGACCGGAAGAAGAAGGACCTGGAAAAGTTCTACGGCGAGAAGGGTGAGATCGCGTGGGGCAGCCAGATACGTTCATACGTGCTCCAGCCCTACACGATGGTGAAGGACCACCGCACGGGCGTTGAGACATCGAACGTGAGCGCCGTGTTGGACGGGAAGATCAGGGCTTTTCTCGAGGGATTCCTGCGCATGTCGGCGGGCGGCGGAAGGCCGGTTCCCGGCGGAGTTCCGGAGGTGAATGAATGAGTCTCAGGAGCATGACCGGGTTCGGGCACGGTGTTGCCGGCGGCCGCGGGGTGCGCGTTGAAGTAGAGCTCGGTTCCGTGAACCGCAGACAGTTCGAGTTGCGGGCGACGTTTTATCCCAGGATTCTTTCCGTCCTGGAGCCGCGCATAGCTGAGGTTGTGCGGGAGGCGGTGCTGCGCGGGGCCGTCACCTGCACCGTGCGCGCGGAGGTGCCTGCCGAGTCGCGCGGAAGGGGTGTGCGGGTTGACGCCGCCGTGGCGGCCGCCTACGCAAAGGAGTTCGCGAAACTCGCGCGCACTCTCGGGATGTCCGGCGAGGTCCCGCTGCAGGTGCTTGCCTCTTTGCCGGGTGTGACCCGCTTCGAGGAAGGGCCGGACGATCCCGAGGATATCTGGCCGGTAGTGCGCCGGGCGCTGTCGGCCGCGGTGCGGGGATTGACCTCGATGCGCGACACGGAAGGGCAGGCGCTGAAGCGCGACCTGGTTCGCAGGCTCGCGTCGCTTGAGAAGCACCGGAGCGGCATCTTTTCCCGCTCGCGCGGGGCGCCGGCACGCTTCCGTGCGGCGCTCGCGGAGCGGCTGGCGAAGGCAAGCGCCGGGATTGACGCCGACGACCCCGCGCTGATGCGGGAGGTGGCGCTGCTTGCCGACCGCTGCGACGTGACGGAGGAGCTTGTCAGGCTCAAGAGCCACATTTCCCAGGCGGAGCAGCAGATAGAGGCCGGCGGCGCCGTCGGGCGCACGCTCGACTTCGTGTGCCAGGAGATGTTCCGCGAGGTAAACACCATCGGATCGAAATCCGGCGATGCGCGGGTGACTGCGAAGGTGATAGCGTTCAAGTCGCTGCTGGAAACGTTCCGGGAGCAGGTGCAGAATCTGGAGTAACGGGCCTCGTACAGTCATGAAGCGGGCGTTGTTGATAGTGATATCCTCGCCTTCCGGCGGCGGAAAGACGACGCTGTGCCAGCGCCTGCTTGCTATGGATGACGCGACGGTTCAATCCGTGTCATGCACGACCCGGGCCGCGCGGCCGGGTGAAGTTGACGGGAAGCACTACCATTTCATATCGGTTGCCGAATTCGAGCGGCGGATGGCCGCAGGTGAGTTTCTGGAGCACGCGAAGGTGCATGGCCACCTGTACGGCACGCTGCGGGCACCGGTTGCCGAAGCCATCAGGTCGGGGAAGAGCGTTCTGCTGGCAATAGATGTGCAGGGCGCGGCTCAGGTGCGTGACTCTGTTCGCCGCCTGCCTGCCGGCGACGCCATGAGGCGAGGCTACATGGACGTGTTCATACAGCCGCCTTCGCTCGAAGCCTTGAGGCGGCGGCTGGTGGGGCGGGGGCAGGACAGGCCGGAGGTGATAGAGCGGCGGCTTGCCGCCGCGGAGGCGGAGATGCGCCGGGCGGCCGAGTACGGGACGGTCATCGTTAACGACGACTTCGATACCGCGGCCGCCGAGCTGATGGCGGTTGTTGAAAGGGAGCGGAACGGGGGTTCGGCCTGAAATCAGGCCGGCCGGGAAGGAGCTGATTCCATGACCGCGCAACGCAGAATGGTTCTCGGGGTGACCGGCTCGATCGCGGTTTACAAGGCTGCCGAGCTCGTGCGGGAGATGAAGCGCCGCGGCTGGGACGTCACGGTGATAATGACCGAAGCCGCGACCCGGTTTGTCGCTCCCCTCACGTTCCAGACGCTTTCCGGCAACCCTGTTTGCGTGCGCATGTTTGAGCAGGAGGGTGACTGGAAGCCCGAGCACATAGCGCTTTCCGAGCGCGGCGACGTGATGGTGATTGCGCCGTGCACGGCGAACGTCATCGGGAAGCTCGCGAACGGGATCGCCGACGACCTGCTGACGTGCGTGGCGATGGCCGCTGCCTGCCCGCTGCTCATTGCCCCGGCCATGAACGAGCGGATGTGGGAGCATCCGGCCACGGCGGCAAACGTGGCGCTGTTGAAGAAGCGCGGGGTGGGGGTGCTGGAAGTCGGCGAAGGCGATCTTGCCTGCGGGTATGCCGGCCGCGGAAGGATGCTGGAACCCGCGGTCATAGCCGCCGAGATTGAGCGGGCGGTCAAGGCGCCGGCGCAGCGCAGGGGCCGGGGCCGGAAATGACCGAGTTTGAGTTTTTGCGCGGCGGCGAAGTTCTGCTCGCACGGGTGGAGAAGGCGGTTTCCCTCCCGCAGCGGATGAAGGGCCTGCTGGGGCGTACGGGCCTTGATGACGGCCGCGGCATGTGGATTGTCCGGTGCGGTTCGATCCACACCTGGTTCATGCTCTTTCCGATAGACGTCGTGTTCCTGGACCGGTCTCTTCGCGTGGTGAGCGTTCATTCCTGCGTCGGGCCGTTCAGGGCGGCGGCCGGCGGTCACGGGGCGGTTTCGGTGCTCGAGGCGCCGGGTGGATGGGCGGAGAGGAACCGTGTAAGTGTCGGAGACGTGTTGCAGGCGCGGCTCAGGGGGCGGCCGTAAGCGGCCGCCTGGTGCGTATCTCGTCCGTGCGGAACGTGCGGGTGATGCCGTTCTTGATCTTGAGCCGGACATCGCCGTTCGGCAGCGTCTCGACCAGCATTCCCTGGTACACCCCGGAGCTTGTCCGGACTTCATAGTCGGGGATGAACCGTTCGATCAACTGCTGGTGCATGGCGATTGTGCGGTCCCGCTCCACTTCTATAGCGAATGTCACGTCGTGGAACCCTGATTTTGCGAGCCGCACCTCGTGGTGTCCAATCGGCAGCATGTCTATGCGGAGCGTGTCGGACACCCGGTCCGTATCCGCTCTTGCGGGCGTTGCCCCGCATTCTCTGTTGTCCACGAAAACGTCCACGCCTGCCGGTTCCGTGGTTATCTCGAAGACGCCGCAGTTGCGTTCCAGGCGGAACTCCTCGACCGCCTGCCGGCCGCGGCCTACTTCCACGTCGCGGGCGGAGGGGGAGAAGCCTGCCAGTTCCACCCGGACGCGGTAGGACTTCGGCTCGACATCGCTCAATTCAACCGGCGTTTCACCTCGGAACTGGTTGTCCACGTACACGCGGGCCCCGGCCGGGATGGAGACAACGGAAAGTCTGCCCGGCAGCGGTTCCAGCGCGGCGGAGACTGTCTCCCTGAGGCCGGCGGTAAGCCGCAGGCTGCTCTTGTGCGCCCGATAGCCGTCCTTCTGGAGTTCCAGTACGACGTCGCCGGACGGTATCCGGTCCACTGTGCAGGGGGTGATTCCTTGCGAGATGCCGTTCAGGAAGACCGTTGCCCCGGCGGGCCGGGAATTGACGTCGAGCATTGCGGAGTTGGACGTGAGCGAGACCTCGACGCGCCGTGGGATACGGTCCTCGAGGGAGAGATCAATTTCCTTTGCCGAGTAGCCGGCGGTCGAAACGCGCACGCGGTGGCGTCCCAGCGGAAGGTCCGTCAGGAGAAGCGGAGTCTTCCCCCGATCGGCGCCGTCAATCTGCACCTCGGCCCCGTCGGGGTCGGAGCGGATGATGAGCAGGGCCGTCACCGGATCGAGTGAGAGGTCAATACTCACCTTCTGGCCTGCGCGCAGTTCCAACGTCCTGCGCGCAGTGCGGTAGCCTTTCTTTTCCGCGGTGACCAGGTGCGTGCCGGGTGCAAGGTCGGAAATGAGCGCAGGCGCGGAGTCCACCAGCTTGCCGTTGCAGTACACGGCCGCGCCTTCCGGTTGTGTGGCGATGCGCAGTTGCGCCGGGTCGGGCGTGATGGTCTGGCCGACGCAGTGCACCGCGGCAAGGACGCCTGCAAGGAGTTGGAGCATGCCGGCTATGGGGCTTTTCATCGCATCACCTATCGTCCCGTGTACATCCTGCGCTGGACCTCGACGAGGCGTTTCCGTGCCTCCTCGTTGCGTGTATCGGCTCTGTCGGGGATGAGTTCGCAAATGTTCTGCAGCGCCGAAGCGGCGTCGGGGAGGTCGCGGAGCTTGATCGAGCGTTCGGCCCTGAAGTTCAGGTCGTCGAAGCGGCGGTCGATCTCCTGTTTGCAGTCGGATCGGAGCTTGACGATATCGGGGTAGTCGTCCGGCTTCGGCTCGACCGTTTCCAGGTACCATTCCGCTTCTTCCAGGCGGCGCACGGCGAGTGACAGGTTTTCCAGTTTCACGTCGCGCTCTTCGTAGTGTTTGCGTCCGAGCTGGTATGCCTCGCCGGCCATCTGGCGCAGTTTTTCGGGTGAAAACTGGATCGGCCACAGGATGAGTTCGCTCTTGCCGAAGGACTCGATTGCCTCTCTTGCGCGCTTGAACTCGTCCGGTTCCAGGCGGTTCAGGACGCGCACCCGGTGCGTGCCCGGTCCTATCGTCACCGACAGGTCGTACTGTTCGAAGACACCGGGCTGTATCCCGGAATAATCGCCGCCGAGCGATCCGAATCCCGAGCCGGCGATGTCCTTGGCGAGGTCCTTGATCAGCGCCGGGTCGACCCGTTTCTCCTTGCGCACGTGGCGGTCGCCTTCGAGGTCGTCTATCTGGATTGCCAGTATTCCTGCGTGGTTGAGCGTGAGCGCATAGCGGAATATGTTGTTTGCCGTGGCCTGGACCTTCTCGTACTCGATGCTGAGGGGCAGGTCGGTGACCGGAGCGGCGGCGACGGCCGGCCGGTCCGGCTTTCTGCCCGGCTTCGACAATTTCGGCAGCCAGGCCAGAAGCGCTACGAGCACGACGACGCCCATGAGCACAAAGAGCGGGAACTTTCCGACCCTGCGTCGCGGCACCGCCACCTTGCCCGACTTTGAAAGCCCCAGGTCGACGGCGGCGCCTGTCGCTGCCGCCTGTTCCGAGGCGATCCGGTCCGAGATGACTTCAATGACCGTGTCGCCGACGGCGACCTTCGCGCCGGTCTGAACCCGCAGGTCCTGCACAGCGACGCCGTCAACGAACGTCCCGTTCGCGCTGGCCAGGTCGGTTACCCACAGGCCCTGGCCCGGTTTGAAGTAGAAGCGGCAATGGTGGCGGGAGAGGAGTGCGTCTTCGATGACGATGTCGTTCTTCGAAGAGCGCCCGAGCCTTGCGCCGCCGGGCGGGATCGTGATGACGCGTCCGGCTTCCGGGCCTTGTCGCACTTCCAGATGTGGGGAATCGGTCATGCTTGGGGGGCGATGCTAACAGCGTGCCTGAAATGGTGTCAACCGCGCGTTTGCGCTGCCGCCGGAAGCTGCCGTTCCGGGTGATGAAAGAAGGTCAAGAAAGTTCTTCCAAAACGCGGGCAAATGATGGACAATGCGCCGCGTTGGTTTTGGGAAGGTTGACTGCCGGTGTAAAAGAGCACAGGTGCTGAGAACGGCATACCATCCTTTGCGGGGCGAGAGTTTTCGCCCTCTTTCGTAGTGGCCGGAAAGAGAAAGATGCGTGGCCACAGTCCTCAAATGAGGAGTAGGTAAGATGGGGCGGAGACTGTACGTCGGCAATCTGAGCTATAGCGTGTCCAGTGACGGACTCCAGCAGATGTTTGTCCCCCACGGGACGGTGCAGACTGCGGAAGTCATCATGGATCGCGAAACCGGACGCTCTAAGGGGTTCGGTTTTGTTGAGATGGGGTCTGATCAGGAGGCGCAGGCAGCAATCCAGGCGCTGAACGGTCAGGAGATCGAAGGCCGTGCGATCGTCGTGAACGAGGCGCGTCCGAAGGAGCAGCGCTCCGGCGGCGGGTTCGGCGGCGGCGGTGGATTCGGCGGTGGCGGTGGCGGTGGCGGTGGACGCCGGGATCAGGGTGGGCGCGGTGGCCGCTCGTTCCGGTTCTAGTCCAAATCCGGATTGAAAGAGCTGAGAGACGCCGTGAGTCAATCACGGCGTCTCTCTTTTTTTTGCAGGCGTCTGAAATCTTCGGCCCATTGACGTGTAGGTCTGGTTTCTGAGAGGCTTGCCGTGGACCATGGGTACCGGAATCCTGCGGAGAACACCGAAGGGATCGTGTATGGGTTTGCGCGGCAGATTCCCCGCATGTGTCATCGCCGCTGTTTGGGCGCTGTTGGCCACGCTGTCGCCGGCGGAGCCGGGTGTCTCGGGCGAATCAGGGCCGCGGCTCGTATGTCACCGGGACGAGTTCGACTTCGGCGAGGTGGACAACGCGACTCTGATCAGGCACACGTTTGTCCTCAGGAATGAGGGAACCGGGGATCTCGTTGTGCGCGGGATCCGGTCATCCTGCGGTTGTGCGGCGGCAACTTCCACAAAGCCGATCGCAGGCCCGGGTGAAGAGATCGGCGTGGAAGTGGTGCTCGATCTGCGCGGTCGTACGGGGCCTCAGTTTAAGACCGTGACGGTGGAGACGAACGACAGGTCCCGGCCCTACAGGATGTTCTACATCAAGGGCAAAGCAGTTGCCGAACTCGCCCTTGTCCCTGCCATGGTCAACCTGGGAGAGCTCTCTCCGCGGACCAATGCCGTACGCTCAGTCATGCTTGACAGCAGGCGGCCGGGGCTGCGGATAGTCGGGGTGAGTTGCGATTCGTCGCTTGTCGAGGCCGTTCCGTGGCGTTCGGACGATCCGCGCGGGGTGGGGCTGGACGTGGAGCTCGTTCCACCGGTTCCGCTCGGGGTTCTGAAGTGCAATGTTTCGGTAATGACCGACCATCCCTCCATGCGCCATCCGCTGCTTCTGCCCGTAATGGGGTATGTGAGCGCGGACATATCGGTGATACCGAGGGAATTGCTGTTTCGCGCCACGGATACCGGGCCGGTCAGGAGGGGCGTTCTGGTGCGCGGCAACAGGAACAAGGCCTTCTCGGTCGTATCGGTTTCGCCGCCTGGCACGAACGTGAGCGTGAAAGTGACGGCCATCGGGTCAGGCCAGTACCGAGTCGACCTGATGAACCTTGACCCGGCCGGGTTTGACGGGTTTGACGTGGTGATCAGGACCGATTCCGATTCCGAACCCGAATTCAGGGTTCCGATCCGTATCGTGCAGTAGAGGCCGCCTCGGGTTTTCCGGGCGCGGTGCCGGCCGGGGTTTTCAGGCGATCCCGAGCTTCGTGTGCCGTTCCGCTATCGTGTCCGCCATCTCCTCAAGCTTGCGGTAGTCGGTCTCGGTGGGCAGACCTTTAACCATGACGGGCGGAAGTATCTCCACTTTGAGCTGCGGGATCAGCTCGGATATCTTCTCAACCGCTTTGCTGCCCCATCCGTAGGATCCGATCACTGACGCGTGCTTCAGTTTCGGCCGGAGCGCGTTGGCGAGGTGGGTGGCGTAGAAGACGGCGGGATGCGGGCCGACGTGAACGGTCGGAGTTCCTATGACAATCGTCGCGGCGTCCACCAGCGCTATCGCCAGTTTTCCCAGGTCGGTCGTCGCGAGATCGAAAAGCAGGACCTTGACGCCGCGTGCCGCGAGGGCGGATGTGAGGTGAAGCGCCATCGCCTCGGTGCTGCCGTGCATGGAGATATACGGCAAAACGACCTCGTTCCTTACGTTCTCCGACGTCCAGTCCTCGTACGCATCAAGGATGAACGTGGCATTCTTGTAGGCCGGGCCATGGCTCGGGGCGATAAGGGAGACGTTCCTGGCCTGTACCTTCTCCATGTTCCGTCGAATCACCGAGCGGAAAGGCATCATGATTTCGGCGTAGTAGCGTTTTGCCGCCTCGTAGACGGCTGCTTCATCGGTGACGAAGAGGTCGCTTGTTGCCAGATGTGACCCGAAGAAATCGCATGAGAAGAGGACAGAATCCTCGACGAGATAGGTGCACATGGTTTCGGGCCAGTGAACCCAGGGCGTGTGGATGAATTCCAGGGTCCGGTTGCCGAGGGATACTGTCTCGCCGTCTTCGACGGTTCTGATCTTCTCCGCCGGCACGCGGAGGTGGTCCTCGAGCATTCCCTTGCACTTTGGCGATGCCAGCACCGTGGCCATGGGGAAGCGGTCGAGTATGGCGGGGATGGAGCCTGAATGGTCCTGTTCGGCGTGATTGGCGATCAAGTAGTCAACGCGTTCCACGCCATGCAGTTGCTCCATCATGATGCATGTCTTGGTGGGATCGACCGTATCCACAAGCGCTGTCTTGCCGCTGCCGCGGACAAGGTACGAGTTGTAGCTGGTGCCGTCCGGCAGCGGGATCAGCGAATCGAACAGCCGCCTGTTCCAGTCCGCCGCGCCTACACAGGAGACGATCTCAGATATCTTGCGTGCTGTTGTCACGTTGTGCATCCCCTCAGCGATCGCCCGACCCGGCCGGCACGTCTGTCCGGGCCATACACGGGGCGTCGGGCCGCCGCGATCGAACTGTTATTGTGGCCGAGAAGGCCGCCATGCGCCAGAAGGAAAATTGGATGAAATGGCGAGTGGGTGGGCCTGCTTATGTGGGGTTCGGCCTGTTATCGGCTGAAGCCTCGGGATGAGTTCATCGGGTGGACGCCGACCCAACGGGCACAGCGCCAGAGGCTGTGACCTTCCCCCCGTGACTGGACAGTTCTTTAGGAGAGTCCGTGGGTGATAGTAGCCCCTCTGGTGTGGTTGTCCACCCTCTGCTCTGTCCCGTTGCGTTCCCCCCGAGGGGGGGAACGCCGCGGCCGCCCAAGCGGCCCCGAATTCCTTTGGTGTCTGATACCCCAACGCGCTATGCGGCCGTTGCTCGTTATA
>VGWI01000002.1 GCA_016873655.1 Lentisphaerota bacterium
TGGACCAGCCGTTCTCAAGGCAGTGAACCGCATGGGTATGACGCAAGGTCATGGCAGTGATGACCTTCGGTATGCCAGATAGATGTCCGGCGGCCCGGACAACCGATTCCGCCGCCCTTGTCGAAAGTGGTCTGCCGGATGTCCGGCCGGGGAAGACATACGCGTCCGGCGGACAGAGACTCGCGCCAGTTCCAAGCAGCGGAAGGATGTCGTCAGGCAGTCGGACCTTGCGCGGGGGTCTGCCGCGTTGGCCGCGAACGCTGAGAGTCCCCAACTTCACGTCAAGATCGCTCCATCGGATGCGGCAGGCTTCGCCAACCTTGAGGCCAGAGCCATACAGGAGTCCAAGGAGAAGACGGTCGCGCGGCGTGACTGCGCAGGCGAGGAACCGCTGGACCTCCGGCCCGGACAGGAGCACCGGCAGGCGGCTCGGTCGCTTTGGGGTCGTGATACCGTTCGTCACCGACATGCCGCCCATTTTGTCGAGGATGTTGCGCAGGCCGGATATGTTCATCCCAAGCCAGATCCACGATGAGCCGCTGTTGGCGAGGTGGTGGAGGTACCGCCTGACATCGCCATGGGCGACCTGGCCGGGAGTTCCGCCAACAAAGCGGCTGAAGTTGCGGATGACGGTCCGGTGTTCGGCGCGGCTGGATCGGGCATAACCGCGTTGCACAAGCGTGGAATCGGTTGTCTCCCAAAGGTGTCGCCATGTTGTGAACCGCCCGACCGAACGGCCGCGTGGCGCGTGTGCGCTCACAAACCCACGCCCGCGAAGCGGGCGGGGACGCCGTCGGCGGTCACGACGAACACGACAGGTTGCAGCGCCGGTCATTCCTGTCTCCTGATCGAGATCCAAGCAACAAGGGCAAGAAGCGACGTGGCCATGCGCAGCATGGAACGGGCAAGACGGGAAGCGAGAAGGCGGCTGACAGGTTTGGTGCACGGACTGGCCTTGCCGCTGCTGCCAGGCAAGCCCCGCTGGGGGCGGGGTGAACTCGCAGGGGGCGGGGAGAGGCGGTATGCCTGCATCGCCTGCCTGACGCGGGTGAGCGGACTGGCCATGCCGCATGGACCGGTCTGGAGCACGTGGGTATAGATCATCGTGGTTTTTACGTCGCTGTGCCCGAGAAGCTCTTGAACCGTGCGAATGTCAGCGCCTGACTCAAGCATGTGGGTGGCGAATGAGTGGCGGAACGCGTGGGCATGGACGGGCTTGCGTATCCCGGCGTGACGCGACGCATCCATGAGCGCTTCCTGAAGGACGCTTTCGTAAACGTGATGCCTCTGGACAATACCCGTGCGAGGATCGGTGGATACAACTGAAGCGGGGAAGACATATTGCCATGCTGGATTGCGTTCTGCGTTCGGGTACTTGCGCGCGAGCGCATAGGGAAGATGCACCGTGCCGTACCCATCGGCCAGGTCCCTGCGGTGAAGTTCAAGTGAGTCTGTCACCTGGGCGCGCAGTTGGTCGGTCAACTCGCGGGGAAGCATGACGGTGCGGTCCTTTTCGCCCTTGCCGTCGCGTACGACGATCATGTTCCGGGCGAAGTCAATGTCCTTCACCCGCAATCTGAGGACCTCGATGATGCGCATGCCGGTGGCGTACATCAGTTCGGCCATGAGGCGTTTCGTGCCTGACATGCCGTTCAGGACTGCCGCGATTTCTTCGACGCTCAGGACAACCGGAAGCCGTTTCGGGCGTTTGGCCCGGACGACGTTGCCAAGATCGCCGACTTCGATCTTCAGGACCTGCTTGTAGAGGAAGATCAACGCGTTCAGAGCCTGGTTCTGGGTGCTGGCGGCAACGTTGCGGTCCGAGGCAAGATGACTGAGGAACGCGTTCACTTCTGTTGAGCCCATCTCCGCCGGATGGCGCATGTTGTGGAACCTGACGTACCGCACTATCCAGTGGACATACGCTTCCTCTGTGCGAATGGAGTAATGCCGGAGGCGTATCTCACTGCGGACCTGTTTCAGAATGCGGGACTTCTTCTGCGATTGGGCACCTGGGCTCGCCTGCTGTTCGGGCGCGGCGGGCGGCGTGGCGGCGCTGTGTGCCAGCGCGGCAGGGCCATGTTTCGCCGAGGCTTCGCAGGGCAAGCAGCTGTTTCGCCCTTCATACGCGGATACTCTTGCCTGACTCACCTTTGGGACAGCCCCGCATCGGTCTTGACGGGAGCCCGGCTGTACAATCACGAGCATGTCTATCTCCCCTGGCGCAGGTCCATTCTCCGGACAACACCCACGACCAGGCCGCCGATGACAAAGTTCCGTGTGGCCGAGGTGATTTCGATGGGGTGGTATGCGGGATTGCGGGGTTCAAGGCGGTATCCGTATGCGGTCTTCCTGAAGGTCTTGATGGTCGCTTCGCCGTCCAGATAAGCCAATGCGATCGCACCATTTGGGACGCTCGGTTGTTTGCGGACGACCGCATAGTCGCCGTTGAGTATGCCGGCTTCGCTCATGCTGTCACCCTTGACCTCGACCGCGAACAGGCTGTCGGGTGTGCCGAACATGGAATTCACGTCCAGCGTGCCCATGCGCTCTTCCACGGCCTCCAACGGCCTGCCCGCCGGGGCGACGCCAAGGATCGGGATGCCGCCCGCGGGATGTGCAAGGCGTATGTTGCGCGCCTTGCCGGAAGAACGGGTTATGTGTCCCTTGGCCTCGATGGCGTTCAGATGATCGGTGACGGCACGCGGCGACGCGAATCCGAAGCGGGCCATGATCTCGCGAGATGACGGCGCAAATCCGTTCG
The DNA here is from genome assembly GCA_016873655.1 of Lentisphaerota bacterium. Taxonomy (GTDB): domain Bacteria; phylum Verrucomicrobiota; class Kiritimatiellia; order UBA8416; family VGWI01; genus VGWI01. Next base: position 2,765 of record VGWI01000002.1, read on the forward strand.
CGCGGACGCACTCGCGCACGTAACCGAGCACCTGCATCTGGCGGTCGGTGAGTTCCTGTTTCATTCGTGCAGCATATGTATAGTGCCAGGGGGCGAACTGTCAACAAAGAAAGACGGTTGAGGGCTTGGAGCGGGGAGAAGTCCGGGGCTGGCGGCCATCCATGCCCCATGCCGCCAGCCGTGGAGGGACACGGGCCTCCGTATCCACAACCGCTTTGCCGCCGCTAAGGCAGGACAGGCAACACCCGCACAGAAGCGATGAACCAGCCGCAATGGAGGCTGGACTGACCAGCCGCTTCACGCCAGACTGTTTCACTACGGTTTTGCGTCATGGTTGCCGGAGACAAGTGCGTATGTACGGAGCACGCAGGGACTACATCGGCCGCCCGGCCATGAGAACCACGATGATCTGCTCTCACTCGACAGGAGCCCGCCTGGGGTTGTCAGCCCGGCGGATACACTGTGAACGATGACGCCGCCCGCCAGGCATGGCTTGTAAGCGTTGACATGGGCTACGGCCACCAGCGCGCCGCCTATGCGCTGCGCGAAATAGCCCATGAACGGATAATCACCGCCAACAGCGACAAGGCTGTGGAGCGCCGCGAGCAACGCACGTGGCGCCGTGTCCAGGGGTTCTACGAGACGATCTCCAGGCTCAGCGGCCTGCCTTTGATCGGCGGCGCGATATGGAGGATATACGACAGCAGCCAGCGCATATCGTCGCTCTACCCTTACCGCGACCTGTCCCGCCCCTCTCTCGGGGTTCTTTACCTCGACTGCCTGCTGCGCCACGGGCTCGGCCGCAGCGTGGCCGAATACGCCAGGTCCAGGGACTTGCCGTTCATCTCCACGTTCTTCGTGCCGCCGCTGGCGGCGGCGCACGCGGGACTGCGCAGGATCTTCTGCGTGGCGACGGATGTGGACATAAACCGCGTCTGGGTGGCGCGGCGCCCGGCCGAAAGCCCGGTCGTCTACTTCGCGCCCACAGATGTCTGCCGCACACGCCTGCTCCAGTACGGAGTGCCGCCGGCAAACGTGCACTTGACCGGCTTCCCGCTGCCGGAGGAGAACACGCGGCCCGTGCGCGATGACCTGCGCCGCAGGCTGTCGCGCCTCGACCCGACGGGCATATTCACGCAACGCCAGCGCGAAAGCGTGCAGCGAGAAATGGGAACCCCGCTCGTCGCCCCCGCCGGTCCGTTGACGGTCACTTACGCGGTCGGCGGCGCCGGAGCGCAGCGCGAGGTGGCCACCCAGATCCTGCACAGCCTCGGCCCGGCGATCCGGTCAGGCAGGCTCCGCCTGAACCTGATCGCGGGAACAAGACTCGAAGTGCGCAACTATTTCGTTTCGGCCATCCGCGCGCTCGGACTCTGCGACCACATGGACAAGGGAATCCGCATACTGTGCACGATGGACAAGCGCAGCCATTTCGCACAGTTCAACGAATGGCTCCGCGACACCGACATCCTGTGGACAAAACCGAGCGAGCTCGTCTTCTATTCCGCGCTGGGCATACCGCTCCTCATGACCACGCCGCTCGGCGCGCACGAGGAAAGAAACCGGGACTGGATAATCCGCATGGGCGCCGGGTTCAGCCAGGAAAACCCGCTCTACACTTCGGAGTGGCTCTTCCAGTGGATTGACAACGGCATGTTCGCCGGAGCGGCGTTCGACGGCTACCTCAAGGCCCCGCGCCACGGTGCCGAGAACATCCGCAACCTGGTCTTCGCGGAAGACAGGTCGAAGGTGGAGCTGAAACGTTGAAACACGCGGCCGGAACCGCACCCAGCCGCATCGCCGGAACCCTGCGCGCCGTCATCTTTGACATGGACGGGGTCCTGTGCGATTCCGAACCGTTCATCTGCGAGGCGGCGCGGATCATGTTCCGGAAACGCCACGGCGTCGCCGCAAAACCGGCCGACTTCATCCCGTTCGTCGGCGCCGGCGAGGACCGCTACCTCGGCGGGGTGGCGGAACTTCATGGCGTCAGGCTCAACCTTGCCTCGGACAAGGCGTTCGTCTATTCGACGTACCTGGAGATCATCAGGGGCAGGCTTCGCCCGCTGCCGGGCGCGAAGGAGTTCGTCGCCGCCTGCGGCGCGCGCGGGCTTTCCATGGCCGTGGCCACCAGCGCCGACCGCGTCAAACTGGAAGGGAACCTCCGCGAGATCGGAATCCCGGAAGCGCTGTTCGGCGCCTGCGTCACAGGCGACGACATAGAACGCAAGAAGCCGTTCCCTGACATCTTTCTCCTCGCCGCGCAACGGCTCGGAATCGCGCCGGCGGAATGCCTCGTGGTGGAAGATGCGCCGAACGGAATCCGCGCGGCGAAGACGGCCGGCGCGCCGGCCCTCGGCCTGACCTCCAGTTTCCCCGCCGAAGAACTTGTCTCGAATGGCGCGGATTGGGTCGCCGCCGACCTGTCCGCCGTGCCGGGCGAATGCCTCCTTGCCCTCGCCATGCGCGATTGAGAAACGACGAAGAACGTTGGTGAACACCCGCCCGGCACGCTATCATTCCCGGGCACTCGCTGCAGTCGCATGAAAGAAGACACGGACATATCACGCTACTTCGACTACGCGGCTTCCGCGCCGCCGTTCCCGGCGGCGCTCGATGTGTTCTCGCGCGCATCCGCCTCCACCTTCGCCAACCCGTCCTCCGCGCATGCTCCAGGCGCCGCGGCGCGCGCCGCGCTCGAACACGCGCGCGCGGGGATACTCCGCCTCGCCGGTGCAGCCGGGCGCCGGCTCGTGTTCACGTCCGGCGCGACGGAGGCGAACAACCAGGTGATACGCGGGGTCATGGACGCGAACCCGCGCGGGCGCCTGTTGATCGCCGCGGACGTCCACTCGTCGGCGTGGTTCGCGAAAAAGCTGTACGGTTCGCGAGTTGACGTATTGACCCTCCGTCCCGGCGGAATTACGGGCCCGGACGAGGTGGCGGCGCGCCTGGGCCGCCGCACCGTTCTCTGCAGCATCGCCCACGCGTGCAACGAGACCGGCATCGTCCACGATGTCGCCGCGATCGCGGAGGCGTGCGCCGCGAAGGGCGTGCTGCTTCATTGCGACGGGTCACAGGCGCTCGGGCATATCCCCGTTGACGCCGCGGTCGGCGCCTCGGATTTCTACACCTTCTCGGGCCACAAGTTCGGCGCGCCGCGCGGGTCAGGCGGAGTCATCTGCCGCCGGCCGCCGCCTCCGTTGGTCCATGGCGGAGGCCAGGAGGACGGCGCCAGGTCGGGCACGGAGAACAACGCCGCGGCGGCAGCCACGGCCACAGCGCTCGAGTGTTCCGCCGGGATCCTCCTGTCCGAATCGATGCGGCTGCGCGGCCTGGCTGTTGCCTTTGCGGATTCGCTTCTCTCCCGAACCGGCTGGTGCCTGCTGAACTCAGCGCCGGAAACGGGATTGCCGGGCCTGCTCTCCTTCTCGTTTCCGGGACTGTCGGGCCATTCCCTCGCGGCGGAGCTGGGGATGCTCGGATTCGCCGTCTCAACCGGTTCGGCATGCCAGTCCGGCGAGGCCGAACCGTCCCGCGCGCTTGTCGCCGCGGGCCGCTCCCGCGACGAGGCGCTCGGCTCGATACGTGTGTCCATGGGCCGCGGCACAACAGCCGGTGCCGCAACTGAGCTTGTCAACGCGCTCGCGGAATGCGCCTCCCGGCAGCGCCGACTTGCATGAAAGGAGCAGTTACGGAATGACCGATCAGTGTTGCTGCCGGTGTTCGGGCGATGACTGCGGCGGAAGTCACGATCCCGGCTTCGCGCGCGGCCTGCCGCGTTCGCTCAGGAGACGTTTGCTTGCGCTGATAGACGCCGGCGACCCGTACTTCATACTCACCGGCTCCGACCCGTCGGAGATGGGCGGGTGCTGTCCTTCCGGCGACGTCGCGGCCGCGAACCAGCTCGTGAAGGCCGGGGTACTCGAATCGCTCAGCCCGCCCGCCGGCGGGCGTTCATGCCCGACCTCGATCTACGCGTTCAAGGGCGAAATCGATTCGTCCGGCCCTGAACCGGCTTTCACAATCAACTCGTCACTGCGCGCGCAGGCGCGCGCCGACATCCTCGCCGCCGACTCGGCCGAGCAGTCTCCGCTGCGCAAGGGCTTCCGCTGGGGTTTCATGGCCCTGGTCGCGGCAACCGCCGCGGCGGCGATAGCCGTCTCCGTGCTCGAATCCCGCCGGCCGCGGCCGGCCGACGCCGTAGGCGAAGCCGCCCGTGCCATTGGCAACGGAACACTGGTCTGTCTGTTCAAGGCCTCGGAGCCCTGCAGGAGCTGCGAGGTCCTCCGCCGCCGCACGCGCTCCGCCGTGGAATCCGCTTTCGAGTCGAGGCTGTCCGCCGGATCGCTGCGGGTTGTGGAGGTCGAGTTCGACGATCCTTCCGCCGTCCGGCTGCGGCGCGAAACATCCATCTACACCGCCACGCTTCTCGTCGCGGCGGTAAGCAACGGCATCGTGACCGGCCGCACGGTCGTCGAAGAAGCGTGGGACGAGCCGGACTCGGACGAAACATTCGCGGCCATGCTCCGGGAAAAGATTCTCTCCTTCGAAAACAACCGGGCACACTGACCGGGAGAACGACAATGGAACAATGGCCTGCCTGGCTCGCGGCGATGGGGCTCGGGTTGCTTTCCGCGATACACCCCTGCCCCATGACGGGCAATGTCGCGGCGCTTTCGCTGCTTTCCGCGCGCGCCGCTGAGCCGCGCAAAGCCATCGTCGCCGCGCTTGCCTACGCGGCAGGCCGGGCCGCCGCCTGCGCGGCGATCGGTTCGCTCATCGCATCCGCCGCGCTGTCCGCGCCCGCTTCGGCGGATTTCCTGCAGAAGCACCTGAACAGGGCCATGGGGCCCCTGCTTATCCTGAGCGGCGCGCTTGTTGCAGGCGTGTTTCCCGAAGGCAGACGTCTCTTCTCGATCAGTTCCGCCCGCGCCGGGAAGATGCTGGACGCCGGCGCCGGCGGCGCGTTTCTCGTGGGAGCGCTGCTCGCGCTGGCGTTCTGCCCGGCTTCGGCGGGGTTCTTCTTCGGCACCCTTATCCCGCTCGCGCTGCGCGAACACGCGCCGCTGCTTCTGCCGGCCCTGTTCGGCGCGGCCTCCGCCGCGCCCGCCGTCGTGATCGGGCTGGCCTTCGCCGGCGGCGTGAGCCGTCTGCCCGCCTCGGTCCGCGCAAACCCGCGCACCTCCCGCGCAATCCAGTTCGCCGCGGCCGCGGTCCTGACGCTGGTCGGCCTGCGGTTTGCCTGGATCCATATCTTCCGCCAACTTCTCGTCCGGTAATAGCGGCGCGACAGACAACGCCGCCGGGACCGGAAAGCGAGAACAGGATCGGCCGCATGACACGGGATGGTGTTTGACGTCCTGAACGACGGCGATATAGCCTTTCGCCCTTCAGGCAGGCAAACCGGGAGAGACGGGAAAAGCATGAAACTGATACGCACCGGCATCGTCGGGTTCGGCGCAATGGCGGAGAAGCATCACCTGCCGAAGATGCGCGAGACGGGATTGTTCGAAATGGTGTCGGTGTGCGATATCACCCCTTCCCGCCGCGCTCTCGCGGAAACGATGGGACTCAAGGCGACGGCGGACCTGGACGCCTTCCTGGCGTCCGACATCGAGCTGGTCGTAATCGCCACGCATTCCTCCACCCACCACGAGCTTGCGCTCAAGGCCGCCGCTGCGGGCAGGCACATGCTCATCGAGAAGCCGCTTGCCGTATCCGGCAAGCAGGCGGAAGAAATGACCGCCGCGGCGGGGAAAGCGGGAGTGGTGATGATGACCTACCACAACCGTCATTTCGACCCTGACTACCGCATGGTGAAATCCGCCGTCCGCGACGGCCTGCTGGGCGACATCGTAAGCATCGAGAACCGCACCTTCGGCGCCCGCCCGGCAGTCGGGTTCGGCGTGAAGGACTACAACCAGGAATGGCGCATAACCGCCGCGCACGGCGGCGGAACGCTGCTCGACTTCGGCCCGCACTGGACGGAACAGATACTCGACCTGATGGAAGGACAGAGCGTGATCCAGGTGTTCGGCGATGTACGGCACGTGCGCTGGGGCGACGCCGACGATCATTTCCGGATAGACATGGTCTTCTCCAACGGCGTCCGCGCTGCTGCCGCGAAGAGCGATATCGCCTACGGCGTGCCGCCCCTGAAGTGGATAATCCTCGGCAACCGCGCCACCCTGCGCGGCCCGCAGGAGGACAGAATCGTGATTTCAGGTCCGGACTACGAGCTGCGCCGGGCAACGGCCGTGGAAGAGACGTCGCTGCACGCCAACCTGGCCCGCCACATACGCAACGGAGAGCCGCTGGTCATTACGCCGCAACACGCCCTTCGGGTAATGCGCGTGCTCCAGGCGGCGATTGATTCCGCGGGCGCCGGGCGCAGCGTAGAGGTCAATATCTGACGGAACGTGAACTTCGTCTATTTCAACCCGGACTCGATCTACCACCCGAAGAGGCTCCAGCAACAGGAAATGCCGGATGCCGTCTGCCGTTCGGCGATGGGCCGGACGTTCACCCACAAACTCGTCCGCCGCTCGAACGGCAAACACGAATTCTGCGACCTTGCGCGTGACCCCGGCGAACTGCTCAACCGGTTCTGGGACCCGGCCTGCGCCGCGCAACGGACCGACCTGACCGCGCTTCTGTGCGAGCGGCTCATCGCGACGTCCGATTCCGTCCCGTCCCAACGCGACCCGCGCCGGTTCCCGCCCGGCTTCGGCGGGTCGGAGCCCGCGGAGTGAACAGGATGGCCGCGCGCCCCAACATCCTCTTTATCCTCTCCGACCAGCACAGGCACGACTGCCTCGCCGCGGCCGGCCACCCTTTCATACGCACGCCGAACATGGACCGGCTGGCGCGCGAGGGAATGTTGTTCGAGAACGCTTTCACCCCCAGCCCGGTCTGTTCCCCCGCGCGCGCGTCGCTGCTGACGGGCCAGTGGCCGGGCGAACACCTGCAGATCGCCAACCCCGGCACCGAGGCGCCGGGCGGATTCGACCCGTCGCTGCGGACCTGGCCCGAGGCGCTGCGCGATGCCGGCTACTTCCTCGCGCACATCGGCAAGTGGGGCTCGCACCCGAAACGCGCCCCGGCCGACTTCGGCTTTGCCGAATGCGTGCCCGACAGGCACTACGCCGCGTGGCGCAGGACCGCCGGCCTGCCGCCCGGCGTACGCGGCAGCTACTTCAAACCCGTCGCGAATCCCGACAAACCCGAACACACACGCCTGGCATGGGGCGCAGACAACGTTATCCGCATCGTGCGCGACCGGGCCGGAAGAAACGAGCCGTTCCTCGTGCGCTGGGACACGTCGGAACCACACCCGCCGCATGTGCCGCCGGAACCATACGCGTCAATGTACCCGCCTTCATCCGTGCCGCCCTGGCCGGGCTTCGCGGACACCCTGGCCGGCAAGCCGCACATCCAGCGCAAGCAGCGCACGACGTGGGGCGCTGACGACTGGACCTGGGACAGGTGGGCGCCGCTTGTTGCGCGCTACATGGGAGAAGTCTCCCTGCTCGACCACCAGGCGGGCCGCATCCTCGCGGCCCTGGACGAGACGGGCCTGGCGGAGAACACGGTTGTCATCTACACCACCGACCACGGCGGCATGTGCGGCAACCACGGCATGTTCGACAAGCATTTCGTTATGTATGACGACGTTGTCCGCGTGCCGCTTCTCGTGCGCTGGCCCGGCAGGATCGCCCCCGCCTCGGTCTGCCGCGACTTCGTATGCAACGCGACCGACCTTGCATCCACGATCTGCGAGATGGCCGGCGCGCCGTGCCCGCCAACGTTCAGGGGCGTCAGCCTGCTGCCGGCCATGTCCGGCTCCGGAGGAACCGGCCGCTCCGACATCTTCGCGACCTACCACGGCAACCAGTTCGGCCTCTACAGCCAGCGGATGGTGCGTGACTTCCGCTGGAAATACGTCTGGAACGCCTCGGCGGAGGACGAGCTGTATGATCTGGCATCCGACCCCGGCGAACTCGTCAATCGCGCAACGGACCCGGCCTGCGCGGGCGAACTGGACCGGCTGCGTTTGAGATTGATCTCATGGATGGAAAACACGAACGACCCTCTTTTGAACGCATGGACGCGCGCGGCCATGCTCGGCTACGGCCTTTCGGAACGAAACGAGTAAGCAAGCCGCGGCGCCTATTCTTCGCCTCGAAGGGCCACACTCCTTGCCCGCTGTCATGGGACCGACCCCCACGTGCGGATGAAGAGTCCGCGGCGGTGGCCAGCGCCAGGCAACTGGATACACCGACCACAAATGCCACCCGTGAAACCGCAGGCCCTTCAACCAGGCAGACGGAACTCCCTGAGGAAAGACACGCACCACACAAGCGAATAGGCAAGAAACACGCCGGCGATGGAAAGAACCAGCCGCTCGTTGAGGCGTACGGGATCGGCGAGATTCGCCGCCGCCAGGACTCCCACGGCAAACAGAAAAGCGAACAGCGCCGTCCCAAACCGCCACATCAGCGCCGACACCTTCGCATCCGTCGCCGCCCGGTTCTCCGGCGCAAGCCAGAACTGTTTGTTGGGCAGACTCATCCACTTTGCCGGGACAACCGAGGTCAGGCGCGGCGAGAAGTAGAAGGCCAGGAACAGAACCGTGTCCAGGCAGAGGACAACCAGCGCATTGACGCAGCCCGGCGCCCAGTTGTCCGGCCTGCCTCCGACCCCGAAGTGTATTGCCACCCTGTCCGGCAAGAGCGCCCACGAAACAAGAGCCAGCACGACATTGGCGAGATAACTCACTATGAACGCCCGGCGCATGTTGCACCTCCTCACGCTGTCACACGATCAGCATGATCACACCGAACACAACCGCCGCCCAGAGCGGAACGGACCACCACGGAAACCACCGCAGACGCCTGCCGTAAACGCCGCCCAGCAGCCAGGACGCCAGACCGATGACAACCGCCGCCGCGCCCCATATGGCCGCCATCGCGCCGAAATCATCGCCCTTCCCGGCCGGAAACATGGCCAGCTTCCCGTTAAGCCAGAGCACCAGCATGAACAGGCCCGCGGCAAGCCCGTAGCCGCCGACGAGCCACAACGGCGCCACCCAGAACAGCACGTGCCGGTGCCGCCTCGCGCACGCAACGCCGCACACGAGCGACGCCGCCGCGAGGAGCCCGGAAACGATCCCGCCGATGTAAATCACCAGCGCCATCATCCCGAGCGTCCGCAATCCCTCCATCCCGTCCGCGCGCGAGAACAGACCGACCGCGTAACAGCCCGCCGGGATCATCCCGGCCGCGACGGCGGCGAAGAAGAGAAACCACGCCGACAACCTGCTCAAACGCGTTGACTGGACCTCTGAAACCATGTCGTGTCGCCCGCCCCCCCCCAACCGCGTCTTCAACAGCCCGCGCCCGCTACTGCACGCTATACTCACGCCCCCGGCATTGACAAGGCTGCTCCCTTCCGGCCGCGATCAACAGGAATCAACGCATTGCCTTCGGTGTCGGAGCCGGATACCATTCGCCGCCCACGACAACAACGATCACGGGAGACCACAAGACATGACCGCGCTCTCCTTTACACGCGATGACCTGCTCAACATGAAGCCGGAGCACGCCACGTTCGTCGGGATAGATTCCGACGGCTGCGTGTTCGACACGATGGAGATCAAGCAGAAGAAATGCTTCCATTCGCTGATCATTTCGCAGTGGTCGCTGGAGAAGATCGAGAAAGAGGTGCGCCAGACGGCCGAATTCGTGAACCTCTATTCGAAGTGGCGCGGAACAAACCGTTTCATCGCGCTGGCGAAGATGTTCGACATGCTCGAGGAGAGGCCGGAGCCCGCGCGGGCCGGAGTGCGCCTGCCGGACATGAGCGATCTCAAGAACTTCATCGCCTCCGGCGCGCCGTTGGGCAACCGCTCAATCGGAGACGCCGTACGCAAGACAGGCAGCGCATGCCTGGGTTCGGTGCTGAAATGGAGCGAAGACGTGAATGCGCTCATCGAGAAGACGGTCGTCAACGTGCCCCCGTTCCCGTTCGCGCGGGAGAGTCTTGACCGGATACGCCGCAGTTCGGATGCGATCTGCGTCTCCCAGACACCCGAGGAGGCCCTTGTGCGCGAGTGGTCGGAGCACGGGCTGCTCAACCATGTCCGCATCGTGGCCGGCCAGGAGCTTGGGTCGAAAACCGAACATATCTCGCTCGCGACGCGCGGCAGGTACCAGGCGTCGCAGATACTGATGATAGGCGACGCGCCCGGCGACCTGAAGGCGGCCAAGGACAACAAGGCCCTCTTCTATCCCATCAATCCCGGGCACGAAGCGGAGTCGTGGAAACGGTTCCTCGACGAGGAGTTCGATCTGTTTCTCTCCGGCAAATACCCAGGCGCCCGCGAGGAACAGCGCATCGCGGAGTTCCAGGCCCTCCTGCCGGAAACGCCGCCATGGCGAGTCGGCTGACCGCAAGGCGCGGCGGACAATCCCTGCACCAACATCTCTATCCGGTCGGGACCTTCCAGAGGCAGGCACGCGGCCGGCTCAGGCCTGTCCTGACAGGGGCGCATGCCGATCACCACGGTATTTCGAGGTCAATGAACTCCCACGGCACGCGGAATTTGCGGCTGACCGCCTTCCCGAGTTCGCACACGCCGAACCGTTCAGTGGCGTAGTGGCCGGCGAACACCGCGTTTACGCCGTACTCTTTCGCGAAGTTGTAGCCGCTGAGGGATATCTCGCCCGAGACAAACGCATCCAGCCCGAGCTTGCCGGCATCCGCGACGTCGCCGGCGGCGCCGCCGGACACGACGGCCACACTGCGTATCCGCTCCGGCCCGAAACCAAGCACGGTCGGGTCAGGCCTCATCTTCCGCGCGACGAGCCTTGTGAACGCCGCACGGTCCATCGCTGCGGGCAGCAGCCCGGCCAGCCCGATTGCACGGCCGCCGTGCACCCCGAACGGCTTCACCGACTTGAGCCCCAGAAGCCGTGCCATCGCAGCGTTGTTGCCGTACCGCGGGTGCCCGTCGAGCGGCAGGTGGCTGGCGTACAGAGCGATATCCCGCTCGAGCAGGAACGAAAGCCTCTTGCGGTCGATGCCATGAATGCGCGCCAACGAGGCGCCCCAACTTATGCCGTGGTGACAGACCAGCAGGTCGCCGCCGCGCGCGGCCGCAGCCTCAAAAAACTCCATCGTCGCATCCACACCGCAACAGACGCGCGTCGCCTTTCCCGAGTTCTCAACCTGCAAACCGTTGTTCGAACTGTCGGCGAACGACGCCGCGTCCAGTTCACCGTCAAGCCAACCCACGATTCTCGAAAGCATGCTCATGTATTCCCACCTCCATCCGATGTGTCCCGTTCCGATCTCCGGCCGGAACAGCGACGGTGACGCCGCCACCGTTGCTCGCTTGTGGACACAGTAATCAGTCTGTGGCAGCTTTTGAAGAAGGTTCGAATGCCATGAGTCCGCCGCCGAAACACATTTACGTCCACATCCCGTTCTGCTCGCGCAAGTGCGGCTACTGCGCCTTCTACTCGGTTCCCTTCACGCCGGAAACGGCCGACGGGTTCATGTCGGCACTGCTCGCGGAAATGGGGATGGCGTTCGCTTCGCCCGGACCGCCAGTAACAACCGTCTACATCGGCGGGGGCACTCCATCGATCCTCGGGCCTGACAGGTTCCGCAGCCTTGCACGCGGTTTGCGCCGTTCACTGGATCTGTCGGGCCTGGAGGAGTGGACGGTTGAGGTGAATCCAGGCTCACTCCGGCGCGAAACGCTCGACGCCATGCTCGAGGCCGGAGTCAACAGGTTGAGCGTGGGGGTGCAGTCGTTCGACGATGCCGTTCTCTCCCGGATCGGCCGGCCGCACACCGCATCGGACGCCGCGAATACTGTTGCGATGGTCCGTTCGGTCAAAGGGCTCTCGACGGGGCTGGACCTGATCGCCGGGCTGCCCGGCGCCGGGCCCCGTTCCTGGCGGGACACGCTTGCGCGCGCAATCGCCCTGCGCCCGGACCATGTCTCCGTCTACACGCTGTCCGTCGAGCCGGGCACACCGCTCGCGCTCCGCGTTGCCGGCGGGCTGGAGAACGCCAATCCCGACCGCGCGTCCCGCGCGATGGATGCCGCCGCGCGCGCACTTACCGCCGCCGGCTACATCCACTACGAGACATCCAACTTCGCGCGGCGCGGCCGGGAATGCCGGCACAACCTGGCGGTCTGGCGCGGGGAAGACTACGCCGGGCTCGGCCCGGCCGCCTGTTCCCGTCTCGGCCGCACCCGCCGCGCGGCAAACCCGGATATCGCCGCCTACATCGCCGCCATCGGGGCCGGGCTTCCTCCGCCCGCCGAAATCGAAACCCTTCCGCCGGATACCGACGCAACCGAACGCCTGATGTTCGCCTTCCGGCTGCGCGAAGGGGTGCATCTATCCGCGTTTGCCGCCACGCACGCGCCGGCGGACGCGGCGCTCCTCGCGCGCTGGAATACGGCCCTGGGCCGGCTTCGGAAGGATGGCCTCGTCAAGTTCCAGGGCGGGCTATGGTACCCGACCCGGCGCGGCCGGGCGATGGCCGACTCGATAGCAGCGGAATTCGTTGACTGACCGCGAAGCTCGGCGTTAGTGTCGGACCCCATGCAAAACATCACCGTAACAATGGGCGGCAGGAGCCTTGAACTGCCCGAGGGAACAGTGGTCGGAACGCTCGCCCCATCGCAGCCGCCCCCCGGCCTTCCATACCTCGCTGCCCTGGTGAACAACGATCTTGTCTCGCTTTCATACCCCCTGACCGTGAATTGCGATGTGGTCTTCCTCACGGCCGAATCCGCGCACGGCCGGCTGGTGTGCTCGAAGTCGCTGTGCTTTATCGCCGGCAAGGCGGCGCATGATCTTTTTCCTGAAGCCAGGTTTGCCGTCGAGCACGCGTTCGGGCCGGGTTTGTACTGCAGTTTCCGCGGCAAGAACGCGGAAGAGGACGGCATATCGCCCGAACAACTTTCCGCGCTCGAGGCGCGGATGCGCGAGCTGGTGGAGGCCGACGCTGCAATAGAGCGCCGCAAGGTTTCCTTCACCGACGCCGTGCGGCAGTTCGAGGAGTCAGGGCTGCCCGAAAAGGTCCAACTGCTCAAGTACCGAAACCCGCCACGTGTCGTTATTTACTCGTGTGACGGCTTCGCCGACCTGGCGCACGGCCCGCTTGTCCCATCGGCCGGCGTCCTGTGCACTTTCAGCCTCGTAGCCTACGAAGGCGGGTTCGTCATCCTTCTGCCGGACGCCGACAACCCGCTCAAGCTGGCCGATTTCGAGGACCAGCCGCACCTTTTCGCCGTCTTCCGCGAACACAAGAAGTGGGGCCGCATTCTCGGCGTGCGGACAGCCGGCCGACTGAACGAGATCGTAAGCAACGGCGAGTTCGAAGACTTCGTGCGCACGGCCGAGGCGCTGCACGACAAGAAGCTCGCCAGAATCGCCGACCTGATAAGCGAGGACGCCGCGCGCATCCGCGTCGTCCTTGTCGCCGGCCCCTCCTGCGCCGGGAAAACCACCTTCGCCAAGCGGCTGTCCACGCACCTTCGCGTCAACGGAATCCGCCCCGTCACTCTCGGAACCGACGACTACTTCGTCGGCGACGAACGGAACCCGCGCGGGGCGGACGGCAGACCTGACTATGAGCACGTGGAGGCCGTTGACATTGAGCTCTTCAACGCGGATCTGAACGCGCTGATAGAAGGCCGCGAAATACGGGTGCCCCGCTTCAACTTCAACCGCAAGGCGCGCGAGTATGCGGACGACACGCTCGCAATAGGACAGGACCAGATGGTGATCGTCGAAGGCATACACGGACTGAACCCGCGCCTTACCCACCTTGTTCCGCGCGAGGCCACGTTCCGCGTGTATGTCAACGCGCTGACGCAGCTGAACGTGGACGCGCACAACCGGGTTTCAACAACCGACAACAGGCTGATGCGGCGGATCGTGCGCGACAACCGGTACCGCGGACACCCGGCCCTGCAGACCCTGCGCATGTGGCCGTCGGTTCTCAGGGGAGAGCGGCGCTGGATATTCCCGTTCGAACGCGAGGCGGACGCCACCTTCAACTCGGCGCTTGATTACGAGCTTGCCGTCATCAAGCCGCTGGTGGAGCCGCTGCTTATGCAGGTGAAGCCGCACGATCCCGAATACGCCGAGGCGCGCCGCCTCACCGAGTTTCTCCTGAACTTCCTCGGCGCGCCGCCGTTCCGGGTCCCAGCCGATTCGATCCTTCGGGAATACATCGGCGGCAGCACGTTCCGGTACTGAACAACCAGCCGGCTTACCGTCCCGGCCTGAGCCTGTGCCTCAGAACCATACGCCGCTCCGCGGACTTCCCCCGCGCGATCGTTCCTCCGGCCGACGCCTGCGATACGAATCCAGCCGGCTCAACCGCCGGATCGCGCGTATCCGCCACAGACAGTCCGGCTAGCGCACATTATTCATGTTCTTCGTCGCGAGAGGGCGCAGGGTGCGTCAGATCAACGGCTTGCCGAAGAGGGCCGGATGGCGGCGTGTTGACACACGTCAAAGTCGGCCATCAAGGTAAGTCGATGAGGTGACGTATCATGTGCATTCGCAGCAGAAGGTTCATGAATAATGTGCGCTAGAGCCGGGAACGGACCAGGATGAAATACGCCACCAGCGCGGCCCCAAGAACGTACATGAGCAGGCCGGTTTCGCGGCCGCGGCCGCTGAGCAGCTTTATCAGCGGGTACGATATGAAACCCAGCGCAAGCCCGTCGGCTATCGAGTAGGAAAGCGGTATCCCGATCATCGTCAGGAACGCAGGCACCGCCTCGCTGAAGTCGTTCCAATCCACCTTGCAGACGTTGCGGACCATCATCGCCCCGACGATCACCAGCGCCGGCGCAGTGACCGGCGGATAGTTGCCGACAAGACTGACCAGCGGACAGAAGAACAGAGCCAGGAGGAACAGGGCCGACACGGTTATGCCCGTCAGACCCGTCCTGCCGCCTGCCTCGACCCCCGCCGCGCTCTCGATGTAACTTGTAGTGGTGCTCGTCCCGAGCACCGCGCCGATCAGCGTGCCCGACTGGTCGGCCAGCATCGCCTCACGCACCCGGGGCAGACGGTTGTCGCGCATGAATCCAGCCTGCTCGCCAACGCCGATAAGCGTGCCGATCGTGTCGAACGTGTCCATGAAGACGAATATCACTATGAACGGCCACATCGCCGCGGACAGCGCGGACGCGATATCCATCTTCATGAACACCGGTCCGAGCGAAGGCGGAAGCGATACAAACCACTTCCATGCCGGCAGCCCAGGGTCAGGAAGCTGGAACCTGCGCGCAAGCATGGAGCCCTGCACCGCCCCGCTCTCCCAGAGCGCCGGCGCCAGCCGGGGCAGTCCGATCCTCAATGCCAGCGCCAGCGCCAGCGCGGCGGCGATGCCCCAGAGGATCGAGCCCCGCGACCCGCGCACGCGCAGCGCCGCGGTGACCACGAGCCCGACAGCGAAGACGGCAATGTCCGGCGAAGCGAATGAGCCCGTGAGCCTGACAAGCGTGCCCGGCGCCAGCGCCGGCGGGTTCGTGCCCGGAACGATCGAGGCGGCGGTAACGATGAGCCCCGCATTCTGCAGCCCTATGAACGCTATGAAGAGCCCGATGCCGACCGCTATCCCGTTCTTCATGCTTGGGCTGAGAGCATCGAATATCCGTTCGCGGATCCCGAGCAGGTACACGACGTAGAAAAGGACGCCGGATACGAAGACCACGCCGAGCGCCACCCGCCACGGCTCCGCGAACCCGCAGGCCGCCGCCGCTGGCATGACCGATAGCACGAAGAAGAAGTTCTCGCCCATCCCGGGGGCCAGCGCAATCGGGTAACGCCCGTAGAATGCCATGACAGCCGTCGCCGCGGCGGCAGCCAGGCAGGTCGCAGCCATTACGGCGCGGAAATCCATGCCCGTCTCGAAACCGAACAGCGAACCCGAAAGGACCGCGGGCTGAACGAAGATGATGTAGACCATCGTGAGGAACGTCGTGACGCCGGCAAGCAGCTCGGTCCGGACCGTGGTCCGGTTTTCGGAAAGACGGAACAGGCGTTCGAGCATGGAGCACCCCCGCGATGGATGGACAAACTACCGCCGCGGCGGGCCAATGTCGAGATGCGCGAAGGAGCGGACTGCGCCCGGGGCAGGGACGGACGGCCTCTTCAGGCCTGCGCCGGCGGACCAGCCCGGCCCGAGTGGCGGACTATCCGCCCGTCGGCCATGTAGATGAGACCCTCGGCAATGTTGGTGACATGATCGGCGACCCTCTCAAGGTGCCGCACGACGTTCATGGTCTGCAGAAGCTGCTCAAGCATCTCCGGGTTTCGCTCCATGATGTCCCGCACCTGCCGGGTGATTCCGTTCCTGTAGCCGTTGACCATGGAATCGGCCTCGCACACTTCCATGGCCGCCACGGCGTCCAGTCCGACGAACGCATGGAGCGCCTTGTCGAGCATGGCGCGAACCGCACGCCCCATCTCGCTGATCGGGAAGGCCGTGCCGACCTGCGGCAACCGGGCAAGAATAAGGCCCCGCTTTGCGATGTGCTCCGCGATGTCCCCGATCCGCTCCAGGTCGCGGTCTATTTTCAGCACGGACACGATGAACCTGAGATCGCTGGCGACAGGCTGATGGAGGGCCAGTATCTTCAGGCATTCCTCCTCGACCTCGATCTCCAGCTCGTCGATTCTCGCGCCCCGGTCAATAACCGACTGCGCGGCCGCGCAGTCGCGCCTCTCAACCGCGCAGATGGCGGCGTCAAGATCACGCTCCACGATGGCGCCGAGTTCCAGCAGGCGGCGCTTCAGAACGTCCAGATCCCTCTGCAGATGCACTCTCATATCTCAAGAACCTCCGCTCAGCCGAACCGGCCGGTTATGTAGTCCTGGGTCCGCTTTTCCTTCGGATTCGTGAACATTTCCTGGGTCACGCCAAACTCCATCAGGATCCCTTCGTACATGAACGCCGTGAAATCCGAAACGCGCGCGGCCTGCTGCATGTTGTGGGTCACAATGACGATCGTGTAACGGCCGCGGAGCTCGTCTATCAGGTCCTCGATGCGCTGCGTGGCGCGCGGATCAAGCGCGGAAGTCGGCTCGTCCATCAGGAGGATCTCCGGCTCCACCGCAAGCGCGCGCGCAAGGCAAAGGCGCTGCTGCTGCCCGCCGGAAAGCCCGAGCGCGTTGTCGCCGAGCCGGTCCTTCACCTCGTCCCACAGTCCGGCGTCGGTGAGACTGCGCTCCACCGCGGCCTGCAGGTCGCCGCGCCCCATGCCGCCGTGCAACTGCGGGCCGTAGGCCACGTTGTCAAAGACGGACTTGGGGAACGGGTTCGGCTTCTGGAAGACCATGCCGACCCGGCGCCTCAGCGACACAACGTCAACCTCCGGCGCGTATATGTCCTGCCCGGAGAAGAGCAGTTTCCCGGAAACACGGCAGCACGGAACAAGATCGTTCATCCTGTTCATGGCCCGCAGAAGCGTGCTCTTTCCGCACCCGCTGGGGCCTATTATCGCCGTGACACAGCCGGCCTGGATGGAGAGATTGACGTCTTTTACAGCCTGGTTCGTCCTGTAGTAAACGGAGAACATCTCGGCCACGACGTGAGAGCGGCCTGGGTCCTGCCTGCCGCCGTTTGCCGCTCCGGCCCGGGCGACGCCATTCTTCGCCGGTTCGGCGGGGCCGGCCGACAACTTGCTCCACATTTCAGCGACCATTTCGGCATTCTGCATTTCGTTTCCCTCCCGCGCTACGCCCTCATCTTCCCGGCTATCCTGGCGCGCAGGATCATCGCCGCGAGGTTCAGAATCAGCACCAGGCTCACCAGCACGAACACCATTCCGAACTGAACGTGCCGGATCTCGTCCACCGCGGCGTGTTCGGTGGCCAGGTTGTATATGTTCCACGAAAGCGCCGGAGAAGCGCTGTTGAAGGTCTGCAGAATGGACAGGGGTCTTCCGACGCTTACAGCGGCGGTGAAGATTATCGGCGCAGTCTCGCCCGCCGCGCGCCCCATGCTTATCACGGTTCCGGTAAGTATCCCGGGCATCGCCGCGGGAAGCACCACCGACCACACAGTATGCCAGCGGCCGGCGCCCAGGCTCAGGGCCGCCTCCCTGTAGGTGGACGGCACCGCGCGTATGGCTTCTTCCGCCGCGCGGATCATCGTCGGCAGGATGAGAAGCGCCAGCGTCAGCGACCCGGCCAGAACGCTCTTGGAGTCGGACACCTTCACCGTATTGATGAAGAACGCCAGCCCGAACAGCCCGAAAACGATGCTGGGAACTCCGGCCAGGGTGCTTATGCAGGTCCGCAGGAATCCGACAAACCAGCCTCCCCGCGTGTACTCGGTGAGATAGACCGCGGCTCCCAGCGCCATGGGCAGTGCGAATATCATCGCCCCGACCGCAAGGTAGAACGTGCCCGTCATCTCAGCCCGGATCCCGCCGAAAAAATGGGAATCGAATGAATCGTCGGTGAGGAAACGCCAGTACACGGTGCGCCGCGGCAGCAGCATCCGCTCCGCGTCCCGCTCGATCAGAGGGAAAACGGGCGCCAGCGCAGTGCCGGCGAAGTCCAGCGCCCGCGGCTTGAGCATCCGCACCCCGCCCGCGGCGGGATTGGAATAGTCCCACTCCTCGCGGTACAGCGTCTTCTGCAGCTTCACCCGCGCCCTGTCCCAGCGCGTCTGCCCGTACTGGTCCCTCATCAGCATCGGACGCAGCTCGCCCGGTATCGGCCCGAGCAGCTCCTTCAGCGCCGACTTGAACTCGCGGTAGTTGCGGGAAAGAACGCGCCGCTCCGCGGCCGGAGCGTTTTCCAGTTCACTCTCGAAGGCCTTCATCGCCGCGTACACCGGCGCCCGCGCGGCGGACGATTCGGCTATCTCCGTCCCGACCGAGGCCCTGTCGCCGCGTCCGAACTTCTCCAGCACCATGCGCCGGTGCTCCACTGTGCCGCGGAAGAAGACCGCCCCGATTCCCTTCACGAACACCGGCGCGAGCAGAAGGATCAGCGAAGCGCCCATGAGGACTATCGCCATCACGCCGGAACCGGCGAATGCGCGGTCAAGCATCCTGCGCGTGCCAAGCTGCATTTCAGCCCCCTCTCTTTCGCCGCGCGCGGCGCAGCATCATCTCGCTGCACAGGTTGCTCGCGAACGAGATGACCAGCAGGCACAGGGCCATCGCGAACAGAACGTGATAGCGGGAGGAACCGGTCACGTGATCCGCTTCGCCCATGTCGCCGGCTATCGTGGCCGTAAGCGTCCGGACCGGCTCCGTCATGCGCCACCAGGGCGACGGTATCTGCGAGGCGTTCCCCGAAGCCATCCATACAACCATTGTCTCGCCCACGGCCCGCATGATGCCGAGTATCACGGCCGCGAGTATCCCGCCGGACGCAGCGGGAAGCACGGCCTTCACTACTGTCTCCGCGCGTGTGGCGCCGAGCGCATAGCTCCCTTCCCTTATCTCGCGCCCCACCGCCTGCAGCGCGTCTTCCGAGACACTCACGACGGTCGGCAGCGCCATGATCCCGAGAATGACTGAAACGTTGAGGGCGTTGGTTCCGCTGGCGATCTTCATGGCCCCGACCTGTGCCCCGATCCTTGACAGCAGCAGGAACGCCCCCGCGCACAGCAGCACCCCGGCGATAAGCCTCACGGGTTTCCTGAGCTCCTCGCCCGCGGCGCCGGCAACCACATCCGAGGCAACGAGAACGGCCAGAACAGCCACCGGCCCCCCGGCAACCCACAGCAACACACGCATCACCGCGCCGCCGCTTTCCTGCATGAGCGGCGCAAGTACAACCAGGGCGAAGAACCCGTAGGCGACAGACGGGATCGCGGCAAGCATCTCGATTACCGGCTTCACGACCTGCCTGGCGCCGAAAGGCAGCACGTCGCTCAAACAGACAGCCGCGGCAACTCCGAGAGGAACTGCGACAAGCGCCGCGCCCAGGGTAACGATGCCCGAACCGTAAAACATCGCCAGCGCGCCGAATTCCGGTTCGTGGGAGGACGGATACCACCTTGTGCTTGTGAAAAACTCGCGGAAACCCTCGAGCCTGAAGAAAGGCAGCGCATCCCTGGCAATGAAGTAGAATATGAAGAAGACAGCCAGCACCGAAACGGAAGTTACCGAGAGCAGCAACCCCTTCCCGACCAGCTCCAGCAGCTTCTGCCTGCGCCGCGCGGCGCTTGTCAGAAGAAGCGAAGGACTTCTGCGCCGGTCCTTGCCGGTTTCCAGGTTGTCTCGGTTTCCAGCCATGCTCTTCAAACCCCGATAACGCGCCGCTCCATGAAGCAGGAACGGCCGGCTGCCTCAGCGGTGGCCGGCCGATCCCTCTCTGACCTGACGGCGGATCTCAATCGGCCTGCTTGAGAGGAACGAATCCCACGTCCTCTATGATCCGCCTGCCTTCAGGCGAGGAAGCCAGACCGATGAACTCGTGGAGATGAGTTCCCTTCCTGGTCCTCCCGTTCGTGTACATGTACAACGGGCGGGCGACCGGATACTCTCCGGAGACCACCGTTTCAGGAGTCGCTTCAACGCCGTCCACCTTGACCGGCTTGACTCCGTCCATGAAGGCAAGCCCGACATAACCTATCGCCGCAGGCGTGCTCATCACGCGCTGGCGTATCGCCCCGTTGCTGCCGACATACTCAACCTTCTCGAACATCTTCTGCTTGGCCATTACGAGCGTTTCGAAACTCTCGTAAGTGCCGCTGTTCGTGTCCCTGCTTATGACCACGATCGGCAGATCCGGCCCGCCCAGCTCCTTCCAGTTCCTGGTGACGCCGGTGTAGATGCCGCGTATCTGCTCGATTGTCAGCGAACCGGCCGGATTGCTCGGGTGCACGACCAGGGCTATGCCGTCCATGGCAACCACGTTCTCGATCGGCAACACGCCCGCGCCCTGCGCCGACGATTTCTCCGAGTCCTTCATCGGTCTCGACATCGTGGCCACATCGCAGGCTGCGTTGATCAGGCTCTTGGCGCCGTTGCCGCTGCCCGATTCGCTTACGGTGATGACCACCGAGGGGTTCCTGGACATGTAATGCTCGGCAAAAGCCTTTGCTATCGGCCCTACTGTCGTGGAACCGTCTATGACGATCTTGCCCGCATCCCCCGCCAACGCAGCCGCCGCGAACAGTCCGCCCGCCGCAGCGCCAACCAGCGCCTTCCTGGAAACTTTCATGCCTATCCTCCTTGCCCTGTTTTTCATACGCCCATCCTCAACCGGAAATGTTAGCCCCGTGTTAGGGCCGCATTAGATAACCGTTAGTCCGCGAGACATGCCATGCTCCCGCCCGAAAGCCGCAGCTCCTCCCTTATGTCAACCGGCGCGTCTGCCGGCTCTTCCTTCGTCCACGACCACCTGGAACAACCCTTGTCGATGCGGTAGAAGTCCAGGTCGGAACCGCGATGGCCCAGCGGCCGGAGCCTGACAACCTCCCTGCTGGCGACAAGTTCGTCAAACACCTTCCCCGCCGTGGCTTCATCAAGCTCCAGCCGCTCCGCGGCTTCTTTGAAGTGAACGAGCCGCCGGGCGGCCAGCATCCGCAGTATGCGCTCGCGGGCCCGCTCCGCACTGCCGTTGTCCCGCCGGTAACCGATCATCTTCAACCTCCTTCCCGCAGACCGGACTCAGAAGTTCGCAACGAGGTCGAGCTGCACGCGCTCGTAGTCCGTTGTCTTCTCCGGGTCCGATATCTTCCTGTCGCCGAACAGGTAGGTCACACCGGCCTGGAGGTTCTTCATGATCTGGTACTTCGCGTAGACCTTGTCGCCCTTCCCGTCCGTCCCGCCGCCCCAGCGGTCGCTGTCGGTGAAGGCGCCGACCGTGGCGTCCTTCTCGAGCTCGGCGTGCGAATACCCGATCTCCCATGTCTTCGGATTCTTCGCCTTGCCGTAGGTCAGCCCGTACATGTGCCCGGCATTCTCTTCCGCCGAGTCGCCGGCGTTATCCAGCTCCTGGGCGAAGATGGAGAGCGGCCGGCCGGCCACCCACAGGTCAAGCTGGGCAAAGTAAACGGTCGGAAGGAACTCCGCCGCCCAGGCCTTGGCCGTGGCGCTGCTTCCTGCCACCGTGCTGTTTCCGTAGGCGTTGCCCTTGCCTTCCCAGTCAATGACGTCCACGCC
Source organism: Lentisphaerota bacterium (assembly GCA_016873655.1). GTDB lineage: Bacteria > Verrucomicrobiota > Kiritimatiellia > UBA8416 > VGWI01 > VGWI01. The sequence continues at coordinate 24,948 of VGWI01000002.1, forward strand.
CTGGAATTCGCGGAATTCGTAGTACCCGCCGCCGAGCGTCAGCGCGATCTCCGGGATGAACTCGAATTTCAATGCCGCCTGCCCGGCAACCAGCATCGTTTCGTCGTCGGACGAGCGCTCCTGGATCCAGAAGTATCCGCCGTTCCCAAGCAGCGTGGCCTTGCCCATTCCCAGCTTGCCCTTGACGGCCAGACCTTCGTGCGCGAGGTCGGAGTCCCAGAGCAGGTCGTCGTTCATTGTGATGAACGGGTTCTTCATCTTGCCGCCGACGGCGCTCAGCCCGTGTTTGCTTTCACTGCTCAGGAAGCTGTAATCCACGTAGGCAAGGCTGAGATTGAAGTCCTTCTTTGCGAATCCGTCGCCGAGCGTCTGGTTCCCCGAAACGGGATCCTTCTGCCCGGTGGATATCTCCGCGCCGACCTTGAGCTGGTCGCTGCACTTGGCCTCAACACCAAGACGCGCCCTGATCCTGTCACGCTGCCTGGTGAACTTGTCGCCATCGGCGTCCACCTTGGAATCGTCGTCTATCGTCTCATAGCGATACCTGATGTCGCCCTTCACCGTGACCTTGTCCGCCCATGACGACTGCGCCATGGCGGCGCCGCCCACTCCGGAAACCGCGATAACCCCTGCCATCACCCACGCCGCGTTCTTCATGCCCGCTTCCTTTCTCCTTGTACCCGTAACCTTTTCCTTCCGTTTCACGGTGCGCATTTCACACCGGACCCATTAGGCACGTGTGAGTGGCGTGTTAGAAATGAGTTAGCCCGGATTATTCATGAACGCTGCGCGTTCATTCACAACCGCCTGCCGCGGTGCTGTGGCGCGACGCGGCCGGCTTCTGCTAAGCTGCGCGGCGCGCTCCGGCGCCTTCGGGGGAGGACCAGGCATGATACTGACGGACATTGACAGACTCGGGGTCGAGGCGCGCAACCTGCCCGCCTTGAACACGGCGCTGGCGTGGCTGAAGGACGCCGCGCGCCGGCCTCCGCAGGACGGCCGTGTGGAACTGGACGGGTCCCGCGTCTTCGCGATCGTTCAGACGTACACAACAAAGGACCCGGCGGCGCCTTTGAAGTTCGAGGCGCACAGGAAGTACGCGGACATACAGTTCATTCTTGCCGGACGGGAACGCTGCGGATGGGCGCCGCTGAACGCGCTGGCTGCGACCACCCATTACGACGAGGCGAAGGACATCGTGTTCGGCGAGGTGAAACCGGAGTCGCACGCGCTGCTGCCACTCGCCCCCGGACACGCGGCGGTGTTCTTCCCGTCAGATGCGCACGCCCCGGGGCTGGCGTGGGGAACGCCGGACACGGTGCGGAAGATCGTCATCAAGATCGCCGCCGGGCTCCTGGCCTGACCGCCGGGGACGCGACACGCGGAACCGCCATGTACCGGCGCCGGTCACGGTCGGGCAGCCGTTCTATCGCGTACCTGAGCATCGTCCGCGGCATGCGCGGGGCATGTCGGTCAAGGAAACCCCTGAGCGCCGACTCGTCCCGCTTGCCCGCTTCGCGCAGCATCCAGCCCGCGGCCTTGTGGATCAGGTCCTCGCGATCGGCCAGCAGCGCCTCGGCGATGCGCAGTGTTTCGCCGAACCTTCCGCGGCGGATGAACGCGAACGTGGCGACAATCGCTATCCTGCGCTCCCACAGGCAGCGGGACCGGGCAAGCCTGTCCAGGGTGTTCGTCGGCCTGGCGAGGAGCCATTCGCCGACTATGTTCGGCGCGGAAAGGTCAACCAGGTCCCAGTTATTCACGCGGTCAGCGTTTGCAAGGTAGGCGGTATATATCCGGCGGCGACACCCGGCGTCTTCCCGCTCGAACAGCGCAACCCACACCAGCAGGCCGCACAGCCGTTCCTCATGCCAGGGAGAACGCAACAGGCAAAGGCCGTCGCCGACCGCGGCATCGCTCGTGAACCGCCTGACAACCGCCCTGAGCGCCGGAACGCGGATGCCGAGAAACCTGTCGCCCTCGCCGTATTCGCCCCGGCCGGTCTTGAAGAAACGCGCGAGCTGCACGGCGTCGGCCGGCGACGCCGCCTTCCTGAGCGCAAGCTTCATCTCGCCAGAAACACTCATGCTCTGCCTTCCCCCTTGCGCACATTATTCATGAACCTTCTGCTGCGAGTGCACATGATACGTCACCTCATCGACTTACCTTGATGGCCGACTTTGGCGTGTGCCAACACGCCGCCATCCGGCCCTCTTCGGCAAGCCGTTGATCTGACGCACCCTGCGCCCTCTCGCGACGAAGAAACATGAATAATGTGCGCTTGATCCCGCCCCCGTGAAGCTCTCGTACCGCAAGTCGGTCATCTTTGCCGTTTCGTCATCAGGCTCGACAACAGGGCGGGCGGCATTATGTCTTGCCGCCGCGAATCCGCGGGGTAGTCTGTGCGCCGTGACAGCGCCGGTCAAGAAATCAGGAGGCCCCCGCGCGAAACGGGGCATGACTCCAGGGGAGCGCGTGCTGGCCGCGATCCATTCCGCCAGGCCCGACCGCATTCCGGTGAACTGCCCGCCCGCGAAAAACGTTTTGGCCATGTGCGAAACTGCGCGCGAATCCGGCATGTGCCGGGACTGAGCCCGCGGAGAGAAGGGGAAAAGCATGCCTGGCAAGGACATCCTCGTTGTCGAGGACGAGGCGGACATCGCCGCCATCCTCGCCCACAATCTTGAGCGCGAAGGGTTTTCAGCGTCGGTCGCCGCCGACGGCGAACAGGCTCTGAAAGCGGTGGCGCGACGAATTCCGGACCTGATCCTGCTGGACCTCATGCTGCCGCGCATGGACGGCCTGGAAGTGTGCCGCAGACTGAAACGCGACCCAGCCCACGCCGCGATACCGGTGATCATGGTCACCGCAAAGGGCGATGACGCCGATGTCGTCGTTGGCCTGGAACTGGGCGCCGACGACTACATTGTCAAGCCTTTCAGCGTTAAGGTGGTCTGCGCGCGCGTCCGGGCAATCCTGCGCCGGCGCGAGGAGCCGCCGGCCGGCGAAGGCAAGGATATCCGTATGCGCGACCTGGTCATCGCGCCAGGCCGCCACGAGGTAATGGTGAAGGGCAAGCCGGTTGAGATGACGGCTTCCGAACTGCGGATTCTGCACCTGCTTGCGTCGCGGCCCGGAATGGTGCTTACTCGGCAGCAGATAATAGATTGCGTAAGGGGCACCGACTACGCGGTGACCGACCGCGCGGTGGATGTTCAAATCGTGGGGATAAGACGGAAACTGGGCGCGCTGGCGGACAGGCTCGAGACCGTACGCGGTGTTGGCTACCGGTTCAAGGAGCGGCAATGATGCGATTTTCCGGTTTCACGGCCCGCATGTACCTGCACTTCATCGGCGCCATGCTGGCGGTCGTCGCGTCGTCATCAATCTACAGCAGTTGCGAACTGCGCCGGTTCCGGGAAGGAAACCAGACCGGAGAACTGCAGCGCCATGCCTCCATGCTGACGATGATCCCCGCCATCGCGGACTCGAACGCCGACCCGTCCTCCATCGACGCGGCATGCAAGGAGATCGGAAATAATACCGGTCTCAGGATTACGGTGATGGCCGCCGGCGGGCATGTCGTCGGCGATTCGCAATCCGACCCCGCCACGATGGACAACCACCTGGAGCGCCCGGAAATGAGGAAGGCCATGGAGGGCGGGATCGGGGTCTCCACGCGTTTCAGCGACACCACCCGCCGCCGCATGTTGTACGTGGCCGCCCCGTTCGGAGCCCCCGGGAACCCGCGCGGCGTTGTCCGGGTGTCGGTCGCCGTGGAGAACCCGGACCCCGGCTTCGCCTCACTGCGGTCACACATGCTCGCCTCAACAGCCCTGGCGGCGGCCCTGTTCGCCGTCGTGGCCGCGTTCCTGTCGCGCAGAATAACCGGCCCGATCGCTTCCATCTGCGGCGCGGCGCGCAGGCTGTCGTCAGGCGACCTGGCCGCGCGCTGCGCGGTCCCGGCCGACACGGACCTCAAGAACCTGGCCGATGCCTTCAACGGAATGGCCCGCCAGCTCGGGGAGCGCATGGAAACAATCGCCCGCCAGCACAACGAGCTGACAACCGTGCTTGAAAGCATGTCCGATGGCGTGCTCGCCGTGGACGCGGCGGAAAGAGTCATCGAGGTCAACCGCTCCGCGGCCGCGCTGCTCGATATAGACCCGGCCATGTCCAGGGGCCGCAGCATCCAGGAAGTCGCTCGCAACCCCGAGATGCAGAACCTTGTCGCGGCAACGCTTCGAGGCGCTTCGGCTGCGGAAGAAACCGTCATCCGCTTCGGGACCAGCGACCGGTTCCTGAGGGTCACTTCCGCGCCGCTGGTTGACCGTGAGTCGCGCACCATCGGCGCAGTCGTGGTTTTCAGCGACGTCACCAGGATGAAGAAGCTGGAGACGGTCAGGCAGGAATTCGCGGCGAACGCCTCGCATGAGCTCAAGACCCCCGTGACGGCCATCCGCGGTTGCGTCGAAACCATGAAGGACTCGTCCTTGACCCCGGAAGAGACGCGCAGCTTCCTGGATATGCTGGATCGCCATTCGGTCAGACTGGATACGCTGGTCAACGACCTCCTGAACCTGTCGCGCATCGAGCATGACGCCGGGACCCGCAGCATAGCGATGGAGCCGGCGCGCGTTCGGGACATCCTTCAGAAAGCCTGCGACTCGTACGCCGAAAGAGCCGGCGCCAAGAACATGAGTATCCTGCTTGAATGCCCCGACGCCCTGTCCGTGAACGCGAACCCAGGCCTCCTGGAAGAGGCGATCGGCAACCTCCTGGACAACGCGATCCGGTATTCGGGTTCCGGCTCCCCGGTGCGTGTCGAAGGCAGGCTCGCCGGGCCGGGCAACGTTGAGCTGCTGGTAAAGGACGAAGGTCCGGGCATTGAGGCGAAGCACCTCGATCGGATATGGGAACGCTTCTACCGGGTTGACCCGGCCAGGAGCCGCAGCCTGGGAGGCACCGGGCTGGGACTGTCCATCGTAAAGAATATCGCCGTTGCGCACGGGGGAAAGGTCAGGGCCGAAAGCGAACCGGGTAAGGGTTCCAAGTTCGTGATTTCAATGCCGGGCAGACGGGCCGAAACGTGGGAGTTGTAGGTGCTTGCCCCGGAAGAGGAACAGAGAACTTGCCTTGCCGTATCCACAGCGGTTACGCTCGGCGCCCTGCAAACACGTTGATGGATGAAAGAAGCATGATCCCCACCAGGAAAACCGCCGCGCTCCCGTCAGGAACGGCCCTTGCCGCCTGCGTCCTGCTCCTCTTTTCCGGCTGCGGCAGGCGCGAAGGGCACGCGGTGAACGTGATGGGTTCCACTTCGGTCCAGCCTTTCGCCGAACTGGTCTCCGAAGAATACATCCGCCTGCACCCGGACAAACGCGTTGAGGTGCAGGGCGGCGGGTCAACGGCAGGAATCCAGGCCCTGGCAAGCGGGCTGGCGGAGATAGGTATGTGCTCGCGCAGCCTGAAACCGCAGGAGGCCTCCGATGCCGTGCCCCTGACGATCGCACGCGACGCGCTGGCGATCGTTGTGCACAGAAGCAACCCGATATCGGATCTCTCCATCCAGCAGCTTCGCGAGGTGTTCGCCGGCCGCGTCGCCGACTGGAAGGACGTCGGCGGAAAGCCCGGCCCGGTCCGGGTAATCACTCGCGAGGAGGGGTCCGGAACGAGGGAAGCCTTCACCCAACTCGTGATGGCCAAGGCGCGGATATCCGACCGCGCCCTGACGCAGGAATCGAACGGATGCGTGCGGGAACTGGTCGAGGGCGACAGGGCCTCGATCGGCTACATGTCGCTCGGCCTCGTGGGCGACGCGGTGAAACCGGTGCGCGTTGACGATATAACGCCGACCCACGAGAACGTTCTGAACAATTCCTACAAGCTCGTTCGCCCGTTCCTCTTCGTGACCAACGAGCGCACCGGCCCGCAGGCGCGCGAGTTTATAGACTTCATTCTCTCCGACAAGGGGCAATCAATCCTCGAGGAGGAAGGGCTGGTGAGAGCGCGATGAGACAGGACAGGATCATCAGGTTCATTCTGATGCTCGTCGCCTTCTCCGCCATCGCCGGCCTGGCGTTGATCGCCTTCTTCATCTTCAAGGAGGGCGTGCCGCTGATATTCCAGGTCGGATGGCGCGACTTCTTCCTGTCATCCGAGTGGCATCCGTCGGAAGGCCTCTTCGGCGTGTTCGCGATGATCATGGGCACACTCATGGTAACCGCCGGCGCCATGCTGATCGGCGGCGTGTTCGGGCTCAGCCTGGCGATCGTGATGACCCAGTTCTCCGGGCCGCGGCTGGCGGGCGCGCTGAAACCTGTCATCGAACTCCTGGCCGGCATTCCCTCGGTCGTCTACGGGTTCATCGGCGTGAAAACGATTGTCCCGCTCATACGCGACCACCTCGGCGGGCCGGGACTTTCTGTGCTCGCCTGCTCGATTGTCCTCGGCGTGATGGTGCTTCCCACCGTCGCAAGCATCTCCATTGACGCTTTCCGGGCCGTGCCGCGTTCGTTCTGGGAAGGCTCGCTCGCCCTCGGCGCCACACGGTGGCAGACAACGTGCATGGTGATGCTCAAGGCCGCCAGGTCCGGCCTTGTTGCCGCGGTCATCCTCGGCATGGGCAGGGCCGTCGGGGAAACAATGGCGGTCATCATGGTGGCCGGCAATTCGCTTGCCATCCCCGACAGCATCCTGGCACCTGTCCGGACGCTCACGAGCAACATCGCGCTGGAAATGGGGTACGCGTCCGGATTGCACCGCAAGGCGCTCTTCGCCGCCGGCGTCACGCTCTTCGTCATCATCATGATCCTGAACACGGCAGCCATCACCCTTTCGTCAAACCGCGCGCGGGCGAAGGGAGGCGCGAAGTGAGGCTCTCGCCAGCCGCATCGCAACGCGCCGCCGTGGCGGTCATGTGGACAATGACGGCCGCAACGATCGGCGTTCTTGCCTTTGTCATTCTCTACGTCCTTGCGCGGGGACTCCCGCACGTCACGTGGGAATTCCTCAGCCGCGCGCCCGAAAGCATGGGCCGCAGGGGCGGCATATTCCCCATGATCGTCGGGACACTGGCGGTTTCCGGCATGGGCGTGCTCATATCCGCGCCGATAGGCGTGGCAACGGCCATCTACCTGACCGAGTACACGCGCAAGGGCATGCTGACCACGATCATACGCTTCGGAGCCGATTGCCTCGCCGGCATCCCGTCCATCATCTTCGGCCTGTTCGGGTTCGTGTTCTTCGCCGTCGGCCTCGGCATGGGCCTCTCAATTCTCTCGGGCGGCCTGACGCTCGCGCTGATGGTGCTTCCAACAATCATCAGGACCAGCGAGGAAGCAATCCGCGCGGTGCCGCAGTCGTTCCGCGAAGTGAGTTTCGGCCTGGGCTGCACGCGCTGGCAGACGGTTCTCTTCGTGGTGCTGCGCTCGGCGCTGCCGGGCATAGGAACCGGCATCGTCCTCTCACTCGGACGCAGCATCAGCGAAACAGCCGCCGTCATGCTGACCGCCGGTTCGGCCATGGGCCTCCCGCAGTCCCTTTTCGATTCCTCCCGCACACTCGCCCTGCACTTCTATATCCTCGCGCGCGAAGGACTCCCCATGTCCAAGGCCTACGCAACCGCCGCCGTCCTCATAGTGGCCATGCTCGGATTGAACCTGCTCGCATACGGGCTGATGAAACGTTTTCACGCGAAGGCGAGGTAAGGTGTGACTGAACAGCCGGCAAAACCGATGATGGAGACGCGGGGCCTGACCGTGCGCTTCGGCAACGCCGTCGCGCTGAAGAACATCTCTCTGGAGGTCCGCCGGAACGAGCGCCTTGCCATAATCGGTCCGGCACGCAGCGGGAAAACCACCTTCCTGCGCTGCCTGAACAGGCTCAACGACTTCGATCATGACTACAGCCGCTCCGGCGACATACTGCTCGACGGAACCGATATCCACGGCCCGGAGATGGACGTCGTCGCGCTCCGCAGGCGCATCGGAATGGTCTACGCCGTGCCGGTCCCGTTGCCGTGGTCAATCCGCGAGAACATCACCTACGCGATGAGGATGGCGGGCATCCGCAACCGCCGCGTACATGCCGAAAAGGTCGAGTCCTCCCTGAAACTGGCAGGGCTGTGGGATGAAGTGAAGGACCGTCTCGATTCGCACGCGCAGGACCTCTCGGGCGGACAGCAGCAGCGGCTCTGCCTCGCCCGCGTTCTCGCGCTCGAGCCCGAAGTGCTGATTCTGGACGAGCCCTGCTCCGGGCTGGACCCCATCTCCACCGCGCGAATCGAGGACGTGCTCGAGGAATTGAAGGCCCGCCAGTCCATCGTGCTGGTCACGAACAACACCATGCAGGCCTCGCGCGCATCCGACCGCACCGCGTTTTTCCTGATGGGCGAACTCGTCGAGGTCGGCGAGACGAAACAGCTCTTCACCGCGCCGCGGGAAGAGAGAACAAACGACTACCTGACAGGACGCTTCGGATGACGGACAACGGACAGGTGAAAATCAGAACAGAGCGGCTGAACCTCCATTACGGCGCGTTCCACGCCCTGAAGGATGTGGACATGGCCGTGCCGCCGCGCATGATCACCTCCATCATAGGCCCGTCCGGGTGCGGCAAGTCCACTCTCCTGCGCTGCCTCAACCGCATGAACGATCTCATAGGCACCGCGCGCGTCACGGGCCGCATCCTGCTGGACGGGAAGGACATCCTTGCCGGCGGCACGGCAATGACATCGCTGCGCCGCAGGGTCGGCATGGTCTTCCAGCGCCCGAACCCGTTCCCGCTGTCGGTCTTCGACAACGTGTCATACGGGCCGCGCGTGCACGGCGAGCTGGACCGCCGCCGCCTTGCCGGAATAGTCGAGTCCGCCCTGCGCGCCACCGGCCTGTGGGAAACACTGAAGGACAGGCTGAACGAGCACGCCCTCTCGCTCTCGCCGGAACAACAGCAGCGCCTGTGCATCTCGCGCCTGGTAGCCGTCGAACCGGAGGTCCTTCTGATGGACGAGCCCTGCTCGGCCCTTGATCCGATCGCTACGGGCCATGTCGAAGACCTGATGAAGAACCTCGCACAGAACTACACCATCGTCATCGTAACGCACAACATGCAGCAGGCGGCCCGTGTTTCCGATGTCACCGCCTTCATGTACCTCGGCAGACTGATCGAGTCCGGCCCCACGAAGGACATATTCGTCAAACCGAAGGAAAAACAGACCGAGGACTACATCACGGGGCGCTTCGGCTGAAGCCCCGCGCCGACGCGGAAAGGAAAGCGAACATGAGAATCCTGCTGGAACGCGAGATTGACAGACTGAAGAAGCTCATCCTGGGCATGAGCGCCGAAGTGGAAAGCGAAGTCCACACCGCATGCAACGCCCTGCTGCAGAGAGACGACAAGACCGCGCAGGCGCTGATAGACGACGTCGACAAGGTTGACACAATGGAGTTGGACGTCGAGGAGGAATGCCTCAAGATCCTCGCGCTTCACCAGCCGGTCGCGGCCGATCTCCGGTACATCGTCTCGGTAATGAAGATCAACCGCGATCTCGAACGCATATCGGACATAGCGGTCCATATGGCCGAGCGGACCCTGAAGATATTCGCCGAACCGGACTTGCTGCTGCCGGCCCAGCTCTCCGACATGTCCGTCCGCGTGCAGGCGATGCTCAAGAAGGTCCTCGACGCGTTTGTCCGGCTCGACGTCGAAGCCGCCCGCAACGTATGCATGGCCGACTCGGAGGTGGATACGCTCAACCGGGAAGTCCTCCGCCAGGTGAAGGAAGGCGTCCTGCGCAAGCCGGAACAGTTCGACGCCCTGTTGCAGGTGATGCACGTGTCCCGGCACCTCGAGCGCATCGCCGACCACGCCACGAACATCGCCGAAGACCTGATCTACATGGTGGAAGGCCGCATCGTCCGCCACTCCCCTGAAGTGTCCGACAAGGGCTGAGAGAGCGCGGCGCCCGGAATCGCAACCGCTCTCTTTCCCGATCTGAGGCATTTCTGCAAACCTGTGTTGGCGGCGAATGCCGGCTTCACTGGTTGCAGACAGCTTTTTAGCAATTCTCTGTTGCCCGCCACGTCCGCCCGGCCAGAACCTGCGCCATGATGCGCGATATGACTGGGCATCCAGAGGGCAGTCGCGGATGAACGCACCTTGCTGCCCACTTCATGGGGTGGTAGCCTCTGGACGCAAAAGAAAACGGGCAAGCAGGTTCAGGCGACGCTTGACAACCCGCCTGAACGCGACGTTTTGCCTGAGAAAGGAAGACGATGCGACGCCTCTTCGTCGTACTGGCCAAGCTGATCGGGCTTCTCCAGATCTACTGGGGCCTGACGTATCTCTCCTCCATCGCTCTGTTCATCGGGCAAATGCCCAGAACGGAATCCTGCGAATTCAGGCCGCTTGCCGTTCAAATAGGTGGAATTGCCGCCTTCGCGCTCCTTTCCTTCGGCATGGCGTGGGCATTGCTGACCCGGACTGAATGGCTTGCCGACAAGCTCAAGATCCGGGCAGACGACCCGCTTCCTGCGCTGTCTGACGATGTTGTGCTCCGGGCGGGAGTCAAGCTCGTCGGCGTCTACATCCTTGCCAATGCGATCCCCGGCCTTGTCAAAGCGATAGCGGAGGCGAGTGCCTACGGCCTTTGGGAAGGGCGTCTCGCCGCCATATGGATCAGGATCGCTCCTTCGGTGCTGCAAGTCGGGCTTGCGTTGTTCCTCGCGGTCAGAACAGGCAGTCTCTTGCGCCTTCTCGCCATGGGAGAAAAGACTCAGGGCAGGAAGATCATCATCGGCGGGGTCGTGACCGTGGCTATCCTGCTTCTGCTCGGCCGGGGACTGACAATCCATCCGTGGCTCCAAAACCGGGGGAACCACTCATTCAAACCCATCCGGCGCCCCCCTCCGGAGAGTTGCATCGTCATTACCGGGAAGGATACCAACACCCCTGCGGCACGCGGCTGGTACGCCAGGCCGTATGCAGGCCCGGTCACAAACGATGTTCCTGACGGGACGAATTCCACTGTCATGGAGATCGATGTGCGCCTCCCTGCCTCCCCTTGAAGATGGCATTGGCGATTCGGGCCGATTTACATCGCAACTGATCCCGCGTATAGTCGCCGGGTATGCGCCAACGTGACACATCGAGCGCGATTCAGAGTGTTCTGGCGGCGAGCATTGACGCCTGCGCCGTGTTCGCCGGCTTCATGCTCGCCACGAAGGCCAGGTTCGATACGGGGCTGATCCCTCTGAGGCACGGCCGCCCCCCGCACCTCTACGAAATGTATGCGGCTGGCGCGGCCGTGGCGGTCCCGCTCTTCCTGTTCGTCTACCAGGCGCTCGGCCTCTACGTGCGCCCGCAGACGGGCAACTTCGAGAACCGGATACCCCGGATCGTCCGCGGCAGCATCATCGGCTCCGTTCTCGCCGTGGTAGTGGCGTTCGTGCTGAAGAACGAGATGGAATTCTCCAGCATGGTGATACTGCTTGCCGCGCCGATCACCACGGCACTTGTCCTGCTCGAACGATATGTCGTCTACCGCGCGGAATGGAACATGGCCCGGCACAGCCCGAAGACCAGCCGCGTGATCGTCGTCGGCACCGATCCGGTTGCGGTGCGGCTCAGCCGCACAATCCGCAAGGAGCCGATGCTCCGCGCGGAAGTGGTCGGATACCTGCGCGCCGGCGTGGAACCGGCCGCCGCGGATATCCCCGCCGACAGAATACTCGGCACGCCGGACGACCTGCCGCGCCTCATAGGCGAGCTGGGAGTCGACCGCGTGATCCTGACGGGGGCCGGACTCGGAAGAAAGGCGATCCTGGACTTGCTCCTGCTGTGCGAGCGGCGGATGGTGACGTTCAACATGGTCCCGGACCTGTTCAGCATCATGACCAGCAGCATGGATGTCCAGTCGCTGAACGACATCCCTCTCCTGAGCGTGGGGCACTGGCCGCTGGATCACCTGTGGAACCGGGCGCTCAAGAGAACCGAGGATATCGCCGGCTCCATCTTCGGGCTCGTCATAGGCGCACCGGCAATCGCCCTCGCCGCAGCCGCCATACGCGCGACATCGCCGGGGCCTGTTTTCTTCCGCCAGGAACGCTGCGGACTCAAGGGCAAACCATTCACACTGTATAAGCTGCGCACCATGCGGATTGACGCGGAAGACGGAACCGGACCCGTCTTCACGGTTCCCGGCGATCCGCGCACGACGAAGGTGGGCGCCTTCCTGCGCCGGCACAACCTGGATGAACTGCCGCAGCTTTGGAACGTCTTCAAGGGCGACATGAGCCTCGTCGGGCCGAGGCCCGAACGCCCGCACTTCGTCGAGCGGTTTCGCGAAGACATCAACCGCTACATGTGGCGGCACGTCTCAAAGCCCGGCATCACCGGCTGGGCGCAGGTGAACGGACTGCGCGGAAGCACAACGAGCATCGAGGAACGCGTCCGCTACGATCTCTACTACCTTGAGAACTGGTCGCTGGCGTTCGATCTGAAAATACTGCTGCGCACCGTGTTTGCGCGCGAGAACGCGTACTGAAACAACAGGCGCGTTGCACTAGCATCCCATAGGGAACGTTTCACGATCACAAAACCCCGTATTTGCTGATGTTTTGAAATAGTCTGCGAGATTGTGATTCTTGAACTTCCCTTCGTAATCCTAATCGTAATCCTACTCATAATCCTCTCTGTAGCAGATGATTACGATTACGATCAGGATTCCTGTGGGATGTCAACAGGCGCGTTGTTCAGGAAGGGCATCGGGAATGCCCGGAATGTTCGCCGGCGGCAGGTTCTTTCCCCGCTATTCGCGCCCGCGCTTCAGGTTGTGCTTCCTGATGAGCCGCTGGAGGTAGGCGCGCTCGATGCCTGCTTCCTTCGCCGCCTGCGATACGTTGCCGTGATGGCGGCGCAGCAGATCCTGCACGTAGTCGGCCTCGAACTTGCGGACAAGGTCGTTCTTCACATCCTTGAACGGACGGTCGGCGCTGAAGTCCAGCCCGCGCGAGTCCTCTTCGGTCTTCAGAATCCCCATGTAAAGAAAGGCGCTCAGGTCTATCGGCCGTTTCTGGCTGTAACACGCTATTTCGACCAGGTTCCGCAGCTCGCGGACATTGCCGGGCCATGTGTGGTTCCGGAGCGTCTCCATCGCCTTTTCGAAGTTGGCAACCTGTCCCATCGCATCCGGCCCCAGGAAGTCCTTCAGGAACGACTCGGCCAGCACCGAAATGTCGTCCTTCCGCCTGCGAAGCGCCGGAAGCTCGATGCGCGCAATGGAAAGACGGAAGAATAGATCCTCGCGAAAGCGCCCGGCCTGCACCTCGTTTACCAGCTTCTTGTTCGTGGCCGAAACGATGCGCACGTCCACGTGGCGGACGGTGTTGCTGCCAACCCGCCGGATCTCGCGCTTCTCAAGCACCCGCAGCAGCTTCGGCTGAAGCTCGGCGCTGAGGTCGGCAATCTCGTCAAGAAAGACCGTGCCGCCGTCGGCATGCTCGAACGCGCCGACACGGTCGGTGTTTGCGCCGGTGAAAGAGCCTTTCTGGTGACCGAACAACTCGCTCTCGATCAGCTCGCGGGCAAGCGAGGCGCAGTCAATCACGATGAAGGGTTTGTCTTTCCGGCGGCTGTTCCGGTGAATCTCCTCCGCGACCACTTCCTTGCCGGTCCCGGTCTCGCCCTCGATCAGCACGGTCGCGTCGGTCGGCGCGTAGGTCTCTATCTCGTGAAAAACCCGCCGCATCGCCACACTGCGCCCGAGCAAGGCGCCAAGCGACGTCCGTTCGCTCAGGACGAATTCACGCGTCTCCTGGAGCGGACAGAACACGATCCGCGCCTTGCCAAGCTGGATCTCGGTGCCTTGCCCAAGGTACGCCTCTGACACCCTGACGCCGTTGACGTACGTGCCGTTCGTGCTGCCGACATCCCGAACCACGTACCCGTCATCGGGGGTCATCTCGATCTCACAGTGCCCTTTGGATACGGTGTCGTCAGGCAACTGCAGATCGTTGTCCGGAGAACTGCCGATCGTGAATGCATCCTTGTCCAGGATGAACTCCCGGCCCTGCAGACCGCCGGATACGACAAGCAGCTTCGCCTTCTTAATCAGCATCTGCCCGCACGGGCCGGGCTGCGTAATGATGAGTGTCGGACTGTCCACCATGGCTGCTGCATACTCCGCGTTTCAAGGATGCTATACCCGCGTACTCTTGTGCACAAGCCTCAAGGGCCGCGGGATGGGATGGGAGGACGTGGAGAGCCTGTGTGGGACCGCAATTCGACCAGCGCCTCTTCGCGGGTGAAAGAGCGTTCGCCGGCGTCGGCCATCATGTCCGCAAACCGCTTGCCGGAGAAGTCGAGGTTACGGCTGACCGAGTAGACGGCGTAGTGCGAGGGGTCCATGAATGGCCTGTCGGCATCGAAAGCGTTTGACAGGGCGGAAACCATGCGGCCGAGGCCGACGCCTGCCCACATGGGGAGGCAGACTGTCTTGAAACGTTTCCCGGCCAGGAATACGTCCGCAACCATATGCGTGAACTCGTCAATGCTCGTTCGCTCCAAGTCAACCACGTTGATTGCCCTGCCCGCGGCGGCCCTGACCGTTGCCGCGAGGAAGCAGGCCTTCGCAACGTTGCGCACATGTGCAAGCGGCCACCTGTTTGCGCCGCGCCACGGCCCAAAGTGGACGATGAAAGGTGAAGAGCGCAGAAAGGAAGCGACTCTGGAAGTCAGCGTCAGGTCCCCGACGCCCCAGACCTGCGCCGGCCGGAGGATGGAATAGCGATCGGGTTCGAGTCCGGAGCGAACGGCTTTCTCGGCCTCGATCTTGAACGCCGGGTACGGATTGGGCGGAAACGGCGAGAGCGGCAGGGCATCCTCGTCCTGGCCGTCGAAATCCCTCAGTCCGTAGACGTCGGTGGTGGAAACAAACACCAGGCGGCCGACATCGAATTCGTGCGCCAACTCAACCAGGACTCGAACCGGGTCAAGGTTGGTCCTCCGGAATCGGGCGGTTCGTCCGGTATCCGTCGCACGGCCGGCGCAATGCACGATCGCATCCAGCTTTCCGCCCGCGGCTGCTTCGCGGACCGTGGCGCGGAGAGATGCCGGCACGGTGATGTCGGTTCGCAGGAACGTGGTCTTCTCCAGGCCGGCCAGCACGTCGGCGGGTCTTTCGCCCGCGCCGGGGCGGCGCCTGTGGAATGTGCCGTACGTATTCCAGCCGCGCAGCGCAAAGAGCGCCGCCGCATAGCTGCCGATGAATCCGCCGGCGCCTGTGACAAGAACGGTGTTCACGCAATGATCCCATTCCTGCGCCCGACATCCGCAAAGACGGAAAGGGCGGCGTCTATCTCAATCTCGGTCAGTGTGCTCATTGCGCTCACTCGCAGCCTGCATTCCTTGCGTCTCACAGCCGGGTATGTGACCAGGTTCGTGAAGACTCCGTTCGCGCGCAGCTCGTTGTGGAAGGCCGCAAGTTTCTGTTCATCGCCGACGATGACAGGGATTATCGCCGACTCCGTGTCACCGGTGTCGAAACCCAGCGCCTTGAGCCCGTCGCGCAGGCGGGCGATATTCCTCCACAACCTGTCCCTGCCTGCCGCATCTGCGCGAATGAGGCGCAATGCCTCGACGAGTCCTGCCGCCGTCGGTGCGGGCATGCTGGTGGAGAAGAAATAGGTGCGCGCGTAGTAACGCAGGTAGCGGACGACGGACGCGCTTGCCGCGCAGTAGCCGCCTATGGCGCCGGGCGTCTTGCTCAGCGTACCGCAGAGCAGATCAATCCCGCGCGTGCAGCCGAAGTGCTCGGGCGTGCCCAGACCGGTCGGGCCGACGACTCCAAGTCCGTGCGCATCGTCCACCATCACGCGTGCGCGGTGGCGCCGGGCCAGGTCCGTGATCTCGTCAAGCGGCGCCAGGTCGCCGTCCATGGAGAAGACACCGTCGGTCACTATGAGCCTGCCGCGGACGGAGTCGGGTATGCGCTGGAGCACTCGCTCAAGGTGGCGCATGTTGCGGTGCAGGTAGACCTTTATTTCGGCGCCGGAGAGGCGGCAGCCGTCGAATATCGATGCGTGGTTCGAGGCGTCGTTGACAACAACATCCCCTGGTCCGCACAGGGCGGAGATGATGCCGACGTTCGCGGAGTAGCCGCACGGGAAGAGGATTGCGTCTTCCGTTCCGTAGAGCCCGGAGAGCTCCTCTTCAACAAGGCGGTGCAGCGGAGTCGTTCCGGCGTACAGGGAAACCGCGCCCATGCCGTAGCCGTACTCGGCGCATGCCTTGATGCTTGCGGCGACAACGGCGGGATGTGTTGTCAGCGCCAGATAGGAATTGGACCCGAGCATGGTCACTTTGTGGCTGTGGCCGTCGTGCTCGCGGACCGTGCACGTGTGGGCTGCCGGCCCCTCCATTCGCAGGCCGAGCCCTTCAGTGTACGAAGCCGGGTTGGCGCCCAGGTAGGAATCAAGGGCGTCGGCCTTCGCGAAGATGTCCGCATCGCCGTCTTGCGGAATGAAGTCCTCGAAGCGCCGTTCGGTCCCGTCCTCGCCACTGTCGCCGGGCAGCTTTCCCGGTTCCTTGTTCATGTGGTTGCCTTTCTCCTTCGGTGGCAGCGAAGCGGAGTGTGCGAATCGCAATACACCGTGCACAGGTTGCAGTTGGTACAGCCCGACCGTTCAGCCGAGCCCGACAGAAGACGCGCCGGCAAACCAGGGTCATGGACCAGCGGTCTGCACAGCGAAACGGCATCGAGTCCGTGTTCCGAACGCGCGCGGAGCATTCCGTCCGGCGAGCGAATGCCGCCCACGGCCCAGACGGGCACAGGCACCGCTTTCCGGATGGCGGCCGCGGCCGGTACGTTGTAGTTCTCGCAGAACGGTATCAACCCGCGAAGATGGAACCGTGCGAACAGCGCCTTCCACGGCGTCCTTGCCCAGCGCGGGATACGCGCGAAGAGGGGATTGACGCACAGTGCAACATCCACCGGGCAGGCGCCGCGGATGATGTTGAGCGCCGTCTCCATGGTTCCGTAACTCACTTCGAAGGCGTCAGCTCCGGCAGCGGCCGCGCGCCGTGCAGCGGTCACCGCGTCAGCCGTTGTCAGCCCCGGCCTGTTGTCGTCGCCGGCGCTCAATTTGACGAGGATGCCGAAATCAGGGCCTGTTTCCTCGCGGATGGCGCGCACTATTTCCTCGAGAAACACCGGGCGGTCGCCCCAGCGGTCGCGGCGATTGTTTGTCCATGGCGACAGGAACTGGTGCACAAGGTAGCCGTGCGCGCCGTGCACCTGCACCCCGCTGAATCCCGCCTTTTGCGCGCGCGCCGCGGCCGCGGCGAACTCGGCGACAACGCCGGCGACTTCGGAGTCGGACAGCCGGCGCACCTTCTGCCGGAAGTATGTGCACCGGCGGGTGGACGCGCCGACCGCCTCCATTCCGGTGGCTTCATGGCGCGTCTGCCGGCCGGCGTGGGCCAGCTGCATGAACAGCGGGACGAGCGAGCCCGCCGAACGCGCAACTCGAACCGTTTCAGTCCAGGCCGGCAGCTTGTCATCAGAATCGATCCCGCACTGGCCCGGCTGCATCGCGCGGCCCTGCCGGGAAACGAATGCAAAGCCTGTTATCAACGCGCCTGTTCCGCCCTTCACGAGTTGCGCGTACAGTTCACCCAGCGCCGGAGTAGGGAAGCCTTCGGAATCAGCCATGCCCTCATAGGTGGCGGAGCGAACGATGCGGTTGGCGGCCGTGACCGAACCGAGGCGAAGCGGTGTTGCAAGAGACTGCGTAAGTCCGGAAGTCATTTGCCCTCTCTTCCGGCAAGCAGCCGCTTTGCCTCCGCAACAGCTGCAAGCGCGTGCTGTCCGGCGTCGCGGGCTTCGCGCGGGCACGGCGGTGGACACGTCATGGGCAAAGCGCGGGCGTCTGCAGCGGCAAAGAACACGCCGGCCTCGTTCGAGGGAAACGCACGGCCGATCCTCGTGAGGCCGGCCCGTGCACATTTCGCGGCGAGTGTGCCGCCGTCCCCGGCTGGAAACGAGAAGAGCAATTCGTATTCCCCCGCGCCGCCGAACAGGGCCGATTCGGGCGGCGCGCCGATTGCAGCGCAGGCCTGTTTCACTCCCTCGGAATAGGGTATCGCCGGCAGCTCCACTTCAAGGCGCATGCCTGGACTTGCGCGCCTCATCATCCACAGCGCATCCGCCAGGCCACCGCTGGTATCCGTGCCGGCAACGGCGGCTTCACGCGCCAGCGCAGCGGCGTTAACGCGCAGCTCCAGCGCCGGGGTGGGCGCCCCTGTCAGCGCGGCGGCGTTCATGTGCCCCAGGGCGCCGGAGATCCACAGATCCTGCTCCACGGCGGGAAGCACGCGTTTCAGCGGGGTGCGCGCCGCGAGCGGGCCCATCGCGAAGCCGGCATAGCGCCATTCGCCGGCTGTGCCGAGGTCGCCCCCGCACAGCGCACAGCCGGCGGAATCGAGAATGCGGGACAGCCCGCCGCAAAGGGCGGAGACGAAGTCGGCGGATACGTCGGCCGGCAGCGAAATGGAATGGAGCATGAAGCGCGGCTCCACGCCCGCTGCGAGCAGGTCGCTCAACGTCGCGACCGCAAGATTCGCGCCCAGCAGGTCCGGGTCCGCGGAAGTGAACAGGTCCTCCTTCTCGCTGAATTCGTCCACCGTCAGGCCCCACACCGCGCCGCCCACGCGGATGAATTCGGCGTCGCTTTCGAACGGCGCGTTGAGCTGTTCCGGACTGCGCCTGAAGCGCGAAGCGATCGCCGCTATCGTTTCGTATTCGTTCATGGCGCAGTTCCTTCCGGCGAAGCGGGGCCGCGCGTTCCGCAGATCAGGTCAAGGCGGCGCGCGTGCAGCTCAATACTGACCGGCAGACCGCCGTGCGAATCGCCATCGAACTCGACGGAGACCGGCCGTTCCGTGCGCATGGAGAACCTTCGGCAACTGCCGGTGAAGACTCCTTCCGCGTTCACGGCCGAACCCGCGTAGAAGGCCGGGAGAAGCGCGAGCATGCCGGTTCGGCTGCGTCCCGAGACGGTCACGACCGTCAGCAGGCCGTCGTCCGGAGACCGGTCCACACTCAGCCGCAGGCCGGAGGCGATCCACGGATTCTTGAGAACAGCCACGTGGTTCACGCCGCGGAGTTCCATGCGCCGGCCGTCCAGAAGTATCTCCGCGTCGAACCTGCGCACGGTCGCGATGGCGCAGAGAAGCGCCATCGCCGTGCCCGCGGTGTCGCCAGTGAACCGCCGCAGGCGGTTCGCGATATCCGCCGTTTTTGCTCCCAGCCCGATGTTGCAGCCGCAGCCGAACCATGAGGTCGCCGGACCGCCGGCATTCTGGAACCCGATTGATGCCACATCAACCTTTGTGGCAAGGCCATCCAGCAGCACCTGCAGCGCCGCGGCCGGATCCGTCGGGATGGAATGAAAGCGGCAGAAGTCGGGGCTTGTCCCGGCGTACAGAACGCCCATGCGCCTCTCCGCGGCGGGCGCATCAGCCAGCCCGGCGAGCACCGCGTTGATGGTTCCGTCTCCGCCAACCGCGACAACGACATCAAACCCGGGGGCTTCGGTTGCCAGTTGCCGTGCATGGCCGAGGTCGCGCGTCACAACCGGTTCAAAGTCGGCTCCGGCGCGTTTCATGCCCTCTGTCCAGAACTTCCATCGCTTCCGGCCGCGGCCGGCGCGGGATCCGGGATTCAGGATCAACAGGTATTTCACCGGTAGATGCCCAGCTTGTCGTAAACAGGCGTTCTGCCGCCGCGGTCCCAGCCGGCGATCAGTTCCTGTGTCTGCGGCCAGCGCAGCGGCATGTCGGACAGGGAGTTGCGCCGCGCTATCGCCGCGATTGCGGCGCCTTGCGTGCAGCAGAGCCAGTCGCAGCAAGGTTCGCGGAAGGCATCGCGCATCCTGGCGAGGATTGTCTCGAACGGCTCCTCGGCCACGTTTCCGAACGAGACGTTGAGAAACTCGCACGGCTGCACTTCTCCGTGCGCGTTCATGTAGAAGCGGTCCACGCCGCCGGCGGTACAACCGAGAACATCCGGCGACTCCTCGAAGACCTGCGCCGCAAGCGACGGATGGCCCTGGAAGGCGCGTGAATTGTAGCGGAGGTGCTGGGCACGGAGATGACGCAGCACGGCGGGGTCGGTCTGCATTTCCTCGCGGCGGCCGAGCCAGCGGCCTGCGGGCTTGGGATGGATGAGCTGCACGAAATCGCAGCCCTGGTCCCCTGCGAAATCCATCAGGTCCGTCAATCTGCCGTCGCGGACTTCCTGTTCGGAAAGGACGCTGTTCACCGCGGTGACGAAGCCGTGCTTCTTGAACATCCGCAGCGCCCGGACCGCGGAACCGAAGGAGCCTGCGACGCCGGTCATTCGATCATGCTTCTCCCGGCTGGTGGAATGGACAGAGATCATGACCCCGTAAAGTCCCGCGTCTTCCAGTTCGCGCAGCATGTTTTCTTCGAGCCCGTCGCCGGTGGTGTTGACCCATATCTCGGAACGTTCATCCAGCGCCCGCATCAGGGCGATCAACCGGTCAAAGCGCAGAAGCGGTTCGCCGCCCTCGATGTCGAACATGGCAACGCCGGCGTCGCGCATGGCCACGGCCGAAGCGGCCATCAGTTCCGCGTCCATGTCCGCGCCTCGGTCCGTCCTCTGGTAGCAATGCTCGCAGCGGTAGCGGCAGGCCTTTGTCATCGAGAACACCACCGTGGTCGGGCCGGGCGGCCGCCTGACGAGTTTCGCGTCGAGCGCGTGGAAGAAGGCGGGGGACGGGTAGGCTGGCAGGTAGAGGTGCAGCTTGATGCCGGACCTGGTGCGGACGGCCTTGTTGTGCCTGAAGACGAGCAGCAGTCGGAGCGCCCGCGAAAGGAACAGGATGTAGTCCTTCGGCGACCAGCGCAGCTCGCCCATGCGGCGGGCATAGCGGAGCGCGACGCCTGCCGCTATTCGGACATACGTCCACGCCTTGGCCGGTCCGGTGATGAAACGGCTGTCTTTCACGAGCGGGCGTCCTTGTGAAGATCGAAGAGGAAGCCGATGAACACATAGCTGGCAGTGAGCAGGTACAGCGCAAGCGTGCCGTTGAAGATGGCGATCATCGTCACCTGGCCGGCCACGCAGGCGCGGATATTCGTAACCAGGCTGAAATACGTTCTGTCGCCCAGCGGATGACGGAAGTAGAGAACGGCCGTCCAGAGCTGAAGAAACAGTGTCATCACAGCGCAGAAGACGAAGTCGCGCATGAACAGCACGTCGCCCAGCGGCAGCCAACCGAGAGAATGCAGCAGCACGAAAAGGAGCGTTGGGAGAAATGCGCCGGCGACGCCGGCATAGCGGGCGGCGTTCAGGCCGTACTTGACGACAAACGTCTTCTTCCCCGCCGCCCTGTCACCCCTGTAGTCCTTGAAGTAGGTATAGTATGTCATCAGCGCGTTGATCAGCGCCACCAGCGCGAAAGCCGATATGCGGTTGCTGGTGAAGAGCGGCGTTGGAGGCGGTCCTGAGGCAAGAAACCCGTATGCCATGCACGTCGCGATGGAGAGTCCGAAGACCGCGTTTCCGACAAGCGACCATGCCTTCGCGTATTCGTACAGGATGTTCAGAAGCACCCCGATCACGGCGGGAACAACGGACCACGGTTCGAGGAACCATGACACGGCTCCGACCAGGAAGAGGAGCCCGACCGAGACAAGCATGGCGGCCCCGGGGTTGAGTTCGCCGGTAACCATCGGCCTGTTGGGTGCGTTGATGCGGTCTTCCTTCAGTCCGAAGAAGTCGTTGATGACCTGGTTGACGCCGTAGCTGAGGAACAGCATGCCGAGTATCAGGGCCTTGCGCCCCGCCCCCCCGGCGCCGGGGCAGCAGAAGTCATAAAAGGATACGCCTATCCAGCCGGCTATGCCGGTGACAAACGAGAAGTACAGCCGCATCGAGCGGATGTAAGCGAAGATGAAGGCGAGGGTGGAGCCGGAGCCGGAGCCAACATTCATTGCCGCATTGAACCCTGAAGCGGGAGCGGCTTCAATCGCTTTCTTTTCGTCCCGGCAACCTGACGTGGCAGGCTGGACTGAAAGGCCAGGAACGAATATTGTGGCCGGGTTGTTCGAATGAAGTTCTGATGCGGCGCGTGTCGGAGGACGGCGGTCATGCCTCGAATAGACGAGTTCCTGCGGATAATGCTCGAGCGGGGGTCCAGCGACCTTCACATGGTAAGCGGGCACAGGCCGTACCTGCGCGTCTCCGGAGACGTGACGCCGATCGAGGAGATGGCGGCCCTCTCCAGCGATGAGATCCGCGGGATTGTCGAGGAAATAGCCCCGGAAGACAACCGCGCCCAGTTCAGCGCCGATTGGGACACGGACTTCGCCTACCAGAACTCGGACCTCGAGCGCTTCCGTGTGAACTGTTTCATGGATAGCAACGGCGCGGGCTCTGTCATCCGCCACATACCGGGCGCCATCCCCACTTTCGACCAGCTCGGCCTTCCCCAGGTCCTGCGCGAGATGTGCCTGCTGACCAAGGGCCTGGTGATAGTCACCGGGCCCACGGGCTGCGGAAAATCAACCACCCTCGCGGCCATGATAGACCTCATCAACAGGACAAGGGCCGAGCACATTGTTACGATCGAGGACCCGATCGAGTTCATGCACAAGCCCAAGATGTGCCTCATCAACCAGCGCGAAGTTCACAAGCACACGAAGAGCTTCTCGGCAGCGCTGCGGGCTGCCCTGCGCGAAGACCCCAACATCGTGCTCGTGGGCGAAATGCGAGACCTTGAAACCGTGGAAATCGCGCTGGAAACCGCGGAAACCGGCCACCTCGTGTTCGGCACGCTGCACACAAACACCGCCGTCTCCACGATCGACCGGATCATCGACAAGTTCCCGTCCGGCGAACAGAACCAGATACGCACGATGCTCGCCGATACGCTCAAGGGCGTTGTCGCCCAGACACTGTGCAAACGCCGCACCGGCGGACGCGTTGCGGCAATGGAGATCCTGGTGGTCACTTCCGGAATAGCTTCGAACATACGCGACGGGAAGTCGCACCAGATCGCCTCTTCGATCCAGACAGGCGGCGCGCTCGGAATGTGCCTCTTCGAAGACAGCCTTTTTGCACTCGTACGCGACGGGGCAATAACCACGAAGGAAGCGTATCTGAAGGCCGTGCGGAAAGACCTCATACGCAAGAAGCTGCTCGACGCCGGCTTCCCGCTGGACGTCGGCGCGGACGAGATCCGCAGGAACGAGGGCAGCCTGGAAGAAGGGACATCGGCCCGCCCGGAAGAGGACATGCTCACGGAGTGCAGGGAGCGTCTGCGAACCGACCCCGACAACGTGGACTCGCTGTGCGACGCGGCATGGATCATGTCCGCCGGCGGCGATCTGAGCCTCAGGAAAGGGCGCGATGCCGTGAAGCTGGCCGAGCGCGCGGCGAAACTGACCGGCGGCAACGACATGCACGTCCTGATAGTTCTCGCCGCCGCGCAGGCGGAAAGCGGCAACTTCAAACGGGCGGTTGGTTTCGCGACCCAGGCGCTGGAACTGGCCGAGATCGCGGGAAGCGACAGCATTGCCGAACAACTCCGCGCGCACCTGGCCACGTATGAGCAGAACCGCGCGCTGGGCCGGACCTGAGAAGTTGCCGGCGCGCCGGCGGAACGCCGGACGCCCGCTGCTTGCCGTCGCAACTGTTTTGTGGTCTCATAACCCGTCATGACCCGTCTGCTCACGATTGCGCTGATGGTGGCCGCCTCCGCGGCGGGCGCCGCGGCGCCCGTCCTGAAGTTCGAGCCGTTCCATTCGGACGTGGCCCGGCTTATTGTTTCGGAAGTCGCCCGCGACCACCTGAGCCACCGCGCCGCGGACGATACGGTTTCCGCCCGGGCATGGACAAATCTTCTCTCCGGCCTGGACTATGACCGCCTCTATTTCACCGCCGAAGACATCCGCGCATTCCGTTCGGCCGAGTTGACCCTCGACGACGACCTGCGTGCCGGGGACCTGGACTTTGCCGCCGCCGTGTTCTCGAAGTTTGTCGAACGCGTGGAGGAACGGCTCTCCTTTACGGAGAGCATCCTCGCAAAGGGCTTCGATTTCACGAAGGACGAGTATTTCGAATGGCGCCGGCGCGACATGCCGTGGCCGGCCGCCGGCGCGGAACGGGACGAACTCTGGCGCAGGAAGATCAAGAACGACTACGTGCGCGAACTCGTGTTGCGCCGCATTGCGGCCAACGCAGCAACGAACGCGCCGTCTGCGGAATCCGCCGCCACCAACGCTCCGCCGGCGGGCGCGGAGACTTCATCCACGAACTCCGCCCCGCCGCAGGCAATACTCCCTGAGAAGACCGTGGAGGAGACAATCCTTGAGCGGCAACGGCAGGCGATGACTGTTTTCCGCGACAGCGATTCCGAATGGCTGCTGCAGAAGTACATGTCCGCCTTCACCCGTGCGTACGATCCGCATTCGGACTACATGTCGCCGAGCACTGCCGAGGATTTCGACATCGGAATGAAACTCTCACTGTTCGGGATCGGTGCGCTCCTGAGCCCGGATGACGGGGCGGCGAAGGTGGTCCGGCTCATACCCGGCGGACCCGCGGACCGCGACAAGAGACCCTTCAGGCTGCAGCCCAACGACCGGATCGTGGCCGTCGCACAGGGCAGCGACCCGCCGGTGGATATCCTGCACTGGCCGCTTCACAAGACGGTCGCAATCATCCGCGGCCCGAAGGGGACGAAAGTGGTTCTCACCGTGATTCCGGCTTCCGATCCGACCGGTTCGACGACAAAGACCGTCGACCTCGTGCGGGACGAGGTCCGCCTCGAGGACCAGGAGGCGAAACTCAGGATTGAAGACGTGCGCGGCGAGAATGGCGAAGGCCCCGTCAAGGTCGCCGTCGTCAGGATCCCGGCATTCTACGCGAACATGAAGGTCCGCTCGAAGCGCAGCCCGGAATACAAAAGCGCCGCCCAGGACGTCGAGGCCCTGATCGCCCAGGCGTTGAAGGAGGGAGCGAAAGGCATGGTTCTCGACCTGCGCGGCAACGGAGGCGGATCCCTGCTCGAAGCGATCCGCATGACGGGCCTGTTCATCCGGAACGGCCCCGTGGTACAGGTCATGGAATCGGAGGGCTTCACCGTGCTTCAGGACCGCGACCCCTCCATCGCCTTCGCAGGTCCGCTGGTGGTTCTCGTGAACAGGCTCAGCGCGTCCGCCTCCGAGATTCTCTCCGCGGCGCTGCAGGACTACGGCCGCGCAATCATCGTCGGCGACGCGAAGACGCACGGCAAGGGCACCGTGCAGTCGGTCCGCCCGCTCGGTCCGGATCCGAAGTTCGGTTCCATCAAGGCCACGACGGCGGTGTTCTACCGCGTGAACGGACTCTCGACCCAGCTCGAGGCGGTCCGGCCGGATATCCCCCTGCCCTCGCCGCTGGACTACATGGAGCTTGGCGAGGAGTTCCTGCCCAACCCGCTGCGGTCTTCCCCCGTGCCGCCGGCCGTCTACGGCCCGCTGTTCGACCTGTCAGCCCTCACAACCGAGTTGAAGCGAAGGTCGGAAACGCGCCGCGCCGCCGACCCGCGACAGCCGGTCTACGCAAAGGTACTGCAGCGCGTGCGCGAACTGCACGAAAGCCGCAGGCTCCCGCTCAAGCTTGAGGACCGCATGTCGCTTGCGCGCATGGAAGAGGAAATCCGGGATATCGAAAGCGATTTCAGCGACTCCGGCGAGGAAGACGACACCGGCCGGAACGGCAAGCCCGACCTGGCGGAGGAGGAAGCCGTCAGGATAGTCGCGGACATTGTCACCCTCTGCCCCGACATGGAAGGACAGATTCTCGACAACCGCGGGCCGCCGGACCTGGGCAACTGGCTCCAGCAGATGCTCAGACGCAGCGCGCTGTGACATGTCCCGCGGCGGCAGGAAAATTCAGCAGTGGACATCTCTTTCACCAAGATGCACGGCGCCGGCAACGACTTTATCGTTGTTGACGACCGCGACGGGACGTTCCCGGAAGCGGACCGGGCCTGGATCGCCGGCATCTGCGCGAGGAACACCGGTGTCGGCGCGGAAGGCGTCATCCTGGTGCGCCGGTCGGACACGGGCGATGCCGCAATGCGCTTTCTCAATCCGGACGGACGGTCCGCCGAGTTCTGCGGCAACGGCGCGCGCTGCGCCGCGCGCTTCGTCTCCCGCATGAGCAACGGCAAGTCCGCAATCCGCCTTGAGACGGATTCGGGCCTGCTGAACGCGGAGGCGGGCGAAGATGTCGTCTGGATTGACATGCCGCGCCCGTCGGGACTGCGCCTGAACGAGAACCTGGCCGCGGGGGATGGAATGCTCACTTGTCACCGGGTCACGGTCGGTGTTCCGCACGCGGTGATTGTTGTGGATGACCTCGCGGGCGTTGATGTGGCTGGCACAGGGCGCTCGGTCCGCATGCACGCGGCATTCGCGCCGGCCGGGACCAACGTTGATTTCATCGCCCCGTCCGGCCGTTCATCTCTCTCGATCAGAACCTACGAGCGCGGAGTCGAGGCGGAAACCGGGGCCTGCGGATCGGGAGCGGTTGCGGCATGTCTGGCTGCCGCGCGGCTTGGGTTGATCGAACTGCCGGCAACGGCCCGCACCCGCCTCGGTTACGAGCTGTCCGTCGCCGCCGAAGCCGCCGGCGACTCGTTCGACCGCGTCCGGCTCGGCGGCACGGCGGAGTATGTGTTCGCCGGAACCGTCCGCTACGGAAAGGAGTTCCCGCGTTGAGGATAGCGACGTTCAACGCGAACTCCGTGCGGTCGCGGCTGGATATCATCACTGCATGGCTCGGGAAGCATGAGCCGGACGTGCTGTGCATCCAGGAAACGAAGGTGCAGGACCCGGACTTCCCGGCAATCGCCTTCTCCGGCATCGGCTATCACGCCGTGTTCCGCGGAGAGAAGTCCTACAACGGCGTCGCGGTCCTCTCGCGCCTGAAGCCGGATGATGTGAGTTTCGGGCTGAACGACGGCGAACAGCCGGACGAGACCCGCCTCGCATACGCAAGGTTCGGCCGCCTGCACGTTGTCAACACGTACGTGCCGCAGGGACGCGAACTGGACCACCCGATGTACGCCTACAAGCTGCGCTGGCTGAAGCGGCTGCGTTCGTGGTTCGACCGCCGGTTCTCGCCGCGCATGCAGGTGGCATGGTGCGGCGACATGAACGTCGCCCGGGAGCCGGCCGACGTGCACAACCCGCAGGAGCAGTCAGGCCACGTCTGCTTTCACGAGGACGTACGCAAGGCATTCGCGGAGGTAGTCGACTGGGGGTTCGTCGACGTGTTCCGGAAGCACCACCCCGGGCCGGGCGCGTATTCGTTCTTCGATTACCGTATGCCAGGGGCGGTTGACCGCGGACTCGGATGGCGGGTCGACCTGGTCATGGCCTCAAAGCCACTTGCGAAACGCTCAACCGCGTGCTTCATAGACCTCGACCCGCGCCGCGCCGAACGCCCGTCCGACCATACCTTCGTCGTCGCCGACTTCGAATAGCCGTCCCTGCCTCGCGGCCGCCGTGGCGCGCCCCGCGGGTCACGCCGGCGCTAGCGCGGATTATTCATGTTCTTCGTCGCGAGAGGGCGCAGGGTGCGTCAGATCAACGGCTTGCCGAAGAGGGCCGGATGGCGGCGTGTTGACACACGCCAAAGTCGGCCATCAAGGTAAGTCGATGAGGTGACGTATCATGTGCACTCGCAGCAGAAGGTTCATGAATAATGTGCGCTAAACTCCGCAGATTCCGCGGAACCTGGCGTATGCCTGCTCCCACGCGCCGGGGTCGCGCGGCTTGTATGTCCTGATCGGGAACGCTTTCCGGATCAGCGGCTGGGCGTCGGCCATCGAACGGATAACCCCCATCCCCATGGCCTGGACCATCATGTTGCCAACCGCCGTCGCCTCCTCCGGCCCGGCAAGCACGGGCAGCCCGAGGCAATCGGCGGCAAACTGGTTCAGCAGCATGTTCCTGCTTCCGCCTCCGACAATATGAACCACCTTCGTCCGGCCGTTGCAGGCCGCGCATATCTGCTCGTTCACAAGCCGGTACTTCAGGGCAAGGCTCTCGTAGACGACGCGCAGGAACGTGCCCCTGTCGGCCGGAACCTTCTGGCGCGTGCGGCGGCAGAACGCCGCTATCGCCTTCTCCATGTCGGCCGGGTTGTAGAATCCGGTATCGTCCGGATCCACAAACGCCGTGAAAGCCGGGGCTTTCTCCGTCATCTGGTCAAGCACGCTCCACGCGGGCTCCCTGCCGTCTTTCGTCCGCCAGACACGCCGCAGTTCCTGCACGAGCCACGTGCCCATGCAGTTCTTCAGGAACCGCGTGTTGCCGATCCCGCCCTCGTTGCTGATGTTGCAGGCCATCGCGGCTTCGGAGGTGATGGGGTTCGCGACCAGTTTGCCAACGAGCGACCATGTGCCCGAACTGATGACCAGCGCTTCCGCCGGGTCTGACACCGGCGCGGCGGCAAAGGCGGACGCGGTGTCGTGCGACGCCACGGCAACCAGAGCAGCCCGGCTTACGCCGGCGGCTGAGGCCAGGCCGGCATGCAGACGCCCCACCTTCGCGCCGGGTTCGACGATCCGCGGCATGATGCGTTTCGGAATGCCCAGAGCGCGGAGAATCTCCCCGCTCCAGCAGTGGCGCCGCGCGTCCATCAGCTGCGTAACGCTCGCCCACGATGAGTCCACGCAGCGCGCGCCGCCAAGGTAGTAGTAGAACAGCGACGGCACAGGCAGGTAGAAGCACCCGGGGTTCAGCCACCCGCCCCGGTTCTGCATGAACCACAGAAGCTGGTTGCTGACGTTGAACGGCTGGAAGTGGACGCCCGTGATCCCGTAGATGCGCTCCGGGGCCATCCGTTTCTTCACCTCATCAACCATGCGGTCAAGCCTGTGGTCGCGGTAGCAGTACATCTTCCCAAGCGGATCGCCGTCGGCGGTCATCATCTGCCCGTCGGCGCCCCATGTGTCTATGCCTATTGAATCCAGCGAGCGGCCTTCGCTGCGCCCGAACTCCTCGAGACCAAGCAGTATGTTGCGGTAGAGAAGAGTGTCGTCCCAATGCGCGCGCTCGGCGAGCCGTCCCTTCGCGTCCGCGACGCGGAAGGTCACGCCTTCGTGCGGGAAACGGTGCACCTCGCGCATGGAGAAACCGCCCCGCCCGATCGTTCCGGCAAAGCACTTTCCGCCGGATGCGCCAAGATCAACCGCAAACAGACGCGCCTTCTTCACTACCTGACTCCCTCCATCATCTTGATCCTGTGCTTCGGCCCTTCCAGCGCCATGAGGTCATTGACCTGTTTCGACGAAAGAAACCGCGGCTTGCCGACAACCGCGGCGGCGACCATGGACTTTGCCGCGTCCTCGACGACGACGCAGCGGTAGTAGGCCTGCTTCATCGTCACCCCGAGCGCGGCTATGCCGTGGTTCACCATGAAGATCGTGTCGCACTTCGCCGCCTTCGCCGCCATTGCATCCGCAAGCATCTGCGTGGTCGGCGTGATGTATGGCACGGTGCCGACACGTCCGAGATCGCACACGAACTCGGCGAACATCGGCCGCAACCGCGCGCCGGAGCTGATGACCCCTGACGCCCACGGTGAATGGGTGTGGAACACGCATGTCACGTCCGGACGCTCGTGGTATATGGCGAGGTGCATGTTCACCTCGGAAGTGGGCTTGCGCGCGCCGGACACCTGCTTCCCCGTCTCAAGCTCCATGCCGCACAGATCGGCCGGGGCCATGTCGTCCATCGCCACGCCGCTGGGCTTCATCCAGACAATCCCGCCCTCCCGCGCGCTGATGTTCCCGCCGGCGCCGGCCACCAGCCCGGCATTCGCGATCTTGATTCCGTACTGAACCAGTTCCTTCCTCACAGCCAACGAAGCCATCTTCTACCTCCCCTTGCTCTTCAGGTCTTGCCAAAAAGAAACCGGATTGTACCCAAACGGTTGCCATGCCCGCAAGTTTCCGGCAACGGCCGTTGAACGGCCCTGATACTCACACATTCCCGAACCTTTCCTGAAGCTGATTCTTCCGCAAAGCAGCGGGCCGAATACCGTCGCCTCTCGATCCGGCACTGCCGGAGGGTCGTCAAGAAGACGGTTTTCAAGGGAACGAGGAGCAGATACATTGGCGCCATGACAGGCCGACAGTTCTACGATTGGCAGACCGGCGGCGGCGGGGACGACGTCATGCGCATGGTAAACGCGCTTGAGCGATCCGAGCTGCCTTGGTGTGCCATTGGAGGAGTGGCCGTCAATCACTGGGCCAGAGAGCCCATGGTTACGCGGGACGTTGATTTTGTTGTCGCCGTTGACCATGTTGAGAGGGCTGTGGACGCCATGGCTGCAGCCGGGTTCAAGGCCGAAAGGCACGAATGGTCCATCAACTTCACCGGCAGGTCACAAGTCAGCATGCAGCTCAGCACCGAGGACTTCTACCGCGAGTTCCCGTCGCGCTCGGTTCCGGCGGATGTCCACGGCATTCTGTTGAGAGTGGCGTCTCTCGAAGACACGCTTGCGGGCAAGATCAAGGCATGGAGCGACGCCGCGCGGCGTCCGAGCAAGCACATCAAGGATCTGGGCGATATCGCCCGTTTGGTTGAGGCGCACCCGCGGCTCCAGTCCGCTCTCCCAGGCAGTGTCCGAAAGGCGCTTGAAGCAAACACCTGAAACCTGACCACGAGTCAGGCGTCCTGAGCCCCGCCTGACTTGCCGTCATACGCCCGGCTGAGCGGGCCGGGCTCAACCGCGTTTGTTCAGCACCTTCTTCTCGTACTTCCTTGCCTCGGCCAGCCAGGCTGCGCCGACGGGGACGCCGGCGGCGAGACAGTGGTAGTCCCACACCGCGGATACCGGCATGTTCTTCGCCTCTTCCATCAACGCGAGTCTGCCGGTGAGGTCGCCGTCAGCTTCGAGTTCCTTGAGCTTCGCGGCCGGCGAGAGCAGCGCCTCAAGCATCGCGCGCAGCATCGCGCGCATCCCGATTGCCCACGCAGCCACGCGGTTGATGCTGGCGTCGAAGTAGTCCAGCCCGATGTGCACACGGTTAATGCAATCGCAACGCACTATTTCGTCGGCCACGGCGCGGATGTCGTCGCCCAGCACCACGACGTGATCGCTGTCCCACCGGACGCCGCGACTGACATGCAGCAGTACGTCGTCCAGGAACAGCAGGACCGACGAGAGCTTGTCGGATATCGTCTCGGTCGGATGGAAATGGCCGCTGTCCAGGCAGATGGCCTTGCGATTCTCGATCGCGTACGCAAGGTAGAACTCGTGCGACCCGGCAACGTAGGACTCGGTGCCGATGCCGAAGAGTTTGCTTTCCACGGCGTCCATGTTGTGCCGGGGATTCAGCGGCCCGGCGAATATCTCGTCGAGCGACTGTTGAAGCCGCCTGCGCGGGGACATGCGGTCGGCCGGAGCATCCTTGTAGCCGTCGGGAATCCAGACATTCGTGATGCAGGTCTTGCCCAGCGTCTTCCCGAACGCCGCGCCTATCTCGCGGCACGCGATCCCGTGCCGCACCCAGAACCTGCGCGTTTCCTCGTCCGGACTCGTGAGGGTGAATCCGCCCGCCGCCCTGGGATGGGCGAAGAACGTGGGGTTGAAGTCCACGCCAAGCCCCTGTTCCTTCGCCCATCCGGCCCAGCCGCGGAACTGGTCGAAGGATATCGCATCACGGTCAACCTTCTTCCCGCCGAATTCGCCGTAGATGGCATGGAGATTCAGGCGGTGCCTGCCCGGGATCAGGCTGTAGGCCTTTTCGAGATCGGCGCGCAGTTCTTCCGGCGTCCGCGCGCGGCCCGGATGGTTGCCGGTGGCCATGATGCCGCCGTCGGTGAGCGATCCGGCGTTCTCGAATCCGCCAACGTCGTCGCCCTGCCAGCAGTGCATTGAGAGTGCGACTGCACGAAGCGCCGCAAGCGCCGCTTCCGTGTCAACGCCCGACTCGGCATAGCGCTCACGCGCCAGTTGGTACGCCTTCTCGACAGCCTTCATCGAATGTCCTCCGGATGTTCCCCGACGAATGCCGGTCAGGGTAGCAGACGCCCGCTGCGAGTGGAAACCGAAACCACGTACGTCACGCGGGCCGGGGCATTGCATGCCGTGGTGTCTCGCGGCGCCGGACTCTCTTCCTTGACGCCGGGGGCGGGACGGCCCGATACTCCCGCCACTGCGATGAAGCCGGATATCTCCGTATACAACGTTCTGAAGTGTCTGCCTTTCTGGTCCATGTTCTTCGGATGGGCCATAGCGCAGGGCACGAAGATGCTCTGCGTTCTCTACTATTCCGGCAAACTCGACTTCAGCTACATCGTCAGCACCGGCGGCATGCCCAGCGCGCACTCGGCGATGGTCACGGCGCTTGCAACTTCCGTCGGCATGGTGCTCGGGTTCGCGTCCGTTGAGTTCACGATGTCGCTCGCCTTCGCGCTCGTGGTGATGTTTGACGCCTCGACGGTACGCCGCGCGGCGGGCCAGCAGGCGCGCCTGCTGAACGAGATAGTCGACGAACTCTTCAAGGAGCACCATCTCTCCGAACGCAAGCTGAAGGAACTCCTCGGACACACCCGGATGGAAGTGTTCATGGGGCTGCTGATGGGCCTCGTGACGGGCATAATGGTCACGAGTCTCGGGACGCTGATCTCAGAACAAGCATCACTCCGTCTGCGGTGACTTCCATGGACCCGGCGCCGACCCGCCAGCGCTCTTCCCCTCCCGCCGGCGGCGTCACGGCCATTTCACCCTGAATGATCTCGCAGAGAAATTTCTCGTGCCGCGGCAGAACGGCCCGGCGTCCGCTGGGAGTGGGCACGTTCACCCCGGACACCGCGCGCGGCGGGTGATGGACATCCGGGGTAACGATCTCGAGAGTCATCGTGCTCGGCGGCACGGCGTCACTTCTCCATTTCCGCCGCGCGCTTGAGCACATCGTCCATCGAACCGGCCATGAGGAAGGCCTGCTCCGGCACGGCGTCGGCGCGCCCTTCGACGATGTGCTTGAATCCGCGTACGGTTTCGGCGACCGGCACGTACCTGCCCGGCATACCGGTGAACTGCTCGGCCACGAAGTTCGGCTGCGAAAGGAAACGCTGGATACGGCGCGCGCGAAGCACGGTCTTGCGGTCGGTGTCCGGAAGCTCTTCCACCCCGAGAATCGCGATGATATCCCGGATTTCCCTGTAGCGCTGAAGCGTCCGCTGCACCTCGCGCGCCGTCTCGTAGTGGTCCCTGCCCACCACCTGCGGATCCAGTATCCGCGAAACCGAGGCGAGCGGGTCAACCGCCGGGTATATCCCCATTTCGACGATCTTTCTGTCCAGGACTATCGAGGAATCGAGGTGCGCGAACGTCGTTGCCGGGGCAGGGTCGGTTATGTCGTCGGCCGGCACGTAGACCGCCTGGACGGAGGTGATGGAGCCGCGTCTTGTTGAGGTGATCCGTTCCTGCAGCGCGCCCATCTCCGTCGCCAGCGTCGGCTGGTAGCCGACCGCCGAAGGCATGCGCCCGAGCAGGGCCGACACTTCGGAACCCGCCTGCACGAAGCGGAAGATGTTGTCTATGAAGAGCAGGACATCCTGCCGCATCGTGTCGCGGAAGTACTCCGCGTGGGTAAGCGCGGACAGCGCCACCCTGAACCTGGCGCCCGGCGGCTCGTTCATCTGGCCGAACACAAGCACGGTGTCCTTCAGCACGCCGGACTGCCGCATTTCGCTCCAGAGTTCGTTGCCCTCGCGAGTTCGCTCGCCGACCCCGGCGAACACTGCGCGCCCGCCATGCTCGGTTGTGATGTTGCGGATCAGTTCCATGATGAGAAGCGTCTTCCCGACCCCGGCGCCGCCGAAGAGCCCGACCTTTCCGCCGCGCGGGAACGGGGCAAGCAGGTCTATCGACTTGATGCCTGTCTCGTAGAATTCCACCGCCGACGCCTGCTGGTCGTAGGCGGGCGCCGGCCTGTGAATCGGATCAAAGCGCATGTTCCGGATCGGCCCTTCGCCGTCCACCGGCTCCCCGAAAAGATTGACTGCCCGACCCAGCGCCGCCTCGCCGACCGGCACCACGATCGGCGCGCCGGTATCGTGCGCCTCAATGCCGCGGGACATGCCGTTCGTGGATGACATCGCGATGCAGCGCACCGTGTCGCCGCCCAGGTGTTCGGCAACCTCCATGACCACCTTCGCCGGCGGGTCGCCAGCCCGCACTGCAAGCGCGTTGTGTATCGCGGGCAGCGCGGAGCCGTAGAACTCCACGTCCACCACGGGTCCGACGATCCTGACCACGCGCCCGGCCGTCATTGGCAAAGCCCTCCGCCACCGAGGTCAACTATCTCGCGGGTGACCGCTTCCTGCCTCATCCTGTTGTGCGTCACTGTAAGTTCAGCGAGCATGCCCTGCGCGTTGCTCGATGCCCTTGCCATCGCCCCCTGGCGCGCGAGGTTCTCCGCGCCCAGACTGTTCAGGAACGCCTGGTCAAGCGACGCGAGCACGAAGTCCGGCAGGAGACCGGCAAGGATCGCCGACGGTGTCCCGTCAAGCGCCACGTGCGCCCGCGCCTTCGCCGCGCCGCGGAAAGGCGCCGGAAGGACTTGCTCCGACACAGCGTCGTACTTCAGGCCGGCCCTGAACCACGCGTACACGAGGTGGACTTCCTGGCAGCGGTCGGCAAGAAACGCGTCGGTTATGGTTTGCGCTATTTCCGAAATGACGCCGGCGCGGTCGGCTGTTGCGGGTTGAGACCAGACGCGCTCCGCCGGGAACCCCATTTGCGCCACGCGCCGCGCCGCCGTCTGCCCGACAATCAGCAGGCGCGGAGCTGCAGCGCGAGCGGCCGCGAGCCGGCCCAGTTCCGCCCGCAGAACCGCGTTGAATCCGCCGCACAGACCGCGCTCCGACCCGAAGAGAACCACCAGGATGTCCCTCACAGGCCTGCGGATCTCCATGAGAGGGTGAGACAGGACCCCGTCGCCGGCCGCCGTGACCGTCCACATCGCGCTTATCCTGCGGCGCGCATACATCTGCGCGTTCTCTATCGCCCGGCGATCCCTGCTGAACCGCGCCGCGGACACCCGCTGGAGAGCGGCTGTCACCTTGTATATCTGCCGCGTGCTCTGCATGCGGCGGCGCACTTCCCTGATCGCACTGGACATTCCACACCCCCGTCGAAGAAAGCGCTACGTTGACTTTCCTTTGCCCTTCGCCCCGGCCGAAGGCGCAAAAACCCGCTGGAACTGCTGCATGGCCGCCTCGAGCATCGCCGCCATTTCAGGGCCGAGCCGGCCTGTCGCCTTCATCCCGTCGGCGAAACCCGGATAGCCCACGGCGACAAGCTGCACCCATTCGGACTGAAACCGCGCAACATCCTCGACAGCGATGCCGTCTAAATATCCCTTTCCGGCAGCCCAGAACACGCTGGCCTGCGCCGCCACCGGCATTGGTTCGTGAGGAGGCTGCTTCAGAAGCTCCGCAAGCCGGCGGCCGCGGCGAAGCTGCTGCATCGTCGCCTTGTCGAGATCGGAGGTGAGCTCGGCGAAGGATGCGACCTCCCTGTACTGCGCAAGCTCCATGCGAAGCTGGATGGCGACTTTCCTGATCGCCCCGATCTGCGCCTTGCCGCCAACGCGCGATACGCTGAGCCCGACGTTCACGGCGGGCCTGAATCCTTCATGAAAGAGGTCGCCGTCGAGATATATCTGCCCATCGGTTATCGAAACGAGATTCGTTGGAATGTAGGCGGAGTAGTCGCCCTGCTGCGTCTCGGCGATCGGCAGAGCGGTGATCGAGCCACCTCCGAGCGCGCTAGTCACGCGGCCGGCGCGCTCGAGCAGCCGGCTGTGCAGGTAGAATATGTCGCCGGGGTACGCCTCCCGGCCCGGCGGCCGGCGCAGCAGGAGCGACAGTTCCCTGTACGCAACGGCGTGCTTGGAGAGATCGTCATAGACTATCAGCACGTCGCGGCCCCGGTCGCGGAAGTACTCGGCCATGGCGCAACCGGCGAACGGGGCTATGAACTGGAGCGGGGATGAGTCGCCGGCGGTCGCGGCAACAATGATCACGTTCCCGAGCACGCCGCGTTCCCGGAACAGCTCGGCCGTCGCGGTCACGTTGGACATCTTCTGTCCTATCGCCACGTAAATGCACACCACGTCGCCCGGTTCCTGGTTGAGAATGGCGTCTATCGCGACGGTGGTCTTGCCCGTCTGCCTGTCGCCGATGATGAGCTCGCGCTGGCCGCGCCCGATGGCCGTGAGCGCATCCACGCTCTTCAGCCCGGTCTGCAGCGGCACCGACACCGGCTCGCGTTCGGAGATGCCGGGCGCGTCGGACTCGATCCGGCGTGTTTCCGAGGTCCGCACCGGCCCCTTCCCGTCAAGCGGCCGCCCAAGCGGGCCGACGATACGGCCCAGCAGCGCCTCGCCAACCGCGGTCTCGAGAACCCGGCAGGTTCGGCGCACAACGTCGCCCTGGTGAACCGCGGCCGGGTCGCCAAGAACAACCACACTGACGCGGTCGCGCTCAAGATTCATGACCATTCCCGGCTGGCCGCCGGGGAACTCGACCATTTCGGCCGCCATCGCGCCGGGCAGGCCGTCCACGCCCGCGATGCCGCCGCCGGCCTCGATCACGTACCCGGTCTCTTCCGGACCGAGCTGCTCCCTGTGATTGCGCAGCGCCGATTCCAGAGCCGCGTTCACGACCGAAGGATCTATGTTCAGAACGTTCATTACCGGTCCGATGTCCGGTGCCACTTCGGCAGCCTTGTGGCCCGGGTTTCCGCGCTGCGCGCGCCGCCCGACTTGCGGTGCACGCTGATCCAACTCTCCGCACAAAGGGCGGGATACGAGGTAAGCACGTCGAAAACAAGTCTGCCCGACTCCCTGCCCCTGAGGTTCCGCTCGCCGAACCTGGCGGTGAACCATGTTGACGCCTTCACGGCCGGCGCGAAAAGCAGCCACAGCAGCGCGCTCTTGAGCTTGAAACCCGCGCCGGCGAAGTCCGCGATATCCATGCCGATCGAGTGCGCCTGGTAGAGGTAGACCGGCAGATACACCGGGTGGTTGTGGAAAGTGAAAGCCTTGCCCGGCGGGACATCAAACCCGATGAACGCGCGCTTGACCTTCAGGAAGCCGGTAAAGAAATAGTGCAGCCTCGAGCTGAGCCTGTTTATGTTCGGGGAAAGCACCACCAGGAAGCCGCCGTCCCTGAGCACGCGCGCCGCCTCGGCAAGCGTGCGCGCGTGGTCGGAGAGATGCTCTATTACGTCGCACAGGACCACGCAGTCGAACGCCGCGTCCGGGAAAGGCAGGCCGGAAATCACGCTCACTCCCGTCGTCACCGGCACGCCGTCAGGAACAGTGTCGTACTCCGAGTAGTTCGTGCCGCGCACCGGGTAGCCGTCCGCCTTCAGCCGCCTCAGCAGCCTGCCCTCGCCGCAGCTTATTTCGAGCACTTCGCCGCCGGGGCTGACGTGCTTGCGTATGAGCCTGTGACACCCGCGCTGTCGCTCATTCATGTCTGTCATGCGTTCACGCGCTCCTCAACTGTTCGCCGGCACGGATGCGAACACTGAACATCATGGGACCAAACCGCGCAAGGCCGGATTTCGACGCGGCCCTGCGCAGGGGTTGCCGGTTGACCCGCCATACGACCGCACAGTAGACTCGACATCGGATACAGGAGGGAGGAGCTTCCACCGATGAAACGCCTTGCTATGGCAGCCGTCTTCTTCGCCGGCCTCGCCGCCGCGATGGAGCTTTCAGATCTTTCGCCCGAAGCGAGGAAGCTCTTCCCGGAAGAGCGCGAGGGAATAGTCGAGCTGCCGGACGGCGCAACGGTCCGCGGCATCGTTGTCCAGGACACGCCAGCGTCCGTCGTGCTCAAGACGCGCAAGTCGGACACGGTTACCATGTCGCGCGAGTACAGGCGGGCAGACATCAAGTCCTTCCAGTATCTCGACATCGAACCGGCGTTCGCGGCCGTCCTGCTCGACATGGAACTCGACGAGGAGAACAGCCTGCCGCTGGAGGACCTGGACCGCGCCGTCGCCCTCTTCGACGAGTTTCTCGCCAAAGCCGCGCCGCGCGCGGTGGACCGCCAGGCCGTGACGGAGAAACGCGCGCTGCTCGCGGACGAGCTGGAAAAAGTCCGGCGCGGCTGGGAGAAGATCGAGGGGGCCTGGCTGGCCCCGGTCCAGGCCGCCGTGAAGAGATTCGACGTGTACACACGCCGCATAGGCGAACTGGAGAAGAGGGCTGACTTCAAGACCAACCCGAAGGTGTCCCAGGCGCGCGATGACCTCGTGGAGAAACGGCGCGCCACGGCAAGGGCGCTCCCGGGAATGATGCAGACTAGGGTGCCGGAACTGGTCGGGAAACGCGCATTCGATGAGGTGGTCGACGAAATGGGCGCGTTCATGAGTTTCTGGATCAAGCAGGTTGTACGCACTGAAGGCCCGGCCGCGAAAGTGATGGGCGAGATGGATTTCGACTACATCATGCGCCTGCAGAACCAGATCATGGATGCGTACCGCGCCTCCGGCATCGGCACCACCATCACCCGCATGCCCCCGCAGGCGAAAGACATGGTCTACGTGCCCGGCGGCTATTTCCTGATGGGGCGGCGCGACGCAAAACCGAACGACCCGGCTTTCCCCATGCACTTCGTCTATGTGCCGCCGTTCCTGATGGACAAGTACGAGGTGAGCAACGCCGAGTACCGGCGGTTCGTCGAGCACGTGCGCGCCACCGCCGACTCCTCGATGGAACACCCGGACGCGCCGCCGCTGAAGAGCCACGACCCGGACGGATGGACAAGGCCCGAACTGGGCAAGGACCGGCAGCCGGTCGTCGGCGTGGACTGGTTCGACGCCTACGCCTACGCCAAGTGGGTCGGGAAGTCGCTCCCGACCGAGGCGCAGTGGGAGAAAGCCGCGCGCGGGCTCGACGGGCGCCTCTACCCGTGGGGCGACGACCCGCCGGAGAAGACGGCCGTGAACTTCGCGCCCGGCCGCGAATTCCTGGCAAGGGAGATCGACCGGCAGAAACCGCCGCCCCCGCCGCCGCCCCCGCCGCGCTTCGGCTGCGGCTGCATAGCGAAGAACGAGGAACCGCCGCCCCCGCCGCCGCCCACGGAGCTGAAGGCGGCCACGTACGACGTTGACAAATCGCTGCCGGCGCTCGCGCTTGAGCTCAAGGCGGGCGAGATGTTCGAGTGGAGCAAGGAATACCCGAGCCCGTACGGAGTTCTCCACATGGCCGGCAACGCGGCGGAATGGGTGCTGGA
This sequence comes from Lentisphaerota bacterium, assembly GCA_016873655.1. Taxonomy (GTDB): domain Bacteria; phylum Verrucomicrobiota; class Kiritimatiellia; order UBA8416; family VGWI01; genus VGWI01. The sequence continues at coordinate 64,299 of VGWI01000002.1, forward strand.
TGGCTACGAACCGGCCTTCTACGGCGAATCGCCAGTTCGCAACCCGCTCGCGGCCGCCGGGCCCAATTCGCCGCGAATTCATCGCGGCGGGTCCTACCTGTCCCGGAATCCGGACGACCTGAAGACCTACTCGCGCGGTATTGCCACAGGAGAGAAGGAGAAGTCCGGGAACGACGCCGGCGGACGGCCAATGGTCGGGTTCAGGTGCGTGAAGAACCTGGATATCGCGGGAGGCAACTGATCGGCACTCAACCGCAAGGCGGGAAGGAGGATGACACCATGGAAATCAGGATCGACAGGATTCTCTGTCCGGTGGACTTCTCGATGAACTCGGAACACGCGCTGCTGTATGCAACCGCCTTCGCAACTTCGCACGGTGCGGAACTGCTGCTGCTTCATGTCGTTCCCCCGCCGGTTTACGAGGGAATGGATGTCGGCGGATTCTATGAACTTCCCGCCGAGGCGGTGCAGGAATTGGCCGATGCCTGCAACCGCCGCCTGGAGCAGGTTGCGGAGTCGGCACGGAAGCGCCATCCGAAGGTGGCGGCGAAACTTGTGAGCGGCAACCCGTTCCTCGAAATCGTGAAGACCGCGCGGGAAGAGAAGGCGGATCTGATCGTGATGGGCACGCACGGCCGCACGGGCATGGCGCATGTCCTCATGGGCAGCGTGGCGGAACGGGTGGTGCGCAAGGCACCGTGCCCGGTCCTGACCGTGAAACATCCGGAACACGAGTTCGTGATGCCGTAGGAATATCCGCCCGCCGACCGTGTCGCCGGACGCTGCACGACCGATCCCGAAGCGGGGGGGGCGGGAGGACAATCAGGAGTTGCCCGGACCCTCGAGCAGCTTCCTGAGACTCCTGTCACGGTCGGTTGTGCCGTCCCTTCAGGTCCTTCTTCACGGTTTTCACGTAGCGGCCGAACGCCCTGTCTTTTCTCCGTTTCTCGACGCGGGACATGTCGTGATACTCGGCTTCCTGCCTAAGTTTGAGGTAGCTTTGGTAGCGGTCTTCGCTCAACTCCCCGGCATCCAGCGCCGCCAGGACCGCGCAGCCCGGCTCTCGCGTATGCGTGCAGTCGGCGAAGCGGCATAGCGCGCTGTGTCCGCCAACCTCCCCGAAGGTCGCATCGACGCCTTTGCCGGTCCCAAGGAGCCCGAGTTCGCGCATGCCGGGGGTATCGATAAGCATGGCGCCGCCGTCGAGAACCACCAACTGCCGGCGTGCCGTCGTGTGCGTTCCTTCGCCGGTCCCGCTTACGCTTCTGGTCTCCAACGCCTCGCCGCCCATCAGGCGGTTGATCAGCGTGGTCTTCCCGACACCCGATGAGCCGATGAGGCAATACGTCCTGCCCGGCTCAAGGCATTCCCGGAACGCCCGCAGTCCGATGCCTGTGCTATTGCTGAGCGGGAGAATGCCGGCGGAGATGCCGTTGTTTCTGATTTCGTCCATCTGCCGCCGCAGTTCATCGCCCGAGACCAGGTCCATCTTGCTCAGCACGATCCGGGGCTCAATCCGTCCGTCGTTGGTCATCACCAGGTACCGGTCAAGCCGGGGCAGGTTGAAGTCGTACTGGCAGCCCTGGACAATGAAGGCAACGTCTATGTTCGCGGCGATCATCTGGAAATCAACGGACTTGCCGGGGCGTTTGCGCCGCAGGAAAGTCTTCCGCGGCAGCACTCCATGAATAATGGCCGGGCCTCCCGGCGGCGTCAGCCGGACACACACCCAATCGCCGACACAAGGCAGGTCCACGGCGGACTGAACGGTGAACCGCAACCTGCCCGCCAGTTCCGCCTGAAGTTCGCCAAGCTGGTTGCGGACAAGAAAAGCATCCCTGTCCACGGCCGTGACGCGTGCAATGGCGTATCCCTCCTGCCGGAAGGGGGCCGCACGCTCCTCGAACCATCCGTCGAATCCCAATGAGGCCAGTTCCATGGTCTTCCCGCAATGCAGGTATGGCGGACCTGCGGCAATCCTCTTATCACCGCCCGCGCCAGAACAGAAAGGCGCCTTCAGCACAGACGCACATCCCCGGGCGTCCCGCGAAGATGGGATGTTCTTCCATCCGTCACGGCTTTCCCCCGGACAGTAAGACCGGCGAGGGAGGAGTGGCAAGCGGGTTCCTGTGGCTTGGGGCGAGTCCGTCCCCCGCTCCGCTTCCTCCGCGACCTCAGCGCCTCCGCGAGATACAGGCCTCCCATACGGCGGCCAAGCCCATGGTTGCACGCAAAATACAGGGTTTTCGGCCTTGCTTTCGCCGGTCTCCATACGATAGCGTGTGCGGTTCGCGGCCGGTTATGCCGCGATCACTGTTTGCGGTCCCCCGTGCCTCGGGGTACGGAATGAGGGACGCAGGTGTCTGTAAACCAGGTGTAATCAATGGCAGCAACAAAGAAACAGAAGCGGCGCGTGAACTACGATCTCAAGCAGTTCACCGGCAACGAAGTGGCCGAAATGGCCAAGATGTACGAAGAGACCCTGAAGGACTTCTCCGAAGACTCCATCGTCAAGGGCAAGGTGCTGGAAGTACGTGGGAATGAAGTCCTTGTGGATATCGGCTACAAGTCCGAAGGCGTCATCCCCCTCAACGAATTCAGCGACCGGCCGGACCTCAAGGCTGGTGACGAGATTGACGTCCTGATCGAGCAGATCGAAGACGACAACGGCATGGTCGTTCTCAGCAAGGAACGGGCTGACCAGGAAATCAGATGGGCCCGCGTGCGCGAGAGCTGCCAGGAAGGCGGCGTTGTCCAGGGCCAGATCAAAGCCCGTGTGCGCGGCGGCATGATTGTCAGCGTGGAAGGCGTGGACGCGTTCCTGCCTGGCTCGCAGATTGACGTGATGCCGGTGCACAACACCGACCCGTTTGTCGGCAAAACATTCGACTTCAAGGTGTTGAAGATCAGCTCCGAGCGCCGCAACATCATCGTTTCACGTCGCGAGCTGATCGAGGAAACGCTCAAGTCGAAGAGAAAGCAGCTCCTCGAAACCATCGAAGTGGGCCAGACCCGCAGGGGTGCGGTGAAGAACATCACCGACTTCGGCGCGTTCGTGGACCTGGACGGCATGGACGGGCTCCTCCACATCACTGACATGAGCTGGGGCCGTATCCGCCATCCGTCGGAGATGGTGAACGTCGGCGACGAAGTCGAAGTGCTCGTTCTCGACGTTGACCGCGACAAGGAGCGTGTCTCGCTCGGACTGAAACAGAAGACGCCGAACCCGTGGGAGAATATCGAGAGCAAGTACCCGGTCGGCAGCCGCCTGCGCGGGAAGGTAGTCAACCTGGTTCCCTACGGCGCATTCGTGGAAATCGAGCGCGGTGTGGAAGGCCTCGTGCACGTCTCGGAAATGTCGTGGACAAAGCGCATCGCCCGCGCGTCGGACATGCTCAACGTCGGCGACGAGGTGGACGTGGTTGTCCTGAACGTGAACTCCGGGGAGCAGAAAATCGCTCTGGGCATGCGCCAGACGGAAGCCAACCCGTGGGATACGGTGCAGGAGAGATACCCGGTCGGCAGCCGCGTAAGCGGCGCTGTCCGCAACTTCACCTCCTACGGCGCTTTCATCGAGCTCGAGAGCGGCATAGACGGCATGATCCACGTTTCGGACATGTCCTGGACGCGGAAGATCAACCATCCGTCAGAGCTGCTCGAGAAGGGCCAGACGGTCGAAGCGGTCGTCCTCGAGGTGGACCCGGAGAACAAGCGCATCAGCCTCGGCCTCAAGCAGGCCCAGGACGATCCGTGGCACACGATCGCCGCGCGGTACCACATCGGCCAGCTCGTCAAGGGCAAGGTCACGAAGGTCGCCAGCTTCGGTGCGTTCGTGGAGATCGAAGAGGGCGTGGACGGGCTCGTCCACATCTCGCAGCTCAGCGATTCGCACGTGGCGAAGGTCACAGACGTGCTGCAGGTCGGTCAGGACGTCGAAGCGCGGGTCATCCGCATCGACCGCGACGAACGTCGCATAGGGTTGAGCATCAAGGCAGTCGGTATGGCCGAGGAAGACGTCGTGCGCCAGCAGGAGGATATGTCCATCGGGCTGCGGCCGGGTGAAGACATGGTTGATCTGGCCGGCGCGTTCGAGGAAGCCTTCGGCACCGCGGGCGAGGAGTGGAGGCCGGGCGGCGGCGGACGCCGTGACCGCGACCGCGACCGCAGTCGGCGCGAGGACAAGGACGAGGAAGGCTGAGGCGCCTTCTCAAGATCAGGTAAACGCGGAAAAGGCGCCTTTCACGGCGCCTTTTCCTTCTACGGAGGTATCTGCCCGTGGAATCGGTTCTGGACATCCTCAAGCAGCGCGGCCTTTTCGACGCCGTAACCTCGGAAGAACTCGCCCGGACACTTCGCGAGCCGGTGACACTGTATGCCGGCTTCGACCCGAGCGCGCCGAGTCTCGGTGTCGGGAACATGGTGACGCTGATGGTGCTGTCCCATTTTCAGCGCTGCGGACACCGCGTCGTCGCGCTGGTCGGCGGAGCCACCGGCATGATCGGCGACCCGTCCGGCAAGTCGGCCGAACGCCAGCTCCTCGGCCGTGAAGACATCGATAGAAACGTGCGGGGCATCACCGGGAACATCTCGCGGTTCCTGGACTTCGAACACCCATCCGCCCCGGCCCGCCTCGTCAATAACGAAGAGTGGCTTGGCCGCTTCACTTTCATCGAGTTTCTCAGGGATGTCGGCAAGCATTTCCGGATGGGCGCGATGCTTTCCCGCGACAGTGTGCGCGCGCGTCTCGACAGCGAGGGCGGGATGAGCTTCACCGAGTTCAGCTACGCCCTGCTGCAGGCGTATGACTTCCTCCATCTCCATGACACCTGCGGGTGCGTTCTCCAGGTCGGCGGATCAGACCAGTGGGGCAACATCACCGCCGGAACCGACCTCGTGAGACGGCTGCGCGGCCGCGAGGTGTTTGGTCTGACGTTTCCCCTTCTGACCGACTCTGCCGGCCAGAAGTTCGGTAAGAGCGAGGGCAACTCCGTGTACCTCGACGCGGGGATGACATCGTGTTACGCGTTCTACCAGTTCTTCCTGCGCGCGGCCGATTCCGACGTTGACCGGCTGCTGCGGGTATTCACGTTCCTGCCGGAAAATGAGCTGGCCGCGCTTGCGGAACAGACACGGACCGCGCCCGAGAAGCGGGAAGCGCAGCGGACACTTGCGGAAGAAGTGACGCGGATGGCGCACGGCCGGGCCGGACTGGAAAAGGCGCGCCGCGCAAGCGAAGTGCTCTTCGGCGGGCCTGTCGCGGGAATTGCCGCGGATGACGCGCTCGAAATATTCGCGCACGTTCCGTCAACCGAAGCGGCCCGCGGCGGATTCGTGGGCCGCCCGGTGGCTGAAGTGGCCGCGGAAAGCGGCCTGTGCCAGAGCAAGAGCGCGGCCCGCCGGCTTGCGCAGAGCGGCGGGCTCTATGCGGGCGACCGCCGTGTCTCGCAGGAAGACACGGTGCTCGAAGGCGACCTGCTTGACGGCAGACTGCTTGTTCTCCGGTCGGGCAAGAAGACCTTCCGCCTTGTGAAACTGGTGTAGCCGGCAGACCTTGGGCCTGCCGGCTGTCATGGCGATTCCTGCGATGGGACTGTCTGGAGACGGGTTTGCCAAATGTCACGCGACGCCATCCTTATCACCGGTGCACGTGAACACAATCTCAAGGACGTCACCGTCTCCATCCCTCGCAACCGCCTCACGGTCATCACAGGCCTGAGCGGGTCGGGCAAATCCTCCCTCGCCTTCGACACGCTCTACGCGGAAGGCCAGCGCCGTTACGTCGAAAGCCTGTCCGCCTACGCGCGCCAGTTCCTCGACCAGCTTCAGAAGCCCGACGTTGATTCCATTGACGGGCTGTCGCCGGCGATAGCGATCGAACAGCGCACCGCCGGTTCGAACCCGCGCTCGATCGTCGCGACAACCACGGAGATCCACGACTATCTCCGGCTCCTCTACGGCAGCGTAGGCGTCGCGCATTGCCCCCGCTGCGGCAGAAGGGTCGCCCGACAGAGCGCGGAGCAGATCGTTGACCAGCTTCTCAGGCTCCCCGAAGGCGCGAAGGTCTCGCTCCTTGCTCCGCTCGTGCGCGGCCGCAAGGGGACGCACGATGACGTCTTTGCCGAGCTTCGCCGCCAGGGATTCGTCCGCGCTCGAATTGACGGCGCGCTATGCGAAACCGACAGCCTTCCGAAACTGGAGAAGACGAAGGCGCACACGATAGAGGCCGTCGTGGACCGGCTTGCGGTCTCGGCGAAGGTCAGGACTCGCCTCACCGATTCCGTCGAGCTCGCCCTGAAACACGGCAAGGGGCTGATCTCGGCCCTGGTCCAGCGCGAGGGCACGGAGGTTTCCGAACAGGTGTTCTCCGAACTCAACGCCTGCCCGGACTGCTCGATCAGCTTCGAGGAACTCAAGCCCCGCCATTTCTCCTTCAACAGCCCATACGGCGCATGTCCCGCGTGCTCCGGGCTGGGAACGGTTCTCGTGTTCGACGAGGAACTGCTCGTCCCCGACCCCTCGCTATCCATCGCCGACGGCGCAATCCAGGCCTGGCGGCGCGGCGGGCGCAGGCTGATCCTCTATTACCGCGGCCTGCTCCGCTGCGTGGCCGCACATTACGGTTTTGACACCGCCACGCCATACAAGGACCTGCCGGAGAACATACGCCGGATACTCATGTACGGGTCTGACACGGAAGAGGTCGAGTTCGGCTACTGGCGCGGCGGCGCGTACCGGCGTCACATGAAACCGTTCGAGGGGGTGATCCCGAACCTCCGCCGCAGGCTGGAGGAAACCGACAGCGACTACACGCGCCAGCGCCTGCGCGGCTACATGAGCCGCAAGCCCTGCGGCGACTGCCGCGGCACCCGCCTGAAGCCCGAGGTGACCGCGTGCACCGTGGCCGGCAGGAGCATAGTCGAAATCCTCCGCATGTCGGTTGACGAAGCCGCGGTATTCTTCAAGAACATCGAACTCGCCGAAAGCGAACTGGGAATCGTGAGGGACGTATTGAAGGAGATACGCGCCCGGCTGGGATTCCTCGTTCACGTCGGGCTCGAATACCTGACGCTGGACCGGGAGAGCGGCACGCTTTCCGGCGGCGAAGCCCAGAGAATACGCCTGGCGACCCAGATCGGGTCCGGGCTCGTCGGCGTTCTCTACGTCCTCGATGAGCCCACCATCGGCCTGCATCAGCGCGACAACCAGCGGCTCATATCAATGCTCAAGGCGCTCCGCGATCTCGGGAACACCGTCGTAACCGTCGAACATGACGAGGAAATGGTCCGCCAGGCGGACTACGTGATAGATCTGGGACCAGGGGCCGGGCGGCACGGCGGCGAAGTGATCTGCGCCGGAACGGTCGCCGAACTGCTCTCCCACCCCGTCTCGCTAACGGCGAAGTTCCTGCGCGGCGAGGAGACCGTGCACACCCCCGCCCCGCGCCGCCCGCGCAACAAGGCGGAACTGCGCATAGTCGGCGCGAAGGAAAACAACCTTCTCTCAATCAACGTGACCATCCCGCTCGGCCTGCTCGTCTGCGTTACCGGCGTGTCCGGCAGCGGCAAGAGCACGCTGGTTGACGAGATCCTCAAGAAGGCCCTGTTCCGCCATTTCTTCAATTCCCCCGAAACCCCGGGCCGGCACACCCGCATAACGGGCCTGCAGCACCTCGACAAGGTGATAGTGATAGACCAGTCGCCCATAGGCCGCACGCCACGCAGCAACCCGGCAACCTACACCGGCGCCTTCGACGTGATACGCGGACTGTTCGCGCAGGTGCCCTCGGCACGGGCGCGCGGCTACAAGGCCGGCCGCTTCAGCTTCAACGTCAAGGGCGGCCGCTGCGAGACGTGCAAGGGCGACGGAATGCTGAAACTCGAAATGCATTTCCTGCCCGATGTCTACGTAACCTGCGAACAATGCGGCGGCGCGCGCTACAACCGCGAAACGCTGGAAATCCGGTACGCGGACCGGACCATCGCCGAAGTGCTCGGTCTGACGATTGACGACGCCCTGGAGACGTTCCGCAACGTGGCTGGAATCGAGCGGCGGCTCCGGACCCTCTCGGAAGTGGGACTGGGCTACTTGCATCTGGGCCAGCCAGCCACTACACTTTCCGGCGGCGAGGCGCAGAGGGTGAAGCTCGCGGCGGAACTCAGCAAGGTCTCCACCGGCCGCACGCTGTACCTTCTCGACGAGCCCACGACCGGCCTGCATTTCGCCGACATTCAGAAGCTGCTGCAGGTTCTGATGCGGCTGCGCGACGCCGGGAATTCGATTGTCGTCATTGAACACAATCTTGACGTCATCAGAACGGCCGATCATATCGTTGATCTCGGCCCGGAAGGCGGCAACCGCGGGGGGCGGCTCGTCGCCGAGGGCACGCCCGAGGAGATTGCAGAATGCCCGGACTCCTACACGGGGCACTACCTGAAAGAAGTGCTCGGAAAACAGGCATGAGAAGCCTGTTTCTGCCTTTCACGATGGCCGCGCTGCTGGCCGCCATGCCGGCCGCCGCCGACACGGCGGCGTCAACAAACCAGGCCGCCGCCCTTCTCCGCGCCCGGTCCGCCATCCAAGACGGGCTCTTCCGGATGGCGGCGGCGGAATTGACCCCGTGCCTCGACAACTCCGCCGCCTCCTCCTCGGAAGCGCGCGAAGCCCTGCTGCTTCTCTGCAGGGCTCTGTTCGAGGACATGCGCGGCGCCGATATCGTCCGATACACGGACCCGGCGCAGCCGTGGATCGCCCGGGCCGGACCTTCGCACGAGATATCGTTCTGGCGTGCCGGCGGCTTGTTCCTCGAGGGTCGCGACGAAGAGGCGTGCTCCGCCCTGAAGGAAATCGAGGACGTTTTCCCCGCCGGATCTGAATACGCCGGACGTGTTCTGCGCCTGTCGGCGCGCTGCGCGGCGCGCTGCGGCAGGCCGGCCGACTCGATCGCGGCAATGCAGCGCTTTGACAATGAGCATCCGGGCTCACCCGATTCTTTGCGCAACCTCCTCGAACTGGCATCACTTCTCCGGAAAACCGGCCGCACCGACGATGCCATCGCGGCGCTCCGCCGGCTCGCCGCGATGCCGGAGGCGGCCGATGCCGTGACTGAAGGACGTTTCCTGCTTGGCCAGATCTTGAGCGAGTCGGGCCAGATGGCCGAGGCCGAAACCGCGCTGCTTCCCCTTTCCGGCGGAGGCCCGACCGTGACAACACAGCTCCAGGCGCGGGCATGCATCCTCCTTGCTCAAGTCCGTTCGGCGGCCGGAAGACCGGACGAAGCGATCGAATCCGCCCGCAGCGCCTTCGCGCTGGCAGTGGCGCCCGAGGTGAAAAGACGCGCGGGCCTGGTGCTCGGGAAGCTGCTGGTCGAACGCGGCGAGGTCGAAGAGGGCGTTCCGCTCGTCAAGGCTTTCATCGCTTCGGGCGCAACAAACGAGGAGGCGCAGGTCACCCACCTGCAGCTCGCCGAAGAACTCCTGAAGCAGGGCCGCTACGACCGGGCCGCCCAGGAATTCCAGAACTTCGAGGAGGCGTTCCCTGCCAGCGCAAGAAGCGGTTTCTCCCTGCGCGGCAAGGGATGGGCCATGTACCGGCTGGGCCGCTTCTCCGAAGCCGCGGCATCCTTCGCCGGGGCCGCCGAGCGCATGAAGGATAAACAGGACCAGCTCCTGTGCCGGTTCAGAACCGGCGACGCCCTGTTTGCGAACGCTTCCTACAGGCAGGCCTTCGCCGCCTACGAATCGGTCCTTGCCGATGCGGATGCCGGCGACCTGGCCCCGGGCGCGGCCTTCCAGGCCGCTGAATGCATGATGCGGGAAGGCGAAAAAGCCGCCGCGCTCGCAGCGTTCACCAACATGGTTGCCCGCTGGCCCACCAACGCCCTCGCCGCCGACGCGCTGCTGCGGATTGCCGAGGCCCACAGACAGGAAAGGCGCTGGGGTGACGCCGCCCGGGCATACGAAACGGCAGCCGCTTCCGTCACCGACACAAACCGCCTCGCCGAGGCCATGCACGGGCTCGGGATCGTGCATTACCAGCTGTTCGACTTCGCCTCGGCTCTGCGCAACTTCAACGCTGTGATCGCGCGCACTCCAACATCCAAGGCGGCGGAACAGGCCGAGTACATGGCAGGCCTGTGTAACTACTGGCTGGGCCATGACGAAAAGGCCCTTGCGGCCTGGGACGCGTTTCTCCAGAAACGCCCGGCCTCGGAATGGGCGCCGGACGTCCATTTCTGGCGCTCAAAACTGAGGTTCAACAATGACAGTTTTGCCGCCGCACAGAGCAACTTCCTCGCCTTCGCGGAATCGTACCCCGCGCACCAGATGGCCGATGACGCGCTTCTGTGGGCGGCGCGCGCCGCCGCGCGCCGGCGGGAATTCCTGCGGGCCACCGAGTTGCTGGGCCGCCTCCTGCGCGATTTCCCCGGGTCCGACAGGCTTGCCGAGGCGCGGTTCACCCAGGCCGAAACGCTTATGGAACTGGCGCGCTATCCCGAGGCGATCCTTGCCCTGGACGAGATCATCCAGAAGTACCCCGACAGCGAACTCGTGCCGGCCTCCTGGGGCAGGAAGGGCGACTGCCACTTCACGCTCGGCGCCGAAGACCCGCGCCGTTACTCGGAAAGCATGGACTCGTATGCCGCCGCCGCCAACCACCCGGCTTCGCCCCCGGACCTGGCGCTGCAGGCCGAGTGCAAGATCGGCCGGTGCATGGAGAAGCTCGGGAGGCCTGACGACGCCCTGAAGCAGTACTACATGAAGGTCGTTGTCCCGTTCATGGCCCAGCGCGAGAAAGGGGTTTGGCAGAACGAAGCCGCCAAGGTATGGTTCACGAGGGCGGCGTTTAACGCGGCCGATCTGCTCGAACAGCGCGGCGAATGGAAGAAGGCCTCGCGCATCCTGGAAAGGGTGGTCGAGGCGGGTGTTCCTTCGGCAGCACAGGCGCGCGAGCGGATAGAGAAAATTACGGCGGAACACGCGGGCGCCTTTCGCTGACATTACCGCGTACGGGAGCCTGAAATATGCCCTTGTATCTCCTTTCACGCGGCGGCGCGCTGGTCTGGGTCATCTTCGGCGCCGGCATGGTCGCCCTCGGCGTCTTCATCGAACGGTCGCTGCATCTCCACAGGGCGCGCATACGCGCCGAGGACTTCATGCGCGGCATAAAGAACAACCTCATCCGCGGCAACATTTCCGAATCCCTTTCCATATGCGACGGCACGCCCGGCCCGGTAGCCCACGTCGTCAAGACGGCCATCCTTCACAGGTCCGGCGGCAAGGATGAGATCCAGAAGGCGATGCAGGAGGCGGCGCTCTCCGAGACCTCGCGCATGGAACGCAGGCTGGTAGTGCTCGCAACAGTCGCGCAGATTGCTCCGGTCCTCGGCCTCCTCGGGACCGTGCTGGGAATGCTCCGGTCGCTCCTGGTGATCCGCGGACACGGCGCCCTCGTGCAGTCAACCGATGTCACGGACGGCCTGATGTCGGCGCTGGTTACAACGGCGGCCGGCCTGTCAGTCGCCATCCCGTGCTATATCGGGTTCAACATACTTGTGATACGGATCGACCGGCTCGTGCTCGACATGGAGCGCGTCGCGTCGGAAATGACTGCATTCCTCGACGAAAACAGGGCAACCATCGGGACGGGCAACAATCATGTTCCTTCGGAAACCGGCAAGTGACCGGGCATCCGGTCTGAGAACCAGGTTCGTTCCGCGCAGTAGGATCGCGCAGGGCCTCTTCGGCGCGGCGCCGTGGGCGGATGTCGTTCTGCTCGTGATCTTCTTCCTGCTCGTGGGCTGGAGCGTCTCGCTCCAGCCTGGCCTGGTAGTCAACCTGCATCCCGCGCCGTTCACCGACGGAACTCCGCTGGGCCGGATAGCAGTCATCCTCCCCGGGCCCGGCCAGGGCACGGCGGAACCCGGGGACGAGATGGTGTTCTTCGACGACGAACGCTTCAGGCTGGGAAGCCCGGCGCAATGTGAACGCCTCCGTCAGATGTTCGCACGGGCGGCGGCAAAACAGAACGACATGAGCCTGATCGTTGTTGCCGACCGCAACATCCGGCACGGCACCGTTCTGCAAGTGTTGAACATGGCGCTGGAAGCAGGAATACCGCGCGCAAACCTGGCCGAAAGGGCAGAATGACACGGGGGGCGGGCGGAGCGTTGCGGCGCGCGTGGCGGGCGGTTTTCCAGCGGGGAGGGAGGCGCGGCGACACGGTTCTGGCCGTCATGGTCGCACTCTGGATTTCGATCTGGTTCGTCTGGCCTTCGCCGCCCCGGAGCCGGGCGCCCGCGGCCCTGCCGGCCCCGCGCGTGTCGCTCGTGCAACTGCCGCGCGAACAGGGCCTCGTCTACATGGGACCGACATTGTTCGGCCGCACATCTCCGCTGGGCTTTACAGTCGCCGAAAAGCGCGATTCACGGCCCGGAGAACTTCCTTACCGTCCCTCGACGCCGACAGCGACGCTGACGAACATTCCCCCGCGCGCCCCTGTCGCGACGCCGCCGGTTTTCGCGCCCGAGATTGCTCTCCCTGACAGAGCGGCATGGAGCCTGCGCATGGCCCCGGAACAGGACGCTTTTGCACTGACGGAGCCACCAGCCCACGGCTTGCACGTCGTCCTGCGCGGCGCCCTCAAGGAATTCGACTTGCGCGTGCCGCCGTTCCCCGCCAGCATTACCAACCGTCAGACACTGGCGTGGAACATCCGCGCCTACGTGGAAACGGATGACGAAGGCAAGGCCCGCAACGTGTTCGCGGAGGCATCCTCGGCGGAACCGTGGGTCAGGGCTGAGGTGATCCGCACGCTGCAGGCGTCGCGCCTGGCAAAGCCGGCCCCGCCGTGCGCCGGTCGCGTCGAGGTGGGTTACGAGCCGTAACCGTTTGCCGGAATCCGGAGCGGAGTAGTACTGAACAATGATCAGAATCGCAAACTGGACCACGCCCGACGGACGCAGGTCCGCTGAATCGTTCTGCAAGCGGCCCGCGTTCGACGCGGCAGCGGAGAAGACGGCGGCAAGAATTCTCGCCGACGTGCGGCGCGAGGGCGACGACGCCGTTCTTCGCTATGCCCGCAAGCTCGACGGCGCGAACCTGAAGGCCGCCGGAATGCGCGTCGAACCGGAGGCGTTCACGAGAGCCGCGGCAGCGGTGGACAATGATTTCAAAACAGCCGCCCGCGATTCTCTGCACCGCATAACAGCTTTTTCGCACAAAGGCATGCGGCCCGACTGGATAATGCCGAGCCCGCGCGGCGGCCGCCTCGGCGAAAAGTTCACGCCGCTTGACCGCGTGGGCGTCTATATTCCGGCGGCGGAAGCGCCCCTGGCTTCCACCGCGCTTATGACCGCGGCCATCGCGCGTTGCGCAGGCGTGCGTGAAATCGTCGCCTGCACGGCTGCAATCCGCGGCATGGACGTCAATCCCTACGTGCTGTTCGCCCTTAAACTCGCCGGCGCAACGGAGGTGTACAGGGTCGGTGGAGTGCAGGCCATTGGGATGATGGCGTACGGGACGGACACGGTGCGGCCGGTCCAGAAGATAGTCGGTCCCGGCGGCGCGTACGTGACGGCAGGCAAGAAACTCGTGTACGGCACGGTCGCACTGGACCTCGTGGCGGGGCCGAGCGAAATAGCGGTTCTTGCCGACGCCGCCGCAAACCCCCGCATCGCCGCGGCGGACCTGCTCTCGCAGATCGAACACGGGACCGGCAACGAGAAGGCGTTGCTCGTCACCACTTCCGCGTCCGTCGCGAAAAGGACGGCAACGGAACTGGAGCGCCAGAGCCGCAGCCTTTCCCGCAGCGCGGCAATCCGCCGCAACATGCGCGGCGGCGTTCTGATCGTGATCGTGCCGGACATGGAGACAGGCGTCGAGATCTGCAACACGTTCGCTCCGGAACACCTGGAACTGCTCGTCCGCCGCCCGATGGCATGGCTGCGCCGCGTGCGCTGCGCTGGCGCCGTGTTCGTAGGGCCATGGACGCCGGAATCGGCCGGCGACTTCGCCGCCGGCCCCAGCCACGTCCTGCCGACCGGCGGAACCGCGCGCATGTTCTCGGGTCTCACGGTGGACGATTTCCGCAGGCGAACCAGCTTCATGGCACTCACCCGCGCTGACCTCGAGGAAATGCTTCCGACTATCGAGGCGTTCGGAAGGGTCGAGAGGCTCGACGGACACGCCATGTCCGCGCGGCTGCGGTTCGAAGAGGGCGCGAAGGAATGATCCGCCGCACCGTTACCGGCCTCGCGGCGTATGTGCCGGGCGAACAGCCGCGCGACGCCGGTGTCACCAAGCTCAACACGAACGAGAACCCATACCCTCCCTCGCCGGCCGTGGCACGGGCGCTGGCGGCATTCGATCCGGCGCGCCTGCGGAAATATCCGGACCCGGTCTCCGGCGCGCTGCGCGCGCGCCTGGCCGACCTGTACTCGTTTTCCGCCGGCTCAGTGTTTGTCGGCAACGGCTCCGACGAGGTGCTTTCGCTCTGCGTTCGCGTGTTCGTGGATGACGGCGGAACGGTGGGCTACTTCAACCCTTCGTACTCCCTCTACCCCGTCCTCGCCGACATACGCGGCATCGCGAAGAAGCCGCTCGAACTTGATGCCGACTTCGGATGGGCCATGCCGGCCGACTATGACTGCGACCTGTTCTTCATCACCTACCCCAACGCGCCGACAGGCACGGTCTTCCCGCGCGCCAGGATCGAGGAGTTCTGCGACCGGACACGCGGGACGGTGGTCATAGACGAGGCCTACGCCGAGTTCGCGGACGGGGACTGCCTCGAACTGGCGCGCACCCGCCGGAATGTGCTCGTCGCGCGCACGCTTTCGAAATCGTACTCGCTCGCCGGCCTGCGCGTGGGCTATGCGCTGGGCCCGGCTGAGCTCATCGGGGCGATGGACAAGGTACGCGATTCCTACAACCTGGACGCGCTGTCGCAGGAAGCGGCGCTGGCCGCGCTGTCGGACGTGGACCACATGCGCCGCAACGCGGCGCGCGTGCGGGCCACACGGCAGCGCATGACCGCGGCGATCGAGGCCATGGGCCACCGCGTGTGGCCTTCGCAGGCCAACTTCATCTGGGCAAAACCGGCGGGGATCGCCGCGCAGGCCCTGTACGAAAACCTGAAGGCGCGGCGCATATTCGTGCGATACTTCGCGGGACCACGCACGGGCGACTTCGTCAGGATAACCGTCGGCACGGATGCCGAAGCCGACGTTCTTCTCAAGGCCATGGAGGAACTGAAATGAACAGGAAACGCAGCGCCGTCGTGCACAGGAAGACGCGCGAGACGGATATACGGATCAGTCTCGACATCGACGGAACCGGCTCATGCTCGGCGAGCACCGGCATGCCGTTCATGGACCACATGATCGAGCTGCTGGCGAGACACTCGCTGTTCGACCTGACTCTCAGGGCGCGCGGCGACCTGCAGGTCGATTACCACCATACGGTCGAGGATATCGGACTCGCGCTCGGAACGGCGCTGGACAAGGCGCTCGGAACACGGAGGGGAATCCACCGCTACGGCTGGTGCATGGCGGCAATGGATGAAAGTCTGGGCAGGGCGGCCGTGGATCTGGGCGGCCGGCCTTACCTTGTCTACGAGATCGCCAACCGGCGCCGCAAGATTCTCGAATTCGATTTGGGCCTGATCGAGGAGTTCTTCCGCGCGTTCGTCGTGCAGGGGCGGATGAACCTGCACGTTGCGCACATGTACGGCTCCGAACCGCACCACGCATACGAGAGCGTGTTCAAGGCGGCGGCGCGGGCGCTGCGCATGGCATGCGCGCTGGACCCGCGCGAGAAGGGACTCCCGTCGAGCAAGGGCAAGATCTGAAGAAAGGACGAGATGCCGCAGTTCACCATATACCCCGCGATAGACCTCAAGGACGGCAGATGCGTGAGACTCAGGCAGGGCCGTGCGGACGACGCCACCGTGTATGCCAACGACCCCGTCCAGGCGGCGCTGCACTGGAAAGAACTGGGCGCCAGGCGCCTCCACGTTGTTGACCTTGACGGCGCCTTCAGGGGAGAACCGGTGCACACGGAAATCGTCAGGCGCATCGTTGACGCCATCGGCATTCCAGTCCAGCTCGGCGGAGGGCTGCGGACCGACGCCGATATCGAAAAGGCGCTCGCGGCGGGCGTCGGAATGGCGATCATTGGCACACGGGCTCTGGCGTCGGCCGACACGATCCGCGCCATGGCGCGGCGGTTCGGGGAGCGGCTGGCTGTCGGGATAGACGCGCGGAACGGGCTTGTGCAGGTGAAGGGCTGGGTGGAAACAACGGGGCGCACGGCGCTGGATCTCGCACGGGAAGCCGACGCCGAAGGCGTGCGCGCGATCATCTGCACAGACACCGCGACCGACGGCATGATGCGCGGCCCCAATATCCCGGGCATGGACGCGGTATGCGCGGCCGTATCGTGCGATGTGATAGCATCCGGCGGAGTGTCCTCCCTCGACGACATCCGCAGGCTGCTGGCGCTGAAGCGCCCGAACCTCTCCGGGGCGATCGTGGGCAAGGCTCTCTACGAGGGGGCAGTGACCCTCCCGGATCTCAATGCAGCGGCGGAGGAAGGCTGAAGTGAATGTTGAACGCACCGATCTCCCGAATGGCGTGCGCGTGATATCCGCGCGAATGCCGTCGGTTCAAAGCGCCAGCATCGGCCTGTGGGCAGGCGTCGGGGGCCGCCACGAGCCGGCGGCCGCGTGCGGAATCAGCCACTTCATCGAGCACATGCTCTTCAAGGGAACGGCGTCGAGGTCGGCAAGGCAGATATCCATGGCGGTCGAGGGCGTGGGCGGCCACCTCAACGCGTTCACACAGGAGGAATGCACCTGCTACTACGCGCAGGTGCCGTTCGACCACGCCTGGCGCGCTTTTGCGGTGCTGGCCGACATGTACCTGAACGCGGAGTTCAACGGACAGGAGCTCGACCGCGAACGCGGCGTCATAATCGAGGAGATCATGATGTATCGCGACGAGCCGCCGCACCATGTGCAGGATCTCCTTACCGAGGCACTGTGGAGAGGCCACCCTCTCGGGCGCCCCATTTCCGGAAGCCCCGAAACCGTGCGGCGCATTTCGCGCGCGGACATGCTCAAGTACCGGGAACGCTGCTACACCGGCCGCAACACGGTCGCGGCGTTCGCGGGCCGGGTCGAACACAAGGCATGTGTCGCCGCGGTTGAGCGGTGGCTCTCGGAACTGCCGCCGGGGAAGCGGGCGTCTTTCCGGCCGGCCGCCGCCGGCATGCCGCAGGATGACGTGCGCATCGTCGGGCGCGACGTGGAACAGAGTCACGCGGCGATCGGAGTCCGGATCTTCGGCAGAAACGATCCCCGCCGTTTCCCTCTCTCGGTCCTCAACACGATCCTCGGCGGCAACATGAGCTCAAGGCTGTTCCAGCGCCTGCGGGAACGGCACGGATTCGCCTATTCGGTTCACTCCTCCGTGCAGCTCCTTGCAGACAGCGGCGCGCTGGTCATCGAGGCAGGGCTGGACCGCAAACGCGCCGCAAAGGCGCTGACCATGGCGGTGGCAGAACTGTCCCGCCTCGTGCGCTCCGAACCGGGCCGCGCGGAATTGAAGCGCGCGAAGGACTTCATCATCGGACAGATCAGGCTCGGGCTGGAAAGCACTTCGCGCCAGATGCTCTGGATAGGCGAGAACCTGGTCTCTCGCGACAGGTTCGTGCCGCCCGCGGAACTTGTGGAGAAGATCGAGGCGGTTGACGCCAGGGCCGTGCGCGAAGTCGCGCGGGACATATTCACGCGCAACCGCATCTCGCTCGCGATCGTCGGCCCGGAAAGCGCCGCGCCGGACGAGGGCGCCGCCCGGCGCGTGCTCGATTCAATCGGGTAAACAGGAAGAGGTCGGCCATGAAGGGGAAAAGTCTCTTACTCCTGGTGTTCGGTATCCTTATCCTGGTGAAGGGCGTCTGGTGCATGGCCGGCCCAGGCTCTATCAAGCGCGCGGCGGCGGCATGGGCTTTCCTGAACGAGAAGCTCCGGCCGGTCATCGTCGGGCTGATGCTGGCGATATGCCTCCTGCTCTGGGGAACGGTGCTCGTGTACGACCCTCTCATCGACTGGATGCTCGGCGCGCTCGGGCTCTGGTTCGGCGCGCTGGCCGTGTTGAGCCTCGATCCGAAACGCATGCGGTCACTGACGGCCGCGACTGCGCTGAACCGCGGGACGGGCCTCATCCGCCTGTTCGGCGCCGCCGGAGCCGCGCTGGCGCTCTGGATGATATGGGTCGCTGTGAAGTCATAGTGAGTCCGCAGCGGGAAGAGGATGCGTGATGCGGCGTCCGCTTGTCGGCGTTGCCGTGGCCTTTCTGGCCGGGACGGCAATTGGGCTGAATTCATCCGTCCACATGTCATGGCTTGCCGGCGCGGTCATTCTCTGGGCCGGCGCATTGCTGCTGGCAGGCCGCCGCCGCTTCAGCGCCGGACCCGGTGATGTGTTTCTCCTGCTGGCCGTATGCGCCTCGGCGGCGGCATCGGCGGCACTGCGCACCGGGGCGGCCGGCGAATGCCGCATCGAACCGGCGGCCGGCTCACCCTTGACGGCTGTGTGCGTTGCCGACGGCGAGAAGGTCGCCACCCGCTCCGGGCGCGCCTGCGTGCGGGTTCCGATGCGCCTCACGGAGCAGACGCCGACCGATCCGGCCGCGCCGCCCGGGACGGAATTCGACCTGCTGCTGTTCGGCTCCTCCGAAAAACCCGTGCCTCTCAGGGGAGAGACGTGGAGAATCCACCGCGCCCGTGCCGGCCGCGAAACGGCGGGAGGCAAACAGACACTGACGGCCTTCGCCGACTCGGCCTGGCGGGTGAGCCGGGCCGGGAGAGATATCGTCGGCCTCTGCCACGCCGCACGCCGCGCTGCCGCGCGCCGCCTTGCCGTCGGGATCGAGGATGAGCCCGAAACCGTGGCGGTCATCAGGGCGCTCATGCTCGGATACCGCGCCGGCATGGATCGCGAAATCGCCGACCTGTTCGCGCTGACCGGGACCCTTCACATCTTCGCCATATCCGGACTGCACGTCGCCATACTGGCGGGCCTGCTGACAACCGCGATGAGCGCGCTCCGCGTCTCCCGGCCGCTGTGGGGCATATTCCTCGCCCCGCTTCTCGCCGCATACGTCGTCTCCACCGGGGCTTCCCCAAGCGCGCTGCGCGCACTCGCCATGGCGTGCATCTACTGGGCGGCGCCGCTGGCGCACCGCAAGCCGGACGGCGCCTCCGCACTGGCAGCGGCCGCGGTGATCATACCGGCGGCAGCGCCGGCGCAGGTTGCGGATCCCGGCTTCATCCTCTCATTCACGGCGGTACTCGGAATGATCGCGCTCTACCCCGCGCTGGACAGGAGTCTCCCTGGCCGGCTTGAGCCCGACCCGCTCGCGCCCGCCGGACCGCCGTCCCATGCCGACCGCTGGCGGGCGGCACTGCGGCAGTTGCGCGACCTTGCCATTCTCTCGCTCGCCGCATGGCTGGTGTCGGTGCCGCTGATAGCGTGGTATTTCGGGCGCGTCTCGTTTGCCGGGCTGCCGGCGAACCTGTTCGTTGTTCCGGGCTCGTTCCTGGTGCTTGTCGGCGGATGCATGTCTCTTCTTGCCGGCCTGGCACACGACTGGTTTGCCGCGGTCTTCAACTCCGCCAACCTCGGGCTGGTGGGAGGCATGGTCGGGATCGTCCGCTGGTTCGCTTCGTTGCCGGGGGCATGGACGGAGGTGGCGAGGCCGTCGCCGACGTGGATTGCAGCCTGGTACCTTCTTCTCGCCGGATGGTGCTTCGCGTCGCCGGCCAAAAAACGTGGACAGTCCGCAGGTACAGTGGGAGTATTTCCCACTCCCGAAGGAAATGCCTGAGCAATGAACACCGGAAGCTACATCGCCGCCGCGGCGGCGCTTTGCATGTTGTGCGGAACGCGCGGCCTGTCGGTGGAAACGCGCGGGAAGCAGGCCTCGACCAACGCCGTCGCGGAGGATCCATACGAAGAGATCGAACGGCTGGCCGAAGTACTGGTCCTCGCGGGCAAGCACCATGTCGGAACAAACAGCTTCCACTCGATGGTGGAAGGGGCGCTCGGCGGGTTGATGCGCTCGCTGGACCCATACAGCGACTTCCTTGACTCTGATGCCTACTCGGACATGCAGTCCGACACTTCCGGCAAGTACAGCGGCATCGGGATACAGATCGGCATGCGCGATGGCGTGCTCACCGTCATCGCCCCGATAGAGGATTCTCCCGGCTACCGCGCGGGGTTGATGCAGGGGGACAGGATCATCGACATCGACGGCAAGGATGCGGCAGGCATGTCCCTCAAGAACGCGGTGGACATGCTGCGCGGACCGTCCGGCGCGAAAGTGGTCATAAGTGTTCTACGCTCGGGCGAACGCGAGCCGCGAACATTCGAGGTCGTTCGCGAGGAGATATCCGTTTCCAGCATCAAGGGCGCCCGGATACTCCGCGACGGCGTGGGCTATGTCCGCGTAGCCCAGTTCACGGACCCAACCCACGACAAGCTGAAGGAGGCAATATCACGGCTCATCGGCGAAGGCATGGATTCGCTGGTGCTGGACCTGCGCGATAACCCGGGCGGGCTTCTGAAGTCGGCCGTGCAGGTCTGTTCACTCTTTCTGGACAAAGGCTCGCCAGTCGTCATCACCCGCGGGCGCGAAGGCCCGCGCGGCGAACTCCGCATGGAAACAGCAGCCCGCCCCGCCCACCCGAAGCTGCCGCTGGTCGTGCTTGTGAACGGAGGGAGCGCGAGCGCATCGGAAATAGTGGCCGGCGCAATGCAGGACCATGGCCGCGCCATCGTTGTGGGAGACACCACTTTCGGCAAGGGATCGGTGCAGACAATCATTCAGCTTACAACCGATCCGTCCGCGGCCGTGCGGCTTACCACCGCGCACTACCGCACTCCGAAGGACCGCCTGATACAGGGCAAAGGCATAGACCCGGACATCGTGATCAAGCTGACGCCTGACGAATGGCGCGGCGTCCTTACCGCGCGAGCGCGCATCGAGGCGGCCGGACTGCCGGGGACAGGCACAGCACGCGAGGACGAACCTGCAGCCGTTGACCGGCAGCTTGAAAGGGCGGTGGACCTCCTTCACGCAATCCGGGTATTCAACGGGATCGGCATGCGGCGCTGAGCCGCTGTCGCGCTGTCCGGCGAAACACAAAATGAACGTTCTTGGCATAGAGACGTCTTGCGATGAAACAGCCGCGGCCGTGGCCGCGGGTCCTCGCGACATACGCTCGAGCGTCATCTTCAGCCAGGTGGAACTGCACGGCCCGTACGGCGGCGTGGTGCCGGAGATAGCTTCGCGCTGCCACGTTGATTCCCTGCCGGGCGTTATCGACGAGGCGATGAGAACGTCGGGCATGGCATGGAGCGACCTTGATGCGATTGCGGTGACGCACGGGCCGGGCCTGGCAAGCTCGCTTCTGGTTGGAATGGCGACGGCCAAGGGACTTGCGCTCCGGCTCGGCATACGGCTCTGTGCTTCGAACCACCTCGAAGGGCACATCTACTCGCTGTTTCTTGCCGGTGGCGCGCCGGGAATAGAGGAAGCCTGCCCGTTCGTCGCGCTTGTCGTGTCGGGCGGCCATACCTGCCTCGTGCGGGTGGAAGGGCTGGGGAAATACGGCCTGCTGGGCCAGACGATCGACGACGCAGCCGGCGAGGCGTTCGACAAGGGCGCCAGCCTGCTCAAACTAGGGTACCCGGGCGGACCTGTGATAGACCGTGTCGCCAGGGGCGGAAACCCGGGCAGCGTGCGTTTTCCGCGCGGCAGGGTTCGCCCGGGCCCCGGCCTGGAAGGACTGAACCCGGATCTCTGCTTCAGCTTCAGCGGACTCAAGACCGCCCTGCTCTACCACCTGCGCGACAATCCCGCCGAGGGCAACCCGGCAAGAACCGCCGACGTCGCGGCAAGTTACCAGCAGGCCATCATCTCCGCGCTCGTGGAGCGATGCGACGCGGCGCTGCGTGACGGCGACCGCTGCATCGGCGCATGCGGCGGGGTATCTCTCAACAGCGCCCTGCGCGCCCGGCTCGGGGAACTCGCGGCACGCCGCGGCATCCGGCTCCTGCTGGCCGAGCCGAAACACTGCGGCGACAACGCAGCCATGATCGCCGGCCTGGCCGCCGCCGGCCGCGGCATCTGGGACGAAACAGCCTTCCTCGCCGACGCCGACCCCAGCCTGCCGGTTTGTTGATGGCTATCCGCCTCTCCTTCTGATTCCGATGCGGACTCTCCGAACGTGCGCCAAGCAGCAGTCCACCTGCCCGATCCGCCATTCGATCACACTGTGGCATTGCATTGTGCATCGTATGTGATGCACACTATGACCATCAGAGACGGAGGTAAGGCCGATGAAGTTCATGACAGTGAGGGAGTTCCGCCTGAACACGGGCGGCGCGCGAAAAACCTTGGAGAAGGATGAAGACTTGGTCCTGACGTCGAACGGCCGCCCGTTCGCCGTCGTCTCGCGAGTGCACGCGGATTCGCTCGACAAGGAACTGTCTGCCATGCAAAGGGCCCGGGCACGGGTGGCCATTGACCGCCTGCGTGATGCTGCACGTGCAGACGGCTCGGATGGCATCACCATGGACGAGATAGACGGCATCGTCCAGGGGGTGCGACAGAAGAAGGTTAGGGCGTGAGGGTTGTGCTCGATACGAATGTGCTCGTCTCTGCGCTCAAGACGCACTCCGGCAATTGCGCTGTGATCTTGGATCTGGCCGTCAGCGGAGATTTGGAGATATGCGCCGACCAAAGGATCCTGGACGAGTACGAGAGGGTTTGCGGCGAGCCCCGGTTGAGGCTCGATCAACAGGCCATCCGAACTGTTCTGGGTTTTCTGCGAACCACAGTCGAAAGAGTTGTTCCGCGTCCGCTGGATCTGGCACTTCCCGATTCCGACGACCTGCCGTTTATTGAAGTGGCGGCACAAGCCGGGGCCGTGTTGATCACCGGCAACAAGAAACACTTCCCCGCGGACTCATGCCGCACGGTGAGCGTGTTCAACCCGGCAGAATTCGTAGAGGTACTGCGAAAGAGCTCGGCTCCACCCCGGTGACAAGCGTCAGCCCCCGCCTGTGGCGGGGCAAGCTTCCAAGTTCACCCCGCTTTTTGGCGGGGCTGATGACAATCCTGACCGGCCTTGCCGTCGGGGCTGCTCCACGGCCTTGACTTGACCGCCCATTGGGGTAGCATCACCCAAGCTTTCCCTTCGCGGGCGTTGCTTAGTGGTAAAGCGTCAGCCTTCCAAGCTGATGACACGGGTTCGATTCCCGTCGCCCGCTCCACCGAGCCAACTGCGCAAACCGGCAAGTCTCCCAAGAATCTCGCAGACTTTTCGAGTTTCACGAGAGAACAGGCTGGATAGGAGCGATGTCATTTCACATAGTATCCATCAACAGAAGCCGCTGGCGGCTTCTCCGGTTATACCGACGGCAAAAGCATCAACAGGAGAGACGACCATGGCAAAGGAACGCAGTGCCAGGAAAGAAGCAAGGAAGGCCCCGGCGATGACGATGAAGGAGAAGAGAGAAGCGAAGAAGGCCAAGAAGGCGGCGAAATAGCCCGCCGGATCAAAGAACAAGACGGCGCGCCGAACACGTTTCGCACTGCCGGACGTTAATCCACACGCGAAGGCACGGCAAGGCGTCCCCGCCGAACCGCGGCCTTCAGGACGCCGTTCGGCCAGAGACGCTGACGGGTCAGGAACCAGCAAGGCCGGTTCGCTCCGGAGGTCAGGGAACCCTGGAATGCTGCTGCCTGGCGCGCTTCTCCGAGGCGGCCTTTGCCTGTTTGGCTTCCCGCTGTTTCAGGTCTTTGGCCTTGTCGTGCTTGCTTTTCTTGTCGCCCATATTGCGGCTCCTTTCCGGCGTATCGCCTGCTCTTCTCCGCTTGTCGCAATCACCTCGACGTCATCAGCCGGACCCGAATGCCGGCTTCAGACAAGGTCGCAGGCATCCGGCGGCATCCAATGCGCGTCCCGGTTGTTCCACTTCACGTTGCATCCGACCGGATTGGTCAGGGCAACACGCGGGGGCCGGCCGGCGAGATGATCTTCCAGCGCATTAGCCAAGTCGTTGACCTTCACCTTCGAGGAGTCGCGGGGACTGTCCACCCCGCGGCCGGTATAGACAAGCCTGCGCCCGGCGTCGAAAACATAGAAGTGCGGGGTTCGCAGGGCGCCGTAGGCAAGCGCAACGGCCTGGCTCTCGTCGTAGAGGTATACCCACGGGAACTTGTGCTGCTTCATTCGTTCGACCATGAACTCGAACGCGTCCTGGGGATATGTCTTGCTGCTGTTCGAGTTGATGCCGACAAAACGGACGCCCAGAGGCTCAAACCGTTCAGCCGTCCGGCGAGTGATCTCGTCGGAACCCACGACATACGGGCAATGGTTGCACGTGAAGAAGACTACCAGCACTTTGGACTCGCTGAAGTCCGAAAGACTGTAAGTTCGCCCGTCCGTCGCCGGCAGCTTGAAGTCCGGCGCCCTGTCTCCCAGTTGCAGTGTAAACCCCATTGCCGCCTCCCCGCATGGACTGTCCACGCCCAGTCCGTTGCTCTTACCTTGCCGCGTCCGGCGGCAGAGGGCACGCGCGACCGCGCCATGTCTCCGCTCCGGACTTCGTTCAGTCCGAACCCATATACGCCTGCAACTCGGGCTTTGTCCATCATGGGTTCGTCTGTTGGCGCTAACCCGCCGCGCGGGCGGCGAGTCGAAGTTGCCTGTCCTCTCTGGCCCCACCTGCGATATGTCCCGGTTTCGGCGAGCAGAAGCCGGCCCACGCCGGAGATCTCCGGCACAGGTCTCCCGCATTGGTAACGACACAAGTGGAACAGCGTTTATTGCGGCCTTGACCCGTTCTGCGGGGCGCGTTGACAACAAGGCTGCCTGCGGCCTATCCTCGCGACATGCTGCCACAGTGGATTGTAGAGAAGAAGCGCGACGGCGGCACACTCTCCGAGGAAGAGATCCGATCCTTCATCGCCGGTTTCGCGGACGGCGCCATTCCCGATTACCAGATGTCGGCCTTGGCCATGGCCGTCTTCTTCCGCGGCATGAACATGGCGGAAACGACCTTCCTCACCAACGCGATGATGCGGTCGGGCCGCGTGATAGACCCGGCGTCTCTGCCCCGGCCGTCGGCGGACAAGCACTCGACAGGCGGGGTGGGCGACAAGATATCGCTGATCCTGGCGCCGCTTGTCGCCGCCTGCGGGGTATCAGTGCCCATGATCTCCGGCCGCGGCCTCGGCATAACCGGCGGAACCCTCGACAAGCTGGGGTCCATACCGGGCTACAGGACCGACCTGTCGATTGCAGAGTTTGTCGGCGTCCTCGAGAAGTGCGGGTGCTCGATCATCGGACAGACCGATGACCTGGCGCCGGCGGACCGCAAACTGTACGCCCTTCGCGACGTCACGGGCACTGTCCCCTCGATTCCACTGATCACCGCGAGCATCATGTCCAAGAAGCTCGCCGAGGGCGCTGGCACGCTGGTGATGGACGTGAAATGGGGCCGCGGCGCCTTCATGAAGTCGCAGGAAGACGCCATGGCGCTGGCGCGTTCGCTCATTGAGGTGGGTTCCTGTTCCGGACGCAACATGGCGGCGCTCGTAACCGACATGAACCAGCCGCTTGGCCGCACTGCCGGCAACGCCCCGGAAGTGGCGGAGTCGGTCGAGACGCTGATGGGCCGCGGCCCGGCAGACGTGGTTCAGCTTGCACTTGAGCTCGGCGCAGCCATGCTGACCCTTTCCGGCGCGGCCACAGACCGCGAATCCGCGCTGGCAGCGCTGCGGAAAGCGCTGGATTCGGGCGAAGCCCTGAGTCGGTTCGCCCGAATGATCGAGCTGCACGGCGGCAACCCGGATGTCGCGGCAGACCCGTCGCGTCTCCCGTCCGCGCCGCACACCGTGGAGCTGAAGGCGAACCGCTCCGGCTTCATTCGCGGAGTCGATGCCGACATGGTCGGCAGGGCATGCCTTGTGCTGGGCGCAGGCAGAGCGAAGGTGACCGACACCGTGAGCCCCGTCGCCGGCGTCAGCCGCATGCTAAAACCCGCGGAGGAGGTGCGGTCAGGCCAGTGCCTGCTGGCGATGCACACCGAAAGGCCCGCCGCGCTTGACGAGGCCGGCGGCATCCTTTCGGAAGCGTTTGAGATCGGCGACGATCCGCCGCAAGCCGCTCCGCTGATTGCGTGGTCGTCCATTGGAGGAAACCCGGCATGACACACATCCACGGCCCGTCGAGTCTTCTCGCGCGGGCGGCGGCGGCCGCCTCGCGCGCCTATGCCCCCTACTCGCACTATCGGGTCGGCGCGGCAGTCCTCGCGGATGACGGAAGCATTTTCGAGGGGGCCAACGTGGAAAACTCCTCGTACGGGCTCACGATCTGCGCCGAACGCGCCGCAGTCGCCGCCGCAGTCGCCGCGGGAGCAAGAAGGCTCAAAGCTGTCGCCGTTGTCGCCGACGCAGCAGCCGCCCCTTACCCGTGCGGCGCGTGCCGCCAGGTTCTCGCCGAATTCGCCCCGGCGGCGACGCCTGTCTACGTTGCGCCCGCGGCGGACCTGGACCGGTTTGAGGAAACCACGCTTGGCGAGCTGCTTCCCCGTGCATTCAAACTCGGTGCGGGAGGAAAACAGTGAGGAGCGAACACATGAAGAAGACTTCGGCGCCGAACCCCGAGGCAACGCGCAAGACGTTCGTTCTCGATACGAACGTCCTGCTCCATAACGCGGATTCCATCGACTCGTTTGCTGACAACAACATAGTCCTGCCGATGACCGTCATCGAGGAGCTTGACCGTTTCAAGGCGGAGAGCAACGAGCTCGGGCGCAACGCAAGGCAGGTCATCAGGGCTCTCGATGCCCTGCGCGGGCTGGGAAGCCTCCGCGACGGCGTGCCGACCCCCGCCGGCGGCACGCTTAAGATAGTCATGCCGGGCGGCGTGGTGGAAGGCATGCAGCTCAGCCAGGAGGACAACAGGATCATCGGCGCCGCCTACCAGCTCAAGCGCAAGGGCGAACGCGTGATATTCGTCAGCAAGGACATCAACGCCAGGATCAAGGCGGACGCGCTCGGCCTGCAGGCGATGGATTTCGAGAAACAGAAGGTCAATTTCGACGAGCTCTATTCAGGCTACCGCGAGATCTGCGTGAGCAGGAAGAAGATCGTTGAGTTCTACGAGAACGACCTGTGGGAGCGGAGGGGGCTCGGCGAGTTCCCGAACGAATTCATCATCCTGCGCGAACGCGGCAACAACCGGCAGAGCGCCCTTGCGCGGGTCATGGAAAGCGGCAGGCTGCGCCATCTTTCAAGCCAGTACGAACGCGTCTGGAACGTGTCGGCCCGGAACAAGGAACAACGAATGGCGATGGAGCTCCTGATGGACCCGGACGTCGCGCTGGTTACGCTCGTCGGCCAGGCAGGGACGGGCAAGACCCTTCTTGCGATGGCCGCCGCCCTTCACACCACGCTGCGGTTCCGGCAGTACGAGCGCATTCTAGTTTCCAGGCCGATCGTGCCCCTTGGCAGGGATATCGGCTACCTGCCGGGCGCGAAGGAGGAGAAACTCTCTCACTGGATGCAGCCCATTTTCGACAACCTCGGATACCTTCTGCACGAGTCGGCCGACCATGCAACGGGCAAGAAGAAGAAGAGCAAGATGACGGCCGCGGATCGAATTGACGAACTCATGCGGAACCGGGTTCTTCAGCTTGAGGCCCTGACCTATATCCGGGGCCGATCAATCCCCAACCAGTACATCATCATCGACGAGGCGCAAAACCTTACTCCGCACGAGGTGAAGACCATCATCAGCCGCGCCGGGGAAGGCTCCAAGATGGTGCTTACAGGCGACCCGTACCAGATAGACAATCCCTACCTGGATGCGTCAAGCAACGGGCTGACCTACACCGCCGAACGCTTGAAGACCCATCGTCTGCACGGTCACATCACCCTCAAGCGCAGCGAACGCAGCGAACTTGCCGCGGTCGCCGCGGAACAGCTCTGATTCCGAAACCGGCGCAACGGCGCCCGTCATTTCACGACCGGCCGGCGCCGCTTGCGGCCGCCGATCGCGGCCTTGACCGCGTCTACCAGCGAATTGGCCTCAAACGGCTTCTGCAGGAAGCTCCAGGTGCCAAGGTTAAGACAGTGCCTCACGTAGTCGCGCGAGAACCCGGACACGACAATCACCTTCGCCTTCGGATGGTCGGTGATGATGTTCTCCACTATGAGGCGGCCGTCCCCATCGGTCATGACAAGGTCTATGACCGAAACGGCGATCGTGTCCCGGTGAGAGTAGTACATGGCCGTGCCGTCCCGGGAAGTTGAAGCGGCAAGCACCCTGAACCCCGCCGCTTCAAGAACGCCCTGCATCGTCGCGGTCGCTTCCGGATCATCGTCCACAAGCAGAACCGTCGTGCCTTTCGCGACAACGACATCCGCTTCCGGCTCGGATTTCGCGACGTGGGCCGATGCCGGCAGAAACACCCTGAAGATGCTGCCCTTGCCTGGCACGCTCCGGAAATCAATCCATCCTCCCCACGCTTCGACAGTGTTCCGCGCGATGGTCAACCCGAGCCCGAATGATGTCTCGCCTTTGCCGGACGTGAAGAACGGCTCAAACACCTTGTCCCGTATCGAGGAATCCATCCCCACGCCGGTATCCGACACATACAGCACCGCGTAGGCGCCTTCCCTGGCCCTCGGATTCCATCGCGACGGGCGGCATATGTTCCTCCGCTTCGTGCGCACGGTTACGGTCCCGCCGTCCGGCATCGCCTCCGCGGCATTGGAATAGAGACTCAACAAAACCTCGAGGAGCTGGCTGGACGCGGCGCGCACCATCACGTCCTCTTCCGCCAACTGCAACGTCATGCGCACGTTGCGCCCGATGTACTGGTTCTCCACGAGTTCAGCCGTGTCCTTCACCGCCTGGTTCAGCGAGATCGCGTCCTCCACCCGAATGCCCTCGGTCTCGCAGGCGCCTGCCATTCCGAGAAGCCGCCGCGTCAGGTCGGAGGCGTGGGACATTGCCTGTATGATCTTCTGCGCGTCACGGTGCGCAGCGGTGCCGGGAAGAACACTGTCCGCAATCGAAGAGGCTATACCGGCCACCACGCCGGTGACAGCGTTGAAACTGTGTGCCACTCCCCCGGAAAGCTGGCTTATGGTGCGCAGTCGCTCGCCTTCGCGCAACCCGTCTTCGGCCATCTTGCGGTCGGTTATGTCCTCGACAAGCCCGTCGTAGTGAACAAGTTCGCCGCGCGCGTTGCGATGCGGGACTATCGTGTTGCGAACCCATCGTATGCTTCCGTTCTTGTGGATAATGCGGTGCTCGATCGGCCGCCGCTTGTCGCTCGAAAGGTCTGCCTCGAGAAGCCCGAGCACCATGTCCCTGTCTTCCGGCGGAATCATCGCGATCCAGAGTTGCGGGCTCTGCGTGTACTCCTCGGCGCTGTAGCCCGTAACCGCCACGCAGCCGGACCCGTGCTGGGTGGAGACAGCCGCGCCATCCTTGAAGTGCACCGTGTAGACGTATGTGGGAGTGGTCGCGAGAAGTTGCCTGTAGCGTTCCTCGCTCAGGCGCAGCGCGGTCTCGGCGCGGCGGCGTTCCTGCACTTCGCCCTGAAGTTGCGTGTTGATCTGCTGGAGTTCCAGCGTCCGATCCCTGACACGCTCCTCCAGGGTGTCGCGGTGTATTCTGAGCTGTTCCTCGCTGCGGCGCAGCGAGTCCTCCGCGAGTCTGTGCTCGGTGACGTCCCGCGATATCCCGAACGTGCCGATTATCTCCCCTGCCCGGTCATAGAGCGGAAGCTTCGTGGTGGACACCCAGCGGCTGCTGCCGTCCGGCATGATCTCGTGCTCTTCCTTCGCAACCACCGGTATGCCTGTCTCGATTATCTTCATCTCGTCGAGACGGGCTTCCCTGGCATGCTCCGGCAGGAAAAAATCGGCGTCGGACTTGCCGACCGCTTCGCCCATGTCGTCGAGGCCGAACTTGTCGGCAAGCGCGCGGTTTACCATCAGGAACCGGCTTTGACGGTCCTTGAAGTAGATGGAGTCAGGAATGTTGGTCATCAGGGCGGAAAGGAAGACTCCTTCCGCCTCAAGCATGGAAGCCGGCATGGCGGCGGCGCGGCGCTCCAGCTCCCTGTCCGCTCCCGGCTTCAGCGGCTCGCCATTATGTGATCCGGCACCCTTCGCATGCATGACATATCCCCGGTCCGAAACCTCGTTCCCGACCGCGGCGTCATGTCCGCGCCGCCGGTCCTCCCTTGGACGGAGGATATCGGCACAGGGCAAGGGATATCAAGCTCATCCCCCGTTCTCGCCGGTTCCATCCTGATCGGGCCATGCCCAGACCAGCAGGCGGTTTGGGGCCGGGCCCAGTTGCGTGAAGGGGTGGCAGGTCGCAAGAACAAGCCAGCGATCGCCATCCCGGCCACGCAGCCGCTCCCAAACATCGTCGGGGTCAATCACCTCCGAGTCCACCACGACGTACCGGCGAGTCACCCCGTCAGCCACGTCAAGCAGCATTTCCGTTCCTGTCTTCATCCCGCGCAGGACACTGAAATGCCTGTCACGGTGCGCGAAAATGATGACCATTCCCTCCCCGGCATCCGCCACCCCGAACCCGGCGGCGAAGTTCTCCAGATCCGGCTTTCCCGACTCCACGTCTGTCACGGGCACGCACAGCCCGACCGCCTCCGAACGCAGCCACCCTGCCACGTTGCCGCGGTCTCCGCGCATCCATTCGCGCCAGTCCTCCCGCGTGCGGCTCTGTCGCCACATGTAACCCGCAATACGGCTTGCCGGCGGGACCGCGCTGTACATGCCCGATCCAAGCAGCAGGAGGCCGATCAGAAACACCGCGCGTTGAAAGCGCATTTGCCCCTCCTCAACGCCGCGAAACCCGCCACAACCGCGCCGCCGAGCGCCGCCGCCGCGCCGGCAAGCGCGCGCAGCAGATCGTCCGTGGCAGTCGCCTGGAACCCGGTCCACCCGCGCGGCGCGGGAACCGGCACGTTCACGGTCTTCAGTGACCCGTCCGGGTAACGCTCCACGCGCTCCTCGACCGCCACGCGCGATGTGTACCTGGAGACCAGCTGGTAGTCCAACGCCACGGAGAGGACTTCGCCTGCGATCTTCGCCCGGGCAGCGTCGTCAGCCCCCGTTGCGAGTTCGGTCATGAGTTCGTTGATCTTCTCGCTGCCGAACAGGGCATCCACGGCGGCATGTGAGCCGCCTCCGGGGCCGGGCAGATCCAGTTCGAACACCGTCGGCCCGCCCGCACGCCGGCCGTTCACGACAAGCCGCCCCTCAAACCCTTCGGGCAGCCGCGCGATTATCTGCAACGGCCGGCCGTCAAACACGTCCGCGCACCGCGCCGGGTAACACTCCACCTTCGTTTCGCCCCCCGCCCGCCCGCCTATCCAGGCGACGGATACGTCCGTCAGCACGGGCCGGTCGAGCGTGCGGAAGAAGTCGGACATGACGGCGCCTATATCTTCGTGCGACCGGATAAACCGCGCCTGGCCCCGCCCCAGTTCCCCCATCTTCCTCACGAGAAACTCGTTGGGCGCGCTGCCTATGCCGAAGGTGAACAGCCGCGCGTTCCCCAGCTTCCCGCCGAGCAGCTTCATCAGGGAATCCTCGTTGCCGACACACCCGTCGGTAATGAACACGACAAGCCCCATCGCGCCCGGCCGCCGCCGCAGCGAAAGCACATGCTCAAGGGCAGGCTGCATTTCCGTCCCCCCATCGGCGGAAAGCGACTCAACGTAGGCCCGCGCCGCTTCGAGCCTGTCGGCCGTGGCCGGCCTCAGGTCGGGCGTGAAGAGGGAGTAGTCGCTCGCAAACCGCGCTATCGTGAAGCAGTCGTTCGTACGCAGCATCCGCACGCACGCGGCCAGACCCGCTTTGGCCTGGCCGATCGATTCGCCGCTCATTGAGCCGCTGGTGTCCACAAGGAATATCACGTCGCGGTCAACCGCCGGCACCCGCTCCCCGGGTTGAACCGTCGGCGGAAACACGGTCGCCAGCACGTGGTCCCGGCCCACCGCACCGGATGACCTGACGATCCCCAGCTCGGGCGATTCCGACTCCATGAGCCGCACCGACGCGTGGAATTCGCAGTTCGGCGCCGTCTCCGGCGGATCCAGCGTCACGCGCACCGCGCCGTCCTGCCGGGCAGTCCGTATCCCGTGGGTGTTGGACACGACATCCTTCACAGGCACGCCGCGTATGACGAGTTCGAGCGAAAGAGCGTGAGCGGACGCGATACCCGGCCCGAGAAGCGGCGGGTTCAGACGCCCGGCGTCGGCAACGGCAGGCTCCGCGGAAACGGAGCCGTCCGCTGCGGTCCGTTCCGCGAATGGAACGTACCGCTGCCCCACGACCATGGGAAACGTCACGCCGTATGCGCCCGCTGCGTATTCCGCCGTCTCCGTGTACTCAAGCGCGATGTCCACAGTTTCGCCGGGCATGAAGTTGGCCACCGAAGTCGTAAAGATGTTCGGCCGTTCCTGCTCGACAAGCGCCGCTTTCTTCCCTTCCTCCTTTGCCTTTTCATATACGGCTTTTGCCTGTTCCCGCTCCTTGACGACGCTGCGGATCACACGGTCGCCGACACGGAGCTCCATACCAGTGACCGCCGCGCGTGCCGGCAGGGGGAAGACATAGACCGCCTCCAGCGGATAAGCGGTGTCGTTCACAAACCGCTGCACGACGCGCGCGCGCAGGATCGCGCCCGTCATCTCCAATGCCACGTCTGTCTTCCGCAGCGGCAGGAACAGCCCGCCCCCGGCGCGCTCGGCACCCCGCGCATACATCGCGCCCGCCACGAACATTCCGTCCGGCATCACCGGCGTCGCGTTCGTCATCGCCGCCATACATGCCAACGCCGCAACCACCACACATCTCAGCCACGCCCCGCTTCTCATATCCGCCGCCCCCTTTCGCCTGTTCCGCGTTTCTTCAACGCACAGAAGGAAAGCACGGAACTGAGGCGGAAATATGACGGCATGGTGTCAAAGCGGTGAAAAACGCGCGGGCGGCGGCCCGGCGCGTCAGCCGCGCTGGATGACCGGCAAGCTGAAGGAAATGCGCGCTCCGCCGCCGGGCACGTTGGCCGCGGAAATCGTGCCGCCATGGCTCTCTACTATTCGCCGCGCAATGTACAACCCGAGCCCGCTTCCGTAGTCGGTGGACCTGTCGCGCGATTCCGTGGTGAAGAACCGGTCGAACACGCGGGACAGGTTCGACGGCGCTATTCCCGGCCCGGTGTCTTCGACCTCCGTTGTCGCAAGGCCGTTTTCCACCCGCACACGTACGGTCACCGCGCCGGAAACAGGCGTGTAGCGGAATGCGTTCTCAAGCAGGTTGGACATCACCTGCTCGATCTTGTCAGGCATCAGCGCGACTCTGGGCTCGATGCCTTCCTCCACCTGCAGACTGCACGCGGCGCGCGGCTGGTCAAATACCTCTTCCAGCCGCGCCACGGCGTCGCGCAGGAATGATGCGTAGTCCACCGTCTCCGTCGGCGCTTTGAGCAGATCGGTATCCATCCGGGTAAGTTCGCGCAGCTCGCCGACAAGCCTGATCATGCGCGCGGACTGCCTGCGGATGTTTCCCAGGAACTTTGCGCGCGCGGCCGGGTTCTCGGCCGCGCCCTGTTCAAGCAGCTCAACGGCGCCCTGTATCGCGGTCAGCGGCGTCCGCAGTTCATGGATGGTCGTGGAGACGAAGTCGCGGTTGTAGCCGTTGCGCGCCTCTATCTCCGATGCCATCCCGCGCAGCGTGCCGGCAAGCACGCCTATCTCGTCATTCCCCTTCACCCGTGGATCGAACGGCCCGCCCCGCGCGGCGTAGTCCCTGGCGGAGCGAGTCAACAGCCTCAGACGCCGCGTCAGGGTCCATGCAACCGCCGCGGCGGTGACAGCCGCGACCGCGACCGCGGCCGCCGTGGCCCGGCGCTGGTCGGATATCATCCGGTTTATCGCGCCTATGATCGGGCCGGTGTGCCGGACAACATAGACAACGCATACGATGTCGCGGACCCCGGTCTTGATCGGCCGCGCGATGTAGTAGTACATGTACTGCCGGTCGGCGGTGAGCCTGCACCGCGCGCTGTAGGCGCCGCTCCGCGCCGCCGCTATCTCCGGACGAGAACCCGTCAACACATCACGGCCTGACTCGGAGTCGAACAGCACTTCCCCGGCCGGGTCGAGCACGCGGATGTGCGCTTTCGTCTCGTCGGCCATCGCGCGCAGGTACGCGGGAAACCCGGCGCCCGCATCCGCGGCTTCGCCGTCCCGCTGCGAGAGCCTGTACCCTTCGCCAACCGCGAACGCCACGTTCTTGAGGTGCTCCTCCAGAGAGGACCTCGTGAACCGGTCAAAGAATGTTATTGCCTGGCGGTTCAGAAGGTACACGGGAACAAACACCAGCAGCAGGGACGTGAGAACCAGCTTCCACCGCAGGCTCCTCACACCTGTTCCTCCAGCCGCCGGCTCAGCCTGTAACCTATGCCGTACACGCTCTCGACAGGATCCACCGCGCCGGGCACCGCCTTGAACTTGCTCCTGATCCGCTTGACCTGCGCATCAACGCTGCGGTCGGTCACCGCCCCGTCGTCGCCGTCATGTATCGCGTCAATCAGCGCGTCCCGGCCGTAAACGCGCGCCGGATGCCGGGTAAGCCGTTCAAGAAGCCGGAACTCGTTTCGCGAAAACGCAAG
>VGWI01000003.1 GCA_016873655.1 Lentisphaerota bacterium
GGCTTCGGCGTTCTGAAGCCCATCGTGAATGCCGCGGACCACATCGTCGATCAGCATCCGGTCGTCCAGCACCATCAGGTGAGCATCGAGAACGCCTGTCTCGCCGGTCCCGTCGCCGAGATTCTTCACGATCTCGCGGATCTGTGACCGCGTCGCGATCAGCGCCTTCTCGAACCGCGCAATCTCGCCGCGCACTTCGCTTTCCTTGATGGCCCTCGACGGGACGTGGATGGTTACGTCGGAAACCACGTGGGCCGGACCGATGGCAACGCCCGGCGAAACCCCCACCCCGTGAAGCACTCGGCCGGCTTCAACAGACGACTGTGCGCGATCGTTCAAGTTCAGTCCTCCCCGAACTTGCTGTCCAGAAGTTCGCCGATGCTCTGCACGGCTTCCTCGGCATCGTCGCCGATCGCAACAACACGCAGCTTGGTCCCGTGACAGGCTTCAAGCGTCATGAGCCCCATGATGCTCTTGCCGGAAACCCGGTTCCCGTCCTTCTCGACATAGACCTCCGCGTCAAAGCGGGCGGCAAGTTTGACAAACATGGCGGCGGGCCGCGCGTGTATGCCATACTGGTTCAATATCTTGAACTCGCGCACGACTTCGTTGTTGGCGCCCTTACTCACTCGCGTCTATCCCCTCCGACATCAACGCCATCAGCTTCTCGTCCAGCTCCTTCTCGGCATCGTGCCCCAGGCGCTTCAGCTTCTCGTTCAGCGCCGCCGCCTCGATGACGTTGGCGAGGTCCCGGCCCGGCGCCACCGGAATGCATATCCTCTTCACATTCGCCCCAAGGATGCCCACCGCATCCCCGTCGCCGCCGGCACGCATGCCCTCCGTCTCGGCGCCGGGCGGCACCAGCGAGGCGACCAGGTCGAGCCGCTTCTGGTTGCGCACGGATGCGACCCCGAACAGACTCGGGACATGTATGATCCCGAGCCCGCGGATCTCCATGTGGAACCGCGTCGCATCAGAAGCCGAACCGACAAGCGAGCCGGAACTGTCGCGCCGCATTACGGTTACGTCGTCCGCCACAAGCGCGTATCCCCGGCGGATCAGGGCCAACGCCGCCTCGCTCTTGCCCATCCCGGCCTTGCCTTCGATGAGCACCCCTATCCCCATGATCTCCACCATCGTGCCCTGCACGATCTCCTGCGGAGCGGCGAGATCCTCCATGACGATGGTCGCGGCGTTCATGAAATGCTTCGTGACCATCCTGCTGCGCAATACGGGCGTGGAAAATTCCTCCGCAAGGTCGCGGAACTCGTGCCCTATCCCGCGGTGACGGGTAACTACAAGGCACGGCACATGCCTCTGAAAAAAGGCCCTCAGCCTCTGCTCCCGCGTGGCCGCATCCAGCGAGGCGAGATACGAGATCTCCGCAAGCCCGATCACCTGTATCCGCCGCTGCGGGAAGTAGTCCAGAAAGCCCGAAAGCGCCAGCCCCGGCCGGTTCAACGCAGTTTCCGAAATCCGCCGGCCCAGGCCGCTCCTCCCGGCGACAAGCTCCATCGAGAGCCGCCCGGCGCCGGCATCAAGAAAGCGCCTAACCGTCACAGCATGGGCGTCGCCTGCGCTCACGTGTCCCTCCCGCCCTGCCGCCTCGGACGATGATCCACCACCTTCTCGCGGAACCTGCGCAACTGCTTCTCGACCTTGCCAAACGCCATGTCGATCGAAGCCCGCAGGTTATCACTCTCCTCCTTGGCCTCCGCCCTCGCTATTCCCTTTGCCTGCACCACCAGCTCGGCGATCTGGCGGTGCTTCTCAATATCAAGGATAACGTGCGCGTGCTCCGCCTTGGGAAACTCGGCCAGCATCGCCTCCGCCTTGGCCCGGGCGTAGTCCTGAACTTCCTGGGATGCGTTCATATGCCTGACGGTGACTTCAACTGGCATGCTCAGTCCTCCTCTGTAATCACATCCTGAAACTCTTCCCGAGATAAAGCTCCCTGCTGGTGGGGTCGTCCACCAGGAACGAGCTCGACCCTTCACGCAACACGCGTCCTTCATACAACAGGTACGCCCTGTCCACAACAGTGAGTGTCTCCCTCACGTTGTGATCCGTAATGAGAACACCCAGCCCACTGTCCTTCAGCCGCCTCACGATCCCCTGTATCTCGCTGACGGCCAACGGGTCAACGCCGCTGAACGGCTCGTCGAGCATCATGATGGAGGGACTCGTCACAAGCGCGCGCGTAATCTCCAGCTTGCGCCGTTCGCCGCCGCTGAGCGTGAAGGCCTTCTGCTCGGCCAGATGCGAAAGACCGAGCTGTGAAAGAAGCGACTCCAGCCTCCTGCGCCGCTCTGACTTCGATATGTTCAGCGTCTCAAGGATGGCCATTACGTTCTCTTCGACGGTGAGCTTGCGGAACACGGACGGCTCCTGCGCGAGGTACCCCAGGCCCATCCTGGCCCGTCTGTACATGGGGAGCCGCGTCACGTCCCTGCCGTCAAAAAGAACCCGGCCGGAATCGGCCCTTATCAGGCCGGCAATGATGTAGAATGTCGTGGTCTTCCCAGCCCCGTTCGGACCGAGCAGACCGACTATCTCTCCGCGTTGCACGTGCAGCCGCACGTTGTTCACAACGCGCCGCTTGCGATAGGTCTTCACCAGGTCGTGCACCTCGACCAGGACGTCTTTGCCGTTCCCCGCCTGCTTCAAGGCTTTCCCCCCGTTCCGCGCGGCAGGCCCAGCAACGCCTCGCCTCCGCCATGCGCGCCTTCCTGCTGGAAAACAACCATCCTGCCCGGCTCACACACCATGCGGTCGTCGGCAAGCCAGTAGCGGATCACATCCGCGTTCACCGTGTCCTGCCCGCGCCGCAGCTCAACCCTGCCTATCAGAAGCAGTTCCCCCTTGCCCGAGAGGTAAATCGCCTTGTCGCAGCGGGCGTTCTTGTCGCCGTAGTTCATCACGACGTTGCCGACCGCCGTCACGGATTCCAGCGTGTTCGTGCGGGAGAAGAGGACGTTCAGCTTGTCGGACTCGATCCGCACGGCCGGATCAGTGACAACGACATTGCCCTCGAATATGGCAGCCGACCGCGCGTAATCGAACTCGAGCCTGTCGGACGTTATGACGGTCCGGTTCGTCGCGGTGACGTCTGCCGCGCCCGCGGCGCCGGCACAGACGGCCAGCACCGCACACAGAAGAACAGATGCCCTCATCTCGACCCGGCCTCCCCGCCCGGTCCACCCGACACAGTCCGCTTCTTTCCGAGCGGCCCCAGCATGCTGCCGCCTTCGCCGCGCGGCAGCACTACACGCGCCCCCGACCTGATCACCACAACCTTGTTGCTCACCTGCCACTCGTATCCCGTCCCGGAAATCTCCAGCCCGTTCTTCTCGAACTGCACCGGCCCGTCCGACCGCGCCGAGCTGAACCCCTTGTTGTACCAGCAGTCGCGCGCGCGCATCAGGCCCTCAACGGCCCCGTCCTGCCTGAAGAAGACCACCGTGATCCCCTTCGCGACAGCGTCGCCGTCCTCGTCCATCCGCGCGGTTTCAGCGAGCAGTTCGGTCTTCACCGCGCCGTTCGGGTAGAACTCGAACGGCACACGAAGCCCCTTCACCGGCATGACTTCGGTCTGGGCCGCCGCCACAAGGCCGAGAGAAACCCCGAACACGAACACCGCTGATCTCAATCCTTTTACCATTACTCAATCACAGACGCCGGGATATGACCCCGCCGGCCGGGGCATCCTACAATGCATCGCTGATGCGGCGCAACACCCGCCACAGCCGCCCAAGCGCCGCCACGGGCATCGCATTGTCGCCGTCGGAGAGCGCTGTCTCCGGCCTGACATAGGTCTCGATGAAAACCGCGTCGCAGCCGGCGGCCACCGCCGCGCGCGCAAGGCCGGGAGCCATCCTGGATTCGCCGCCCGATCTGTCGCCGCGCCCTCCGGGTTTCTGCACGCTGTGTGTCGCGTCGAAAACGACCGGCACCCCGGATTCCCTCATCAGCAGGAGCCCGCGCATGTCAACCACAAGGTCGTTGTACCCGTGCGTCGTGCCGCGCTCGGTGAGCAGCACGTTCCTGTTTCCGGTGCTTTCAACCTTGGCCACCGCGTTCTTCATGTCCCACGGAGCCATGAACTGGCCCTTCTTGATGTTCACGCAGCGGCCGGTACGGCCGGCGGCAAGAAGCAGATCCGTCTGCCTGCACAGGAAAGCCGGTATCTGGAGCACGTCCACCGCCACCCCGGCGGCCTCGGCCTCCGGCACGGAGTGCACGTCGGTAAGAACAGGCATGCCGAACCGGTCCTTGACCTCGCGCAGGATCTCCAGCCCCTTTTCGAGCCCCGGCCCGCGGAATGAGCCCGACGACGACCTGTTGGCCTTGTCGTAGGACGCCTTGAATATCAGCGGTATGCCTTCCCTCGCCGCGAGTGTCGCAAGACGGCGCGCGAGCCCGACGCATTTCTTCCTGTCTTCGATCACGCACGGACCCGCTATCATGGCCAGCGGCGCGCCGCCGCCGATCGAGACAGGCCCTATCTTCACTCTCCTGGTCATGGCTTCTCCTCCCCGCCGCGTTCCGCGGCGAGTTCAGGCCACCGCCTGCGCAGCGCCTCTTCCGCCCGCGCTACATCGGCGGGCGTGTCCACACCGACCCCGCCCTTCCGCCACGGAAGCACCTTCATCCTGGCGCCAAGGTGCAGGGCCCGCAACTGCTCGAGCTTCTCCGCCCGCTCAAGGAGACACGGCGGCTCGGCAACGAGCCTTTCCAGGAACGCGCGCCTGTAGGCGTAGATCCCGATGTGCCGCCAGTGCAGCGCGTCCAGGCCGGCCTCTGGATCGCGCACGTACGGGATCGAATGCCGCGAGAAGTACATCGCCAGCCCGTTCGCCGCGCATACCACCTTCACCACGGCAGGACTCTTCATGTCCTCGTCGTTCTCGATCCGCGACGCCGCCGTCGCCATGTCCAGCGAGGGATCGGCCAGCATCGCGCGCGCAAGCTCGTCCACGAGCGCCGGGTCCACAAGCGGTTCGTCGCCCTGGATGTTGATCACAACCGCGGCACCGCACCCGGCAACCGCCTCGGCGGCCCTGTCGGTGCCGGACGGATGCGACGGGCTGGTCATCACGGCAATCCCGCCGGCGCGCTCGACCGCCTCGACAATCCGCCCGTCGTCGGTTGCGACAACCACGGCGTCGAGCAGCCTCGCCTCGCCGACGCTCCGGAGAACCCATTCGATCATCGGGCGGCCGCAGAGCCGCACCAGCATCTTGCCGGGCAGACGGGTGGAGCCCCACCGGGCGGGAATAACGCCGACCACCTTCGCGCCGGCCGGCATGCGTGCGGAGGCGTCAGGAAACATGGCCGAGCAGCTCCTCAGACGTACACGTGGCGGTGCCGAGCTTGCCGACAACAACGCCCGCGGCGGCGTTCGCGAGCGATGCGGCCTCCCGGTGGGAAGCGCCGGCCACGACAGCCAGCGTGCACGTCGCAATAACCGTGTCGCCGGCGCCGGATACGTCGAAGACCTCGCGCGCTCTTGTCGGGATCACCGCCACCTCGCCGTCGTTCTCCAGCAGGTACATCCCGTGCGGCCCGAGCGTGACTATCAGGAAGCGTGTCCGCCACTTCGCAAGAAGACGGCGGGCAACGTCTGCAAGCCTGGCGTTCGCGGCCGGATCGCCGCGCAGCGGCGCGTGCGGCACACCGAGGCACACGCACGCCTCCATCCAGTTGGGAGTGGCAAAGGTTATCCCCGAGACATCAAGTTCGTGGTTGTCCTTCGGATCGTAACCGACGCACAGGCCGTGCTTCTCCGCCATGCGCCGCACCGCGTCGACCACCGGCTGGCACAGAGCGCCCTTGCCGTAGTCCTCAAGCACGACCCCGGACACTTCCGGGGCCAACGCCTCTATCCGCGCACACATCTCCGAAACCGTGCCTTCATCGAGCGGATCGCCGTCTTCCCTGTCCACCCGCACCACCTGCTGCCGTTCAGCCAGAACGCGGGTTTTGCACGTCGTCCGGCCCCTCGCGCGGACCACCACGCCGTCGGTGTTGACCCCGCGCTCCCGCAGCGCGGCAAGCAGTTCGCGCCCGTCGGCATCGTCAGAGACTACTCCGACAACAACCGCCTGCCCGCCAAGCGACTGCACGTTGAGCGCCACATTCGCCGTGCCGCCCGGCCTGGTGTACTCGCCGCTGACCAGCACAACCGGAACCGGCGCCTCCGGCGATATCCGGCTCACCGATCCCGCCACGTACCGGTCCAGCATCAGGTCGCCGACCACAAGCACGCGGCGCCCCCTGAACCGACCGGCTACCTCGCGCGCTTTTTCAATGCCAATCATCTGTCTTGCGCCTCCCAGAACCCGTACACTTGAGGCGGCTCATGCCGCCCGCTCCTGGAAACCTCAACATAGTCGCGACCGCCTGTCGCGATCCATTCCCTTTCGATCCTGCCCGTCTCAAGCCCGCCCGGCGCTATCGTCCGGCGCGCGCCAAGCTTGTAGAGAGTGCCGGGCTCATCAGTCAACTGAACGGGCGCCATGTGAAACCGCACGCCCTCCGCAAAAGCGAGAGGAAAATGACGGCTGTCGAGCCAGCGGATCGTCATGTCCTCGACATGAACAACCAGCTCGCCGCGGAAGTCGCGCGTGGCCATGGAAAGCTGGACGACGCTGCGCAGGGGCATGTCGCCTAGAACGGCCAACCCGCCGCCGCTCCACTGGCCGGTCTCGCTGCGCACGAGATTCAGCTTCACACGGCCGGTGGACACGCTCCACACCGGCGGCCATTGCGCCATCCAGACCGGTCCGCAGGCCAGTTCGCCGGCGGAGAGCTCCGGTTCACCCCCGGGCAGCTTCGCCTTCGACCGGACATCAGAGAGCACCACGTCGCACGGCCAGGCCAGGCTCATTGCCCCGATCTCCAGCTCGATCCCGGCAATCGCGGAAATGCGCCGCGCCGCCCAGCCCTTTGCCCAGCCGGTCCGCGCAACATAAAACGCGCCGGCCGCGGCAAGCAGCAACATCAGCACCAGCATCAGAAGGCAGCCCCTCGCTCCGCTCCGCCGCTTCGCCCCGTCTTCCTTGCCGGCTCCCATCAGGCGCCTCCCCGGCGTCCGAACAGCGCCGTTCCCACCCTCACCATCGTGGCGCCTTCCTCGATCGCGACACCGTAGTCATGCGACATACCCATGGAAATATCCGGGAACAGGCACCCCGACTCTCCGGACCACCTGTCGCGCAACTCGCGCAGGGCGCGGAAGTGCGGGCGGACATCGGCCGGATCGGGCGTGAACGGCGGAATCGTCATGAACCCGGCAAGATTCACGTTCATCAACCCGTTCGCCGCCTCGATCACGCCCGGCACATCCGATGGCGCAAGCCCGAACTTCGCCGACTCGCCGGAAACGTTAACCTCCAGAAGTATCTTCTTCACTTCCCCGGCGGCTTCGGCCGCGGCGTTTACCGCCTGGAGAACACGGACCGAGTCTATGCTGTGGATGACGTCAAAAAGCATGACCGCCTCGCGGGCCTTGTTGGTCTGGAGATGGCCGATCATGTGCCAGCGTAGACCGGACGGTGAAAGCGGTATCTTCTGCCTCGCCTCCTGAACGCGGCTCTCGCCGAAGACGGTGAGGCCGGCGCCGGCCGCCTCACGGATGGATTCCGGCCCGAACCCCTTGGCAACGGCTATGAGCTGGACCTCGCCCGGATCACGCCCGGCCCGCGCGCACGCGGCGCCGATGCCGGAACGCACCTCCTCGAGCCTGCTTTCAAACGTGTCGTTCATGCGATCACCGCAACAATCATGCTTCCTGCCTGCCCCGGATCGCGCGCGCAAGCGTAACCGGGTCCGAATAACCTATCCCGCTCCCGGCCGGCAGCCCGTAGGCAAGCCGGGTCACCTTCACCGGCTTGGCACGGAGAAACTCGGTCACGAAACTGGCTGTCGCGTCGCCTTCGACGTCGGTGTCCAGCGCCAGCAGCACCTCGCGCACCCCGCCGGCGTCAACCCTGTCCACCAGCGCGCGCATCCGCAGGTCCCGCGGCCCCACCCCGCGCATCGGCGAGATCGTGCCCATCAGCGCATGGTAACGCCCGCGGAACACTCCGGCCTCCTCCATCTTCATTATGTCGCCGGGTTCCTCGACAACGCACAGGATGGTGTCGTCGCGCGCGGGGTCGGTGCAGAGACGGCACGGGTCGCGGTCGCGC
The DNA here is from genome assembly GCA_016873655.1 of Lentisphaerota bacterium. Taxonomy (GTDB): domain Bacteria; phylum Verrucomicrobiota; class Kiritimatiellia; order UBA8416; family VGWI01; genus VGWI01. The sequence continues at coordinate 8,193 of VGWI01000003.1, forward strand.
GAAGTCACGTTGCCGCAGCGGCCGCACTGAATCAGGCAGGCGGCGGCGTCCTGCATCGCGGAAACGAGATCTTTCAGGAGCCCGCCCGGGTCGCGGACAAGGCTCAAGGCCATCCGCTCCGCCGTTCGCCGCCCCACGCCGGGCAGGCGCGAAAGGCACGCGGTAAGACTGTCAAGTTGGGCCAAGGCGCTCATTCACGGCTCCCGCCGGCGCGGCCGCGGCATCAGCCGCCGCCAAGAAGATCGGACAGCCCACCCATGCCGCCGGTCATCTTGCCCATCTCGGTGCCGGCCTGCTTCTTTGCGTTGCGCAGCGCGTTGTTCACGGCCGTCACTATCTGCGATTCGAGCCGCTCCTTGCGCGCCTGGTCCAGGCCCTGCGGGTCGATGTTCACGCTCTTCATGGTCATGTCGCCCAGCATCGTCACCCGGACAAAGCCGCTCGCCCCTTCGACGCTTACCTTCTGAAGTTCCTTCTGTATCCTCTTCACCTGCTGCCGCATCGCGGCGGCCTGCTTCAGCATCTTGAACATGTCAGCCATGGCTCTGTCACTCCGTTCTGAACCGTCCCGTCATCTTCAGCGATGACACTATATCCCGCGCACTTCCGACACCGTTCCATCAAACATCTCGGCCACACGCTTCACGGCCGGATCGCGCGCCCATTCCTGGGGGGTCTTCTTCGATTCCCGCGCGCCTTCCGACGGTCGCTTCCCATCATCCGCCCGGGCGCCGCCGGCTTCACCGCACGCTGCCTCGATCTCGGCCTCGTCCTTGAGCACGAAAGAAAGCTTCACGCACCGGCCCAGGACATCAGAAATCGCCTTCTCGAGAGCAAGACGGTTGCGGGGCACATCAAACCGCGCCGGTTCCTCGGCGAACTCGCGGTCGAAACCTATCGTCACCGTGTCGCCGGAGACGGAAATCGGGGCGGCATCCGCGAGAGCGTTCCGCAAGGATACCGCACACATCGCCGCCGCCGCGGCGACATCGCCCCACCGCTGCCGCAGAAGACGGCATTCCCGTTCACCAGTCCCGGCCGCCGCCGCCTCGGCGCTCGGCTCCAGCCCGGTCGGCGCGGCGCCGGCCATCGGCAGTTCGGGCTCGCGCACCGCCTGCGGGCGGGACGGAGAAGACGCGAACCGGACCGGCGCAGCCGACTGCGGCGCGGTTCCTTCACCAGCCCCGCCGAGTTCCTCGCGCAACGCCTGGACCTTCGCGAGCACTTCATCGAGCGAAACCGATCTCGCCGCCCGCGCTGAGCGGATCAGCGCCATCTCGAGCATCGTGCGTCTGGACAGGGCCGTCCGCATGCCCTCCTCCGCCTCTGAAAGGATTTCGGCGACACGCACTATGCGGGCGGGCGAAACTTCGCCCGATTGCTCCATCAGGGCTTCGCGGTCCTCGGCCATGATGCCCAGCTCCGCCGTGTCGCCCTCGATGTAACGGCAAACAAGCAGGTCGCGGAAGCAGCCGAGCAGTTCGATCAGCAGCCGCTGCATGTCCTTGCCGGCCTCATCCATGTCCTTCACGGTCCGGATCAGGCCCGGTATGTCGCCGGAAAGCACCTGGCCGGCAAGGCCCGTCACCACGCGGCGGGAGACAAGCCCGAAAACCGAAAGAACGTCCTGCTCCTCTATCTTCCGGCCGCAGAACGAAACAAGCTGGTCAAGCGCCGATTCCGCGTCACGCAAACCGCCCTCGGCTCCACGCGCAACAGCCAGCAGGGCGTCAGACGTAACCTCAAAACCTTCCTTGTCCGCGATCAGCTTCAGTCGCTCCACGATCAGGGGCAGCGAAATGCGCCGAAGGTCAAACCTCTGGCACCGCGAGAGTATCGTCGCCGGCACCTTGTCCGCCTCGGTGGTCGCAAAGATGAACTTCACGTGCCTCGGAGGCTCTTCAATGGTCTTGAGCAGGGCGTTGAAGGCACCCATGCTGAGCATGTGCACCTCGTCTATGACGTAGATCCGGTAAGGGCCGCGCGCAGGAGCGTACTTGACGGCGTCGCGAAGATCGCGCACCTGGTCCACGCCGTTGTTTGAGGCACCGTCTATCTCCTGCACGTCAAGACTCCTGCCTTCCATGATCTCGATGCAGGAGTCGCACTTGTCGCAGGGCTTGTGACCCTTCCTCTTGCCGCAATTGAGCGTCTTGGCAAAGATGCGGGCGAGTGACGTCTTTCCCGTGCCGCGCGGGCCCACGAACAGGTATGCGTGGGCAAGCCGGTCCGCGTCGATGGCGTTGCGAAGCGTGCGGGTGACGTGCTCCTGCCCGACGACATCGTCGAACTGCTGCGGACGCCACTTCCGCGCTATCACTTCGTAGGCCATCGCCACTCACCCCCCCCCCAGGAAGAACGGCAGGCCCCGCACACGCGCGGCGCGCCGTAACGGCCGGTCAGAACCTTCGTTTAATAGCGGCTGGGCTATCAGGTTGACAAGGATTTTGCTTTTGCCCATCCTGCGTCGGCCCAGGGAATTCTTGCCGGTTTTCGATAATGACGCAATCGCACTTGCCAACACCCTCGCCGGAGCCGCGGCGGGCATGGTTGCCCGGACTCCTTCTGCTTCTTGCCGGAGCCGCGGCCGCGACGTTGATATTCCAGTTCACCGACCTGGATATGCGGCTCCAGAAGCTGTTCCACCGCACGGACGGCACCGACCCCTGGCCTTTCGGCGATCGGCCGCCTTGGAACTTCCTCTATCACTACGGAACGATCCCGGCCGTTCTGACCGGCCTGGCGGCGCTGGTGACGGCGGCGTGGAGCGCTCTGCGCGGCGGACCGCGCCTGCGGCGCATCTACTCAGTCTTCCTCATCCTCTCCCTTCTCATCGGCCCCGTCATCGTCGTAAACGGCCTGTTCAAGGATAAGTGGGGCCGGCCGCGCCCGCGGGAAATAACGGAATTCGGCGGCATGCACGCCTTCGTTCCAGCCGTCGTAAAGGGAACATGGGCCAAGGGCCGGTCGTTCCCGTGCGGACATGCCTCGACGGGCTTCTACCTCGGCGCCTTCTACTTCGTGCTGCGCAACCGGCGCCGCGCGGCGGCTCGGGCGGCCATGGCAGGTTCCGTCGTCTACGGAACACTCATCGGCATCGCGCGAATGGCGGCAGGAGCGCATTTCGCATCCGATGTGGTCTTCGCCGCGCTGATGACCTACGGGACAATGTTCGCCGCGTACTGGTGGCTCCTGCGCATCCCGGCACACGAGGCGGGTCCGCCGGTTGTCGAGAAACCCGCGGCCGCATGGCGCGTGGCCGCCGCCACGCTGGCAGTCGCTGCGCTCGGCGGCGTCGCCGTGCTGCTCGCCACGCCTTTCCGGAAGACCGCAGCCTTCGCCGCACCGTCCGCCGGGAGTAATGAGCCGCCCGCGGCAATCACCGTCTCCGCACGGGCAGGCCGCGTCACACTGCTTGCGACCCCGTTGCCCGACCGCCTTTTCAGGTTCGAGGGGGAAGCGCGCGGGTTCGGCCTTCCGTGGAGCGGCGTGAAAGTGTCGGTCCGCAAGGACACAAGCGGCCCGGGGCGGCGCTACGTGCTTGATGTGGAACCGAAGGGCTTGTTCACGGAGTTGGACATGAACCTGTCGCTCGCGGTCGGCGACGGCGTGGGCGCGGTGGAGCTGGACGTGGAGGGCGGCGACCTGCTGATCCGGCACGACGGCGGCGGCATTCCTTCGGTGCGCGCCGTTGTCCGGGACGGCAGGATCAACGTTGGTCAGAACCTCCGCCCATACGCGAAAACGGTCCTCCTGCCTTCCAGCGAAATGGAATGCGTTTTAGTCCCGCCCGCGAAGGAAACCGGCAAGTGAACGGCAGTCCCGACCACGAGCACTACATGAGGATGGCCTTGCGGCTGGCCGCCGACGCGGCGGAGGACGGCGAAGTGCCAACCGGCTGCGTGATAGTCCATGCGCCGCCTGGATCCGAACCGGCGCCACTCAGGATCATAGGCAGGGCGCACAACCAGACGGAACGGCTGAAGGACCCGACAGCCCATGCCGAGATGATCGCCATAACCCAGGCCGCTTCCGCGCTGGGAGACTGGCGGTTGCTTGACACGGTTCTCTACGTCACCAAGGAGCCGTGCTCCATGTGCGCGGGAGCAATCATCCTGGCGCGTATCCCCGTCGTGGTGTTCGGCGCGCCCGACCCCGCACGCGGCGGCGCGGTATCGGTCTTCAACATACTGAATCACCCCGCGCTCAACCACAGATGCGAGGTGCTCGGGGGCGTGCTGGAAAACGAGTGCCGGAATGTCCTGCGCGACTTCTTCAAGTCACGGCGCGAAGACGGCAAATGAACCCCCGACCGGCCCCGCCGGCCCGGCACCTGACTCGAAACGAAACGCGCACACCCCGATCTGGCGGCGGCATGGCCACTGTCGTCAGGCGCCGGCTCTGATGCCGAACCCTCTTGCCGGAGTCTCGGGCTTCCCCTTCACGCCGGGCCTGAACCGCCAGGTTCCGCCCGAAGGCGCCGGCAACTTGCCGGCCCCGGCGGATGTGACATACATCCAGTCAAGCGCCGGCCCGGCAAAGCAAACGTTCGATATGCGCTCGACCGGCATCGCCGCCTTCCCCGCAATCCGCCCATCCCTGTCGAGCCGCAGAACGCAGCTCCCGCCCCAACAGGCCACCCAGATGAACCCTTCGGCGTCCTGCGCACAGCCGTCCGGCACGCCGTTCGAAGGATCGCTTTCGTACCAGGGTCTTCCTTGGTCCAGCCTCCGCGCCGGGTCGTATGCGTATGCCCTGATCGTCCTGCGCGGCGAATCGGTGTGCAGCAGCACCCGCCCGCCGTCGCAGAATGCCATTCCATTGGATATCCCGACCCCTTCGAGCACCAGACGCGCCGGCCGACCGGCGTCGCACAGGTACAGCACTCCGTCCTTCATCAGCGGGCTCATCGAGCCGACAAGCACGCGTCCGCCGGGATCCACGGCGGCATCGTTCAGCCGCCATCCGCGCGGGACCGGCAGGTCCGCCATGTGCACAAGCACGCCCCGCCGGACATCCAACCGGGCCAGCCCCCGCTCGTAGGCGGCAATCAGCCCGCCGTCTTCCGCCGCCAGGATCGCCGATACCTTGTTCGGCCCGCGCCATACAACACTGCAGTCGCCGGTCGCATGGTCACAGGCATGCACCGCGCCGCCGTCTATGTCGGCCCAGTACACCGTCCTGTCCGCCTCGCTCCAACACAGCGCCTCGCCCAGCAGGCACGGCGGCGCTTCGAGGAGTTCAAGGTCCATGGACGTTGTCTTCATGCGCACACCTTCGTGGTTCCGCTCTGCCTTCGCGTTGAGAGTCCGCCCATATAGGCGGTCTCCGTCGCCAAAGTCCAGAGTATGCTTCGAGTTCACAGGCGTCCCGGCGGTGACCGCCGGCTCCTGTGACTCGCCTTTTCAAGCCACTGTCATCCCATAGGGAACGTTTAATGACCACAAAACCCCGTTATTGCTGATGTCTTGGAATAGTATGCGAGATTGTGATTCTTGGACGTTTTTTCGTAATCCTAATCGTAATCATCATCATAATCCTCTCTGTGACAGATGATTACGATTAGGATTCCTGTGGGACGCCAGTGTTTTCAAGCCTCCCTTCGTGGCGGTGCGGACTCGCTGAGCGTCCCTTCGTGACGCTGCTACAGGCCAGATACGCGTGAAAACGGGTCTTCTGTAGCCGCCGCACGAAGGGCGACGCTCCTCCATTCTGTATCCCGCTGCGCAAATCAAAAATCGGTCATTCGGAACGCCAGCATCCGGTTTCACGATATCTCCGCCCAATCGCACACAACCGCCCTCCGCACGCAACCTTGTGCCGCATAGGTATTTACCAATACAGCGCGGCACATCTTCCCGTTTCTTGTTGGGCGTTCACGGTTGGCATGGAGTGTGCGAATACATGCTGGGTTTGTATTTGAGCCTTGCCGGGAGGCAATTGAGATGCATGAAGAGAATAAGCTGCCGCGAGATGCCGGTTCCGGGGCCGGCCAACAGGGTCAATCACCCGCCGATGGCGCCCCTGCCCAACCGCGCGCCACGCCGCGCAGAGGGCGGCGTCCGCGCCGCCTGAACTGGGTATCCTTCGACGACCATCAGCCGCCCGCAACCAACTACCTGCGCAAAGGCTGAGGGCATTCCCGGAAACACCGGTCCGAACACGCAGCCGCATTCCGCTCCGCCGCATTTGACTGAACGGGGTACGCACACTACGATTCGCCCTTTGTCGGAGGGAGAAGTGGAACAGTCATCCTCACGCTTCGTCGTGTCCGTGCTGGTTGCCGACCGCGTCGGCATTCTGCGCGATATCACTTCGGCCATAGCCGATCTTGACGGGAACATTGACGCCATAAGCCAGACGGTCGTGGAGAACTACTTCACCGTCATTCTGACCGCGACGTGGAAGAAGCCTGTCCCGGCAGCCACCGTGCAGGAAGCCCTGACGGCCAGGTTCGGCCGCGACGCGGCCGCGGTAGCGGTCCGGCCTTACGCGCCTGGCAAGGCGGCAAGCCGCTCGCGGAGAACCCGGTACGTCGTGATCCTCACCGGACCGGGCAAACTGGGCCTCCTCAAGGCGGTCACATCGTTCCTCGCCGAGCGCGGCATCAACATCGAGGACTGGTTCGTGGAAAAAGGCGCCGCCGGCTTCACGCATATCGGATTGGTCTCGATCCCGGACGCGTTGGATATCAAACACGTGCAGGACGAGATACGGCAGACTGCGGCGGAGCTTGAAATGACGTGCGCGCTCCAGCACGAGAACATATTCCGGGCCACGAACGAAGTCGGCCCGATCAAGTCGCTGCTCCGACACGGCGAGGCGGGGAGAGGATGATCGGCAAGGCGGACATTCTGGCAACCATGCGGATGCTTCAGGAGGAGAACCTGGACGTGCGCACGGTGACCCTCGGCGTCAATATTTCCGGCTGCAAAAGAGACGGCGCGGCGGACACCGCGAAGGCGGTGGCCGACCGCATACGCATGAAAGCGGGCGGTCTGTTGCGGGTCTGCGACGCGGTCACGGCCCGCTACGGCCTGCGGGTGGTGAACCGCCGCGTGGCCCTGTCGCCCGCCGCCGCCCTTCTCGAGGACCGCACCGTGGAAGAGGCGGTTGAGATTGCCCTGGCAATGGACCGCGCAGCCGCGGACGTGGGGGTGGACCTGATAGGCGGATATTCCGCGCTCGTGCAGAAGGGCATGACACCGGGCGAACGGCTGCTGATCGAAAGCCTGCCGGCGGTTCTCAGCCGCACGGAACGCGTCTGCTCGTCGGTCAACATCGCAACCACCCGCGCCGGCATCAACGTGGACGCCGCCGCGCTGCTTGGAAGAATCATCCTGCAGGTGGCCGAGGCCACGCGCGACCGCCACGGGTTCGGCGCAGGGAAACTCGTCGTCTTCGCGAACATCCCGGAGGACAACCCGTTCATGGCCGGAGCCCTGCTGGGACCGGGCGAGCCCGATTGCGTCGTGAACGTCGGGGTCAGCGGCCCGGGCGTAGTGAAGCGCGCGGTGGACAGGCTCGTCCAGGCCGATCCCGACTGCACCCTCGACGAGATAGCCGAGGAGGTGAAACACACCGCGTTCCGCGTTACCCGCACAGGCGAGCTGATCGGCCGCGAGGTCGCCGCGGCGCTCGGCGTCCCGTTCGGCGTTGTGGACCTCTCGCTCGCGCCCACACCTCGCCCCGGCGACAGCGTCGGCGAGATCTACCAGGCCATGGGCATCAGGAAACTCGGCGCCCCGGGCACAACCGCCGCGGTGGCACTGCTGAACGACGCGGTGAAGAAGGGCGGCGCTTTCGCTTCAAGCTCGGTCGGCGGACTTTCGGGCGCGTTCATACCGGTAACCGAAGACTGCGCCCTGTCGGAGGCAGTCTCTTCCGGCACACTCACGATGGAGAAGCTCGAAGCCATGACCGCAGTCTGTTCGGTCGGGCTGGATATGATTCTTCTGCCGGGCGATATCGAGCCGGAAACGATCAGCGGCATCATCCTGGATGAAATGGCCATCGGCGTGATCAACCGCAAGACGACCGGCGTGCGCGTCATTCCCGTGCCCGGCGGCAAGGTCGGCGACAAGGTTGATTTCGGCGGGCTCTTCGGCGGAGGAACGGTGACGAACGTCAACTGCCCCACCGGCAGCGCCGACTTCATCCGGCACGGCGGCCATATCCCGGCCCCGATCCAGAGCCTGACAAACTGACGGCGGCCCTGCCGTCAGCTTTCTCCGCCGTCCGTTTCCGCCGCGTACTCGCGGAGCCGTCTGTGCAGGGTGCGGCGGCTGATGCCGAGCTCCTTCGCGGCCCTGGAACGGTTGCCCCTGTTCCTGCGCAGCGCCGATTCGATCGCCCGCCGCTCCACGTCCTCTATCGTCGCCGGCCCGGTTGCCGCGACGGGAACGGGTCCATCCGACATCTGCGCGGCTTCGCGTATGTTGCGGGGCAGGTCGCGCGCGGTGAGCCGCTGTCCGCGCGAAAGAACAAGCATCTTCTCGATCGTGTTGCGCAGTTCACGGACGTTGCCCGGCCACCTGTAGGCCATGAAGGCGGCCATGACGTCGGGGGTGATTCCTTCCACGCTGCGCCCGTTCTTTTCGTTCAACACCTTGATGAAGTGATCGCAAAGCAGAGGTATGTCGTCCAGCCTCTCCCTCAGCGGCGGCAGCGCCACGCTCACAACGTCAAGCCGGAAAAACAGGTCTTCACGGAACTTCCCTTCTGCAACGAGCGCGTGCAGATCCTTGTTCGAGGCGGCAATCAGGCGGATATCCGTTTCGATTGAGGACTCGCCGCCCACCCTCTCGAAACGGCGCTCCTCGAGCACGCGAAGGAGCTTCACCTGCGTCCTGGCCTCGAGCTCGGATATCTCATCGAGAAACAGCGTGCCGCCGTCGGCGACCTCGAACCGCCCTTTCCTGCGCCCGGTCGCGCCGGTGAACGAACCCGCCTCGTGGCCGAACAACTCACTCTCGAGAAGCGTCGGCGAAAGCGCCGCGCAGTGGACCGCGACAAACGGGCCTTTCGTTCTCGTGCTGAGCCCGTGCAGGGCGCGGGCGACGAGTTCCTTGCCCGTCCCGCTCTCGCCGGTAACCAGGACGGTGGCCTGGGTCGGCGCGGCTTGGCGTATCACGTCGTACACCTGCTGCATCCGCTCTGACGTGCCGATGATCCCTTCGAAACCGGGACGCGCATCGAGCTGCTCGCGCAGGGCCCTGTTCTCGCTCTCGATCTGCGAAGAACGCACGGCGCGCTTGAGCAGTATCTCAAGGTGGTCGAGATTGACCGGCTTGGTGAGGAAGTCGTAGGCGCCGCGCTTCATCGCCTCGACCGCGGTTTCGACGCTGCCATAGGCGGTGAGAAGGATGCCGACAAGGCCCGGCTGCCGCGCCAGCGCCCGCTGGAGAAGAGTCAACCCGTCCATACCCGGCATCCTGACGTCGGAGAGGAGTATGTCAACCTGCCGGGAATCCAGCGTGCGCAGGGCTATCTCCCCGCTTTCGGCGGTGATAACCTCGTAATCGAGTTCAAGCGCGCGCCGCAGCCCGTCCCTGGTGCTCTTGTCATCATCCACAATCAGCACGGCGTGCCTTGTCCTGTCCGAAACACTCATTTCTCTTCCTCCCTGCCAGGCCTGCCGCGACCCGCCTTCCGCCCGGAGGCATTCAGCAGACGCACCCGCCTTTCGGAAAGCGGGAGAAGCAGGGTGAACACCGTTCCGACTCCGGGCTTGCTCACTATGTCTATCCGCCCGCCATGCTCCTGGACGATTCTCTGAACAACCATAAGGCCAAGCCCGGACCCCTCGCCCTTGGTAGTGAAGTAGGGCTCGAAAATGCGCCCCATGTCGTCCGGCTTGATGCCCGAGCCGGTGTCCTGGAACGCAACCGCCACGAACCTGTCCGTCGCGGTCATCCCGATCCTCAGGCTGCCGCCGTCAGGCATCGCCTGCACGGCGTTGCGGATGACGTTGAAGAAGGCCTGCTTGATCTGGTTGCGGTCGGCCATGACCCGCGGGAGCGCCTCCGACGCCTTGGCCTCAACCCTGATGCTCCGGTTGTCCAGCTCCGGCTTCAGCAGCGTCAGCGTCTCCGCCATCAGCCGATCGACGTTCACAACCGTCATCTCCGGCTTCGAAGGCCGTATGGCGCGAAGGAACTGCGTGATGATCAGGTCCAACCGCGCCACCTCGTTCCTGGCCACCTTCAGAAGCTCAGCCACGGACTCCCGCCGTTCGGCGGGCAGCAGCTTGAGCTCGCGCTCGATGAGCTGCAGGTGGATGTTCAGCGCGTTCAGCGGATTCCCTATCTCATGCGCCACACCGGCCGCCAGCAGCTTGATCGCGTTGAGCCGCTCCGACTCGATCATGCTCGCCTCCTGCCGCCGGTCCTTCGTTATGTCGCGAAGTATCACCACCACGCCCTGCTGCACCCCGTCGTCCGACGGCAGCGGCGTCACGTAGAAACTCAGAAACCTGTGTTCCGGGTAGCGGATCTCTATCTCGCTGCCCATCAGACGGGACCACTCACTCATGTCCTGCTGCAGTATCCTGTCCCAGTTTATCTCCTTGAAGAAACGGGATATCGCCTTGCCCTTCGCCGACTCGAACGAGAAGCCAGTCAACACTTCCGCGGCCCTGTTGGCGTAAAGAAGCTGCCCGTTCACGTCGACCACAATCACACCTTCCTGGATGGATTCGAAGATCGTCTCCAGCAACCCCCTTTCCTGCACCAGCTTGAGGAATTGCGTCTGCAAAGAACCGGGATCCAGCTTGTTCAGCCGCCCAACCAGCTTGTCCAGAAACCCCGACTTCATCAGGCCACCCCCGCCCGGCCCGCATGACCGGAACAAACGAGACATCATGTCGCACAGCAGCCATGTGTGCCGTGCTGACTCTTTGTACGATCCGCTTTTTTCCTTGTCAACTCGGGCCTTCACGCGTAGCTTGCGCCGCCTTTTGCATAGGAATAGCCGGAGGGAAAGACCGTGGCTCGAACCGTTCAGCTCTCGAAGATCAGAAACATTGGCATCATGGCGCACATAGATGCCGGCAAGACGACCGTGAGCGAGCGGATCCTGTTCTACACGGGCAAGACGCACAAGCTCGGAGAAGTGCATGACGGCGCGGCCGTGATGGACTGGATGGACCAGGAGCGCGAGCGCGGCATCACCATAACCTCCGCGGCGACCACAACGACGTGGCGCGAGCACAGGATCACCCTGATAGACACCCCGGGACACGTGGACTTCACGGCGGAAGTGGAACGCAGCCTGCGCGTCCTCGACGGGGCCGTCGCGCTGTTCTGCGCCGTCGGCGGCGTACAGCCGCAGACCGAGCAGGTCTGGCGGCAGAGCGAAAAGTACAACGTGCCGAAGATCGCGTTCATCAACAAGATGGACCGCGTGGGCGCCAGGTTCTTCGATGTGGTGGCGGACATCCAGTCCACCCTCGGCGGCAACGCGGTGCCGATGGTTATCCCGATCGGCGCGGAAGACAAGTTCCGCGGCATCATAGACCTCGTCGAAATGAAGGCTGTCTGCTACGACGAGAATGACGGCGCCACGTTCACGCTGGAGGACATACCGGCCGACATGGCGGAGGATGCAAAGAAGTGGCGCGCCATCCTCGTCGAAAAGTGCGCCGAGCAGGACGATGAACTCCTGCAGAAGTTCCTCGAGGAAGGCGACGTGTCCCGCGAGGAAATCCTCACCATCATCCGCAAAGCCACGATCGAGCGCCGCGTGGTGCCGGTCTATTGCGGTTCCGCCTTCAAGAACAAGGGCATCCAGCGCCTCCTCGACGGCATCGTCAACTACCTGCCGTCGCCTGAGGACATTCCGCCGATCATTCATGCCAAGGAAGAGGACGCCGCCCGCTGCCATTCGGACGATGATGCGTTCGCCGCCCTGGCGTTCAAGATCGTCTCGGACAAGCACATGGGCAAGCTGACGTTCATCCGCGTCTATTCCGGCACCATCACGTCCGGCGCGGTCATCTACAACAGCAGCCGCCAGAAGGAACAGCGCATCGGGCGCATCATCCGCATGCACGCGAACCGCCAGGAGGCCATTGATGAGGCCCTCTGCGGCGACATAGTGGCCGTTGTGGGCCTCACGCAGACCCGCACCGGCGACACGCTCTGCCTGCGCGATTCGCCAGTCCAGCTCGAGAGCATCGAGTTCCCGGCGCCGGTCATCTCCATCAGCATCAAGCCGGCATCCCGGCAGGACAACGACAAGATGGGGTCGGCTCTGCATCACCTCGCCGACGAAGATCCCACGTTCGTCGTTTCGTTCGATCCTGAAACAAGCGAGACGATTCTCTCCGGCATGGGCGAACTGCACCTGGAAGTGCTGGTCGAACGCATGCGCCGCGAGTACGGGGTCGCCGGCGACGTCGGCCGCCCGGAAGTCGCCTACCGCGAAACAGGAACAAGCCCGTCGGAAGGCGTTTTCAAGTACGTCAAGCAGACCGGCGGACGCGGCCAGTACGCGCACGTCGTCATGCGCGTGGAACCAATGGGCCCGGGCCGCGGCTTCTCGTTCGAGAACGAGGTCAAGGGCGGAAACATTCCCACTGAGTACATCCCGGCAGTCGAAAAGGGCGTCATTTCCGCAATGCATAAGGGACCGTTCGCGGGCTACCCGGTTGTGGATATGCGCGTCGTGCTTCTCGACGGTTCGTACCACGAGGTGGACTCGAACGAGCACGCGTTCACGGAGGCCTCCCGCCTCTGCTTCCGCAAGCTGTTCATGGACTCCAAGCCGGAACTCCTTGAACCGGTCATGTCCGTCGAAGTGACGGTGCCGGAAGAGTTCATGGGCGCCGCGTCGGGCTCAATCTGCCAGCGGCGCGGTCGCATCGACTCGATGGACGATCAGGCGGGTTCAAAGATCATCCGCAGCATGGTGCCGTTGAGCGAGATGTTCGGCTATTCGAGCACGATCAGGACACTCTCGCAGGGCCGCGGCAACTTCACGATGCACTTCGAGCACTACGAGGCGGTCCCGTTCTCGCTGGCCGAGGAAATCATCAAGAAACGCCGCGAACAGAACAAAATCCGCTGACCGCCGGCGAACCCCGTCTTCTGCAGCCGTCGCACGAAGGGCGACGTGTCCCCCTGTACCCGTTCGCACGCAGGGCGACGTGTCCCCCTGTAGCCGTCGCACGAAGGGCGACGTGTCTCCCTGTAGCCGTCGCACGAAGGGCGACGTGACAACCGGACACCGAGGGCTACCCCGACCTATTCACGAAGCCGCCTCGTGGATAGGTCGCCCTGCGGGCTTCGACTCCGGCCCTGCGGGCCTGCGCTCAGGGTAGCCCTGAGCAAGGTGCGCAGCACCGCGTCGATGCCTGCTGCGGCGCACGTTGCGCCGCTGCAGGCGGTTGTGAATGAACGTGCAGCGTTCATGAATAATCCGGGCTACAGCAATTCCCGCTGCCCGCCTGCAAGCTCTATCGCCCGCAGTTCCGGATATTTCCGGACCAGCGCGGACGGAACCGGCACCTGCCGCCCGGTGATTCCGGCCTTCAACTGGAGTATGTTGACCGCTTCCTTGCCCTGGTAGTGATTGTTCGCCACCATCGTGAGCGACGCCGTCATCCCGGCAATCCGCAGCGCGCGCGCGGCAATCCCCTCCAGCTCCTTCGGGGTGTAGAGGTAGTTGTACGTCTCGTCCCTGCCCGCGTCTTTGCTGTACCAAGCTTTCACGTTCCGGCCATGCAGCCGGAAGTAACCGTGCGCCCCCACCTGCCGCCCTTCGCCGCGCCCGGCGCTGCCGGGATAGTCCAGGTTGACGACGTTCAGCCCCTGCGACTCCAGCCAGTCAAGCGCGGATGCCTCGAACCAGGAAGCGTTTCTCAATTCCACCGCGAGCGCGGCGGCCTGGCTCCTGAACGCGTCCGCCATCCGCGCAAGGTGATCCCGTGTTCCGGCAGAATCCGCGAAGTCATACTTGAACTGCGCCAGCAGGTGCCGCAGCCTTCCTGCCTCGCGCAGAGGGGCAAACCCCTCGCGGAACGCATCAACCATCGCGCGGTCAAGCATGCCGCCGTGCGTGATGTCACGGTGCAGTTTGGCGGTGAAGAAGAACCTGGGCAGCCCGGCGGTCTTCCGCACCCAGGCGGCGGCGGCCTTCGCGGACGGCGGACGGTAGAAGGAGCTGTTGACCTCAATCATGTCGAGGTACGGGGCAATGTACCCGAGCTGGTCGCGAGTGCCCGGCGGATAGACGTACCCGTTCCAGTCCGGGTAAGACCACCCGGCCACGCCGAAGGCGATCTTCCCGGCCGCGGACCTGTCCGCAGAAACCGCAGCCTCCATCGCGCCCCTCCGCCCGGCCGGCAGCAACACTCAGATGCCGATCATCGCAGCGCCGAGAACGCCCGCCGAATCGCCGATCTGGTGCTTGACTATGGGCGTCTCAAGACTGTCGTTGAACACGAACCGGGCCACCTGCTTCACGCCGTGGGTGTATATGCCGTCGGTCTTGGACATCCCGCCGCCGAGAACAACAATGTCAGGATCAAGAACGTTTATCAGGTTCGCCACTGCGCGGCCGAACCACTCGTAGAAGTACTCCATGTGCGCGACGGCGCGCGGATCTCCGGCCTTCGCCTCTTCCTCTATCTGGCGCGCCTTCTTCTTCTCGCCGTACTTCTCGGCATAGCGTTTCTCCAACCCGCCGCCGCTGATGTAACACTCCACGCACCCGTTCTTCCCGCAGTAGCACTTCGGGCCGTTGGGATCTATGGACATGTGCCCCCATTCCCCGCCGATCGCCTGCGCGCCGGTCCACACCTTGCCTTTGTAAACCAGCCCGCCGCCGCAGCCGGTCCCCATGATCACCCCGAACACCATGTCCTTGCCCCGCCCCGCGCCCATCATCGCCTCTGCCTCCGCAAAGCAGTTCGCGTCGTTCTGAATCGCTATCTCGCGTCCGAGCAGCTTCTCGAGATCGCGCTTGAGCGGCCTGCCGTTCATGCAGACGGTGTTCGAGTTCTTCAGCAGCCCTGTCCGAGGCGATATCGCGCCGGGGGTTCCGATCCCGAACGTGTGCGGCGCCCCGCCTACGCTCGCCGCCATGTCGTCATGCACGGCCTTCAGGTTGCCGAGTATCCCCTCGTAGCCCTTCTCCGCCTCAGTCGGCGTGCGCTTTCGGTAGACTTCATTCCCGTCCTCGTCGAGGACGATCCCTTCTATCTTCGTGCCGCCAAGATCAATTCCCAGTCGCAGCATACCGCCTCCAATCGCACGATGAACACCCGCGGCCCGCGGAACCCGTCGCGGGTTGGATTGGATAGCATTTCGCACGTGCGCCGCGCAACGCGGAATTGCCCGCCGATTGCCCCGTCGTCCGTGTCACAACCGGAATCCTTCCGATCGCGCGGGCTCTGCCCTGACAGGCCGGGAGCTGAAACCAGAGTCCCGCCGCATCCCATGTTCTTGAGTTGGATGGTGTACGCGGCTACAGTCTCCCCGAACCACTGCTCCCACCCCCGGAGGGATGGCTGAGTGGACTATAGCACCGGTCTTGAAAACCGGCGCGCCGCAAGGCGCCGTGGGTTCGAATCCCACTCCCTCCGCCAACCCGAGAACTCGCCAAATGCGATTGAGTGGGATGAGAACCCACGGGGACCGTGTGGTTCGCGCAGAGTCCCGCGCAGGCGCGCCAAGGACTGGGCTGTCACGCAGCCCGCTCCTGTCAGGACAGGTACTCCAGCACAGACGGGGCGACATCTTCGATGCGGCGGGCGGCAGGCGGCGCAACTGGCTCCGGAGTAACCGAGAGCGGGACCGGATTCAGCGTGTGGCACGGCGTCGAAAGGTCCTCGATGTTGCCGTGGTCGCTGGTAAGCAGCAACGTCACTCCGCAGTTCCGGCACGCCGGCAGAAGCGCGGCCAGGAACCTGTCCAGAATCCGCACGGTCTTCACCGCAAACTGCATGTCCATCGAATGGCCGGCGCGGTCGGTCATGAAATGCTCGAACAGGGAGAAGCCATGGCGCGCGGCAATGGCGGCAAGGTGCTCCGCCCCTTCCTCGGGGGAAATGACCGGACCGGCGTAGCCGCGCGCCCCCAGTGTCTCGCGCGTTATGTCGTGGCAAACGGCTTCGTTTCTTTCCAGCGAGTCCCGGCAACGAACGACGCCCACCCCGCTCAAGGCGGCAACGGTTGTTACCGATTGCCTGCGCGCCTGCCGCACGGCATCAACGTCAGCCGCGAAGTAGGCGTTCGCAAACGTGCAAACCACTCCGCGCGCAGCGAGAACGCCGAAGATGTTCCTGTCAGAAACCAGCTCCCTCAGCGCCTGGTTTGGGAATCCCTCAAGATGCCGTCCGATCAGCTTCGCCGCGTTGACCCCGGTAAGCAGCGTGGCCTGCCCGGTCGCGCTCTGCGGAATGCCCGGCACGCCGAGCGTCGCATCAAGCGGAACGGCGCGTCTCAACAGCGAATGCAGGACCGGCGTCGTGTCGGGCGTTATGGGGTTTGTTGCAGGATCGTCACGGCCAAGCCCCAGCCCATCAACGAATACCATGAGCAGCTTGCGCCGGCTCTCACGACTGTCAGGCACTTTCTGCACATGGAGATGATATCCCGCCGCCTTGCCGCATGGCAACGCCCACGGACCTCACCAGCGCAGAGTCGTGGACCATGTGCGGGCCTGCGGGCGACCGTCCATGCCGCCAACCGCATCGTTGAGGCCGTCACAGATGATGAAGAGGATGTTGGGACGCGGCGCACTCGCCGGCTGAACTTGATCCTTCATTTCGACCGGGAACATATGGCCTTCCGTGCCGCAAATGCAGGCGCCTGGGCGTCCGCATAGTTCTTGACCGGCACGGCAAAAAAGGTGATGTTCCAAGCGTTCTTTGCCGGCGCACGTGCGCCGTGACGGGAGGAGGAAGTCCATGAAGATTCTCGCGGTTTCCGCTGTCGCCGCTCTTGTCGCCGTTTCGGCCGTGGCGGGGCCGGTCCAGCAGGGCCTCTACGAAGTGCATGTCGGGGCGAACTGGGACGTCGCGTACGACGGCTATGACAAATTCCCGCCGATCCAGGCCGGACTCGGATACTACTTCTCTGACAACCTGCAGGCGGGCGGGTTCATCACCTTTTCCAAAAAGAACGCGGACAGCTTCTGGGGCGTGGACGATGTCTGGGGGCTCGGAATATTCGGCGAGTACTGCTTTGTCGGCGATGACGCGCTTGTCCCCTACGTCTCCGCAACGCTGCAGATGCTGGACGGCTCGGCGCAGGACGACGACACCGTGTTTGTCTTCTCGGCCGCGGCGGGCGCCAAGTTCTTCTTCCTGCCCACCGTCGCCCTGTTCGGACAGGTCAACTTCAACGCGGCCACTGACGAAGTGTTCGATTTCGACCGCAACTGGCTGATCAAGTCCGACAGCGTCACCGGCTCCGGCGAAACAACCGATGTCTCCGTCTCTGCCGGCGTAAGGGTGGTTCTCTGGTAACAGCCACCCGCTAAAGCCGTAACAATGCGAAGGCCAGCGGGCTTGTACCCGCTGGCCTTTCTTCTATCTGCATGCGGCATCCTCCCTTTCACGGCAGGGGGGCGTTTGCTGGAGCCGCATCGTCACACCGCAAGCGCCGGCCCCCGCAAGGGCTGCCGGCGCGCCTGCCTTGCAACCGGCCGGGCTGCCGCCTTGAGGAAGGGCGAACTGAAGCGCGGGAAGTGAGCCGCCGTCATACCCGCGATGCACGGGCGAGGCATGGGGATGCGTTTGATCCGGCTCGGCAACCGTGGCCTGTGGAAACAGGCCACGGCGTGCTGCGAATGGTTCTACTTGTCCGCCGCGACAGGGACAGCCGCGCCGGGGCCGGAAGCCGGCTCCTCGGCAGGAATGGTCTTGTCGGTCGCGCCGCTGATGTACACTTCAACCCTGCGGTTCATAGGGTTGCCGCGAATCGGGTCGTTCTTCTCTTTCGGACGGCTAAACCCGTAACCCAGTGCATTCAGGCGCTCTGAAGCGATCCCGCGCGTGCCGGTGAGGTAGTCGGCAACAGAGCCGGCTCTCCGCCTGGAAAGGCGCGTGTTGTAGACTTCGCCGGACTTGCGCGTACGGTCGGCATGCCCCTCTATCCTGGCCCTGGCGTCCGGATTGCGCTGAAGCACCTTGGCCACCACATCCAGCTTGGGATAGGACTGGACCGGGATCACGGCACTGTCGTACTCGAACGGAATGTAGAGCTCGATCAGCATCAGGTCGTCGGCCGGATTGCGCGGGTCGGTTTCGTCCTCAATCACTTCGTGCCCGTCTGCCACGCCGCCGCTGTCGGTATCCCTGATCTTCGGATCGGTATTGTGCTTCAGCACCTCGTCGCCGTCGCTGAGCCCGTCCCAATCGGTATCGGCGTTCAGCGGATTCGTCGTGTAGCGGTTCACCTCGTCGCCGTCGGTCAGCCCGTCGCGGTCAGTATCGGGATCGAACGGGTCCGTCCCTATCTCGACTTCCCTTACGTCCGTCAGACCGTCGCCGTCGCTGTCGTTCGGGCTGCCGACAGCCACGAATTTCGGGGGTACGCGGGCGCCCCAGTTCCACACCAGGCCCGCCGAAAACATCGCGTTCGCGTTCGGGCTGTCGCCGAATCCGGCCAGAATTCCGCGGTAATCGGCCCTGACCGCCCACTCGTCGTTGAAGTGGTACATCACCCCGCCGCCGCCGCGCAGCAACAAGTTGTCGCTGCTGCCGTTCGCCGGCTCTTCACCGTAGTGCATGACGCCTATCCCGGCAGCCAGGTACGGATCGAGCCTCTCCCAGCGCGTGAAATGGAACAGGCCGTCAAGGGCAAGGGCGAGGATCTGCGTGTCGTTCCAGTCCGGGGCGGGCCGTCCGGACACCCTGTTGGAGTCGATCAGCGGGGCAAGCGAGGCCTCGGCCTCGAAAGTCCACCTGTCGTTGAAGTCGTAGCCCAGGCGGGCCGACAGGAAAAGACCATCGGAGTATTCCTGGTCGCCCTCGAAATCAACCACGCCCAGCGCGGGCGAGAAGTACCAGGGCGCCTCATTCCCGAGTTCGATCGTAGCAGCCGCGGCGTTCAGCGAAAGCGCCGCCGCCATCCAGGCAACAGAGAGAATCGCGCTGATCTTACGAGTCATTGGGCATCTCCTCCCGCAGGAAAAGGCCGGCCAAACGCCGGAGAAAACCTCAGACACACCCCGGCAAGGCACCGGCTTCAACGCGGCGAATTTACCAGAACCCGACATGAAGGCAACATGCAAAACGCCCGCTCCGAGCCCGCAAGCGCTTGTTGACACGGACAGGGCGGACGACTAACCTTGCGCGGCTTTTTGCCGGAAACGGTGTCCAGGAAAGGATCGCATGTACAACGCATCGGACTTGAGGAAGGGGCTGAAAGTAGAGATTGACGGCGTTCCGTACGCCATCACCGAGTTCACTTTCGTGAAGCCCGGCAAGGGCCAGGCCCTCTACACCTGTCGCCTGAAGAACATGATCAACGGCTCTACCTTCATGAAGACCTACAGGGCCGCCGACAGGATCGACCAGCCAGTCCTCGAGGAAAAGACCCTGCAGTACTCGTACAACGACGGGCACGGCTACGTGTTCCTCGACCAGGACTTCGAGCAAGTGACGATCACGTCCGACGTGATGGGCGACTCCCGCCACTTCCTCGTGGAAGACGCCACCGTGAGAGTCCTCTTCCACAACGGGAACCCGATCGAAATCACGATGCCGACGTTCATCGAGAAGGAAGTCGTTCACACGGAACCCGGCGCGCGCGGCGACACCGCGACCAACGTCATGAAACCTGCCAGGGTGGCAGGCGGTTACGAGCTGCCGGTGCCGCTTTTCGTCAACCAGGGCGACATCATCAGGATCGACACGCGCACCGGCGGGTATGTTGACCGCGTCAAGCGCTAGCGCGCCAGCCCTGGCGGCAGCCGCGAAATGACAGGTCCAGCGTCACTTGAGATTCTCCGGACCAGGTCCGGGGCCTGCCGCGCAGTACGGGATTTCTTCTTCTCCAGGGATTTCATCGAAGTCGACACTCCCGTCCGCATTCCCTCGCCCGCTCCGGAAGAACACATAGAAGCAGAACCGGCCGGAGACTGGTTCCTGAGAACCTCGCCGGAACTGCAGATGAAACGCCTGCTTGCCGCGGGAGCGGAACGGGTATTCCAGCTTGGCCCGTGCTTCAGGCGTGACGAATCCGGACCCATGCACAACCCGGAATTCACCATGCTCGAGTGGTACAGGGCAAACGCCGACTACCTCGACATACTCGCGGATACGAAAAGCCTGGTCGCCGCGGTCGCGACCGCCATAACCGGCCGAACAACCGTCAGCCGGCACGGCCGGGTGATCGAACTGATGCCCTGCTGGGAGATAATCACCGTCCGGGACGCCTTCCTCGAATGGGCCGGGTGGGATCCGCTGCGCGACCAGGACCCGGATCGCTTCGACATGGATCTCGTGTGCAAGGTGGAACCGCGCATCGCCGAACGGGATCACCCGGTGATCCTCAAGGACTACCCGGTCCACGGGGCCGCCCTGGCCCGGTGCCGGCAGGACGACCCGCCGTGCGCTGAGCGCTGGGAGCTCTACATAGCCGGGATCGAACTGGCCAACGCCTTCAGCGAACTCACCGATGCATCGGAACAGCGCCGCCGGTTCGAGACGGCAACGGCGGCACGGACGGCGCGCGGCATGGCCGAATACCCGCCGGACGCGGATTTCCTGGAGGATCTTGACCGGGGACGCATGCCGCGCGCGGGCGGAATCGCTCTCGGCATGGACCGGCTTGTGATGCTGCTGGCGGCGGCGCCGGATGTCGCGTCAGTCCGCGGCTTCGTCTGATCCGGGCCCGGCAGCTTCCTCGTTCGCCATGTCGGATATGCGGCGCTTTATCTCGGTCTTGACCCGCTCCGCACCGTCGCCGGTGAAGGCGGATATCGGAACAGGGTCCAGCCCGGCTTCATCACGAAGTCTCTTCAACCCTTCCGCCGCATCGGGAAGATCCATCTTGTTGGCGACCACGAAAAACGGCCTGTCCGCAAGCGACTCCTCGTGAAAGGTGATTTCCTTACGCAGGGATTCGTAGTCGGCAACCGGGTCTCGCCCGTCCACCCCCGCCGCGTCGAGCACGTAGATGAGAAAACGCGACCGCTCGATGTGCCGGAGGAACCGGAGCCCCAGCCCTACCCCGTCGTGCGCGCCTTTCACGATTCCCGGTATGTCCGCAACCCGCACACGCGTGAAATCGTCGAACACGACGGTGCCTATCACCGGGTTCAGGGTCGTGAACGGGTACGCCGCCACCTTCGGATGCGCGTCGCTGATGGCTGCCAGCAGCGATGACTTCCCGGCGTTCGGATAGCCGACAAGCCCGACATCGGCGACGATCTTCAACGAAAGCCTGAGCTGGAACTCCTCACCCTGAATGCCGTCGGTGTGCTGCATCGGAACCTGGTTCGTGGGAGAGCGCCAGTGCCAGTTCCCGCGCCCGCCGCGCCCGCCGCGGGCAACCATCAGCTCGGCGCCTTCCTCGACGATTTCGCCCGTCACTTCGCCGGTGCTCTCGTCGCGCACTTCGGTGCCGCACGGAACCTTGAGGACCAGATCGCTCCCGTCCGCGCCGTGCTTCTGCGCGCCGCGGCCCTTCCCGCCGTGCTCGGCCTTCTGCTCGGGCGCGTAGTGCAGGGCTATAAGTGAATCGGTTTCCCGGTCGGCCCTGAGGATGATGTGCCCGCCACGGCCGCCGTCACCGCCGTCAGGTCCGCCCTTGGGAACGTACTTCTCGCGACGGAAACTCACCGCCCCGTCGCCGCCGTTGCCGGCTTTGACGCGGATCACGACCTCGTCTATGAAGGTCCTGCCCTTCACGGTGAAACCCGCATGGAACCCGCGGCAACCCGAAGCGGGCTATGCAACGCGACGGACGGAAGAAAGGAGGCCGGGCTCAATTCGCCGCTGCCGGCTCCATGATGCTGATGCGTTTGCCGCCCTTGTCGAACCGGACCGTCCCGGCACACAGCGCGAAGAGCGTGTCGTCCTTGCCGCGCTTGACGTTCGGGCCGGGCAGGAACTTGGTTCCACGCTGCCGAACAAGAATTGAACCGGCCGTGACAAACTGTCCGTCGTGACGCTTCACGCAGAGCCGCTTGCCGATACTGTCCCGGCCGTTACGACCCGCACCGCTTGCCTTGGAAGCCATAGGATTCCCCTTTCCGGATCGCGCATCAGGCGCGGTTCAGGGCCTCGACCTTGAGCACCGTAAGATCCTGGCGGTGGCCGATCTTCCTGGCGTAGCCCTTGCGACGCTTCTTCTTGTACGAAACCAGCTTCGGACCGCGCTTGTGTTCGACAACCGAGCACGCCACGCTGGCCCCGCTGACTTCCGGCTTGCCGATGACGATGTCCTTGCCGTCGGAAACCGCCAGCACCGGCGCCAGATCAACCTTGCCGCCGGCCTCGGCCTCGATGCGATTCACTTCGAGGACGTCCCCGGCCTTCACCAGGTACTGCCTGCCGCTCGTCTCCACAATTGCGTACGATTCCATGGTTCTCTCTCTTCCAATATGCCCCGCCCAGGCAGCCGAATCTCGGGCTCGCCGTCCGGAAAAACCGGCGCACAATAGATGCCGGCGCTCCACATGTCAACACCGATCAGACTTGCCCCCGCTCCCGGCCCCGGCCGCAGCCGGGGCGTTCACGGCGCCGGGCAAGCCCCGTCAGATTCCCAGTATCGGATCCAGCTCGACCGCGATCTCGGCCATGTCCTTCGCGGCGTCTATGTCAGCCAGCAGCTTCCTGCTCGCGTAGAAGGAGATAAGCGGTTCGGTCTGGCGCCTGTACACCTCCAGCCTGTTCGCGATCGCCTCGGGCTTGTCATCATCGCGCTGAAGCAGGTCTTCCGGCTTCATGTCAGAAGTCGGGGCCGGGTAGCCGCCCGGGTTGACGTTGTATATCCGACCGGTCTTCTTATGAATGCGCCGACCGGAAAGCCGCCGGATAACCACCTCATCCTTGATCCTGAAATTGATCACCTTGTCTATCTGTACCCCGGCCGCCTCGAGCGCTTCGGCCTGCGGGATGGTGCGGGGAAACCCGTCCAGAATGAATCCCCTGGCGCAGTCCGACCGCGCGATCCGGTCCTTCAAGAGCCCTATCACGAGAGCGTCTGGCACAAGCTCGCCGGCATCCATGTAGGACTTGGCCTTCTTCCCGAGCTCCGTGCCGTTTTTCACGGCCTCACGGAGAAGATCACCGGTCGATATCTGGACCACGCCGGTCTTCTGTGTAACGTGATGGGCCACTGTGCCTTTGCCGGCGCCCGGCGGTCCGAGAAAGATGAGTCTCATTCGTGCCGTCTCCTTGCAGGTCGCTCCAAATCACAAAGGGCTGAAGCTTCGCACGTAACGCACCCGCGAGTCAACGCGCTGTTTAACGAGCCCGCCGTACTCGTGCCGCGCGAACCGCGGCAGGACAGCAAGCCGATCAGGCGGCGGGCTCCATTGGCACACCGCAGCAGAATGGTTCGAACTTCCCGTTGACGCGCTGGAACGACGCGACTTCGGCCTTGCAGATCGGGCACACGTAGAAACGCGCTTTCCTGCGCAGCGGCAGCATGTCGGTGTTGCAGCAATGCGGGTCAAAATCGCCGGCCCCGCCGTTCACCACGAAAAGCTCGGCTCCGCATACGGGACAGCGGTATACGGTTCCGCGGGAAGCAGGCCCGCTCACTGCGCCGCTCCGCCATGTCTCGCCGACATCGGTTCCATCGGCCTGCCGCAACAGGCGAGTTCCATCACACCCACCCCGCCCTTGCTGACCATCGCCATGGCGCCGCATTTCTTGCAGCCATACGCGACGCCGACGTTGATCGTCAACGCGCTTTCCCATTCGGTCAGGTCCCAGTCGGGCTGCTGTTCGTCAATAGGTTCGCTTTCCATTGCGCTCCTTTCACACCCATCCCGCGCCGACGCGCGGGATGAACTGCCTGCATGATAACCGCACCCGCCTGCCCTGTGAAGCCAGTATCGGAGAACCTGTCAACGCCGCCGGCACGCAAGGAATCCAGCCGGACGGCAGCCGTATCGTCTTGCTATCTCATGAAGGAATTCCTAATAAGACAGCCTGGAGCGGGAGGAGTGCCATGAATGCATTGATCGGCTGGTGGGCAGGCCTGACGGTTCTTAACCAGTGTTTCTACGGCGCGGCTTCCTTCTTCGCCGTGGTCTTCGTCTGGCAACTCGCTTCCGCCCTGATGGGGATCGGAAGCGAAGACGACCTCGACGCCGGGCCGGACGACGCCGCGGATCACCCGGTTGACGGCGACGCGCACGATACGGTCTTTGCGTTCCAGCTCATCAGCGTGCGTTCAATCATCGCCTTCTGCACACTCTTCACATGGGCCGTCTCCCTTCACCTGAATAACGGCGCGGCAGTTCGCCACGCGCTCGTGTTCGGCCTGTTGTGGGGCACCGGGGCCATGTTCATAGTATCGCTCATCCCGGCTGTAATGCGCAGGCTGACCGAAACCGGGAACCTGAAGATCGCGTCCTGCGTCGGCTCACGGGGCGCCGTGTACGGCGACATACCCGAGAGCGGCGTTGGCGAGGTGCGCGTCTCCTGCAACGGGGTCCTGACACACCTCCGCGCCCGGACCGTTGACGGCCGGCCGCTTCGCTCCGGCACTTCCGTAACAGTCGTCAGGGTTCTTGAATCGAATACCATCGAAGTGAAGTGCGACAAGCCCTCGGGCGCGAAGGAGGATCAGCAGTGAACCAGTATTTTATCGCATCTCTCGGCGCGGTGACGCAGGTGCAGGGCCGCATCCCGACCGGACTGGTGCTCGGCCCGATGCTTGCCCTCATCGCGCTCGTTCTCATCGTCACTTTCATCCGCCGGTACAGGCGCTGCCCGTCCAACAGGATACTCGTGATATACGGGAAGACCGGCAGCGGCGCGGCGCGTTGCATTCACGGCGGCGCGGCGTTCATCTGGCCGCTCATCCAGTCCTACGACTACCTCGATCTCGAACCCTTCGTCGTGCCGATTGACCTGTCGAACGCACTCTCGCAGGAGAACATCCGCGTTACGGTGCCGACAACCGTCACCGCGGCAATCTCGTACCAGCCTGGAGTCATGGAGAACGCGGCCATCCGCCTCCTCGGCCTGACCACTCAGCAGATACAGGCACAGGCGCAGGACATTATCATCGGCCAGATGCGCGCCGTCATCGCCACGATGAAGATCGAGGACATCAACCGCGACCGGCAGGCGTTCATGGCGAAGGTGAATGAGGCGCTCGCGGTGGAACTCGAGAAGATCGGCCTGGGATTGATCAACGTCAACATCCGCGACATTGACGATGAGTCCGGGTACATCAAGGCAATCGGCAGAAAGGCCGCCGCGGAAGCGGTGAACCAGGCTAACATCGACGTGGCGGAACAGGAGAAACTCGGACAGACCGGTGTGGCCGAACGCCAGCGCGACCAGAGAATCGCGGTCTCGGCCGCAACCGCGGAAGCCGAGATCGGCGAGGCCGAGGCCGCGAAGAAGAGACGCCAGAAAGTCGCCGCCGCCGTCGCCGAGGCGGAAATAGGCGAAGCTGCCGCAAGCCGCGACAAACGCCAGCAGACGGCAAAACTGGACGCTGAAGCGGTCGGTGCCGAAACCGCGGCAAATGCGCAGAAGGCCGGCTACAAGGCGAATCAGCGCGTCGCGGAAGAGGAGTCCAGGAACAAGGGCGAATCCGCTTCCCGCGAGGCGGACGGCGCGATCCGCGTGGCTCAGGAAACCGCCCAGAAGAAGGCCGAGGAGGCAAAGGCCCTGCGCGAACAGGCGCGCCTGAACGCGGAAGTCGTCGTCCCGGCGGAGGCCGAACGCAAGAAGATCGTTATCGCCTCCGAGGCGGAGAAGCAGCAGGCGGTTCTGATAGCTCAGGGGCAGGCCGAAGCAACCCTGGCGAAGATGCGCGCCGAAGGCGAAGGCACACAGGCCGTGCTCGACGGAAAGTCGGCAGGGTACAGGAACCTGGTCCAGTCGGCCGGGGACCCGAAGGTCGCGACATCCCTCCTCCTTATCGAGAAACTGCTCGAGATATCTCACGTGCAGGCGAAGGCGATCCAGGACCTGCCGCTGGAGAAGATCATCGTCTGGGACGGAGGCGCCGGCAACGGGCTCGACGGGCTCGGGAAGAGACTCATGGGCGTTCTTCCTCCGATGCACGAACTGGCAAAGCAGGCGGGCCTGGATCTGCCCGAGTTTCTGGGCCGGGTGGCCGATTCGGAAAAAACCGGCACGATCGGCCAGGAAACGCCGAAGCAGCCCGGGAAATGACCCGCGCACGCCGTATCCCGGCCTGACGCGCAGCACAAGGCATGAGCCTCAAGGTTCGCACAGATATCCCATACGGGAATGCATGCGCCGTGGAAGTGGCGTCCGGCGGAGACATGCCGGAAGTCCGGTTCGCGGCGTCCCCGCGCGGCGGACCGGAGTCGCTTTGGTTCTGCTTCCGCGTCGTCGAATCCAACCCGGCCGCCTCGCAGGAGCAAGGCAAGGTAAGGGTTACCCTCCGCTTTTTCGACAATGTGCTCGGCGCCGGGGCGGGCGCCGACCTCGCGCCGGTGTTCAGACCGTCCGGCCAGGGCTGGCACCGCATGTCCGGCGGGGTGACATCGCTTTCCGAAACCGGACACTGCGCCGTATCATGGACTATCCCGCACCCCGCGCCCGAAACGGATGTGGCCCTTTGCTTCCCGTACGGCGAGGAGGACGCGGCTGCACTGGTCGCGAAGTCGAAGGGATCCTGGAAGACCGAGGAAATCGGGGTCAGCACCGGCGGAAGGCCGATCGTGCGCCTGTTCACCGACTCCGGCGAACCGAACGGAACACGGCAGGGCATCTACCTGGTCGCGCGCCAGCACGCGGGGGAAACCCCCGGCTCATGGGTGCTTGACGGATTGATGCAGCAGCTTTCAAAAAGCCGGCGCTCGCCGTTCGTCGTCTGGGCGGTGCCGCTCCTGGATGCGGACGGTGTGGCCGCTGGCGAGTACGGCAAGGACAACTTCCCGTGCGACTTCAACCGCGCCTGGGGCCTGCCCCCGATGCGCCACGAAGTGCTCGCGGTGCAGCGCGACATAGCGCTGTGGCAAACGCGCTGCAAACCGGTGCTAGCCCTCGATTTTCACGCCCCCGGGGCATGCGAAACGGACGGCGTCTACGCGCTCCTCCCGAACGAGGAGAAGTTACCCGACGCCTTCAGGGCGGCCGAGAAGTGGGCAAACGTCATCCAGCAGGATCTCGGCGAATTCGCCGCTGGGAACTTCAAAAGACAGGCCGCTTGCCCGTCAAGATGGGACGGGGCGACTTTCACAACCTACATGGCATCCATTCTCTCGATCCCGGCCCTGGCGCTGGAAATACCCTACTCGCGCGCCGGCACAACCGTCCTGGCCCAGCGCCAGTACCGGGACATCGGCGCACGCCTCGCCACAGCGCTGATGCACAAGGTTCAGTAAACCCGCCCTGCGCGCGCGGCCGTGAACGCCAAGTCCGCGCTTGATGCAGGCGCGCAGACAACTCACACTCCCGAGAACATGCATTCGCGTCTGCCAACAGCGTTCTGTGTCGCGGCTTTTCTGCTCCTTGCTGCCGGCGGGTGCGGAAGGAAGCCTCCTCCGGAACCGGCGACTCTCGGCATCTTCGTGATGGATCCGCTCGCGCTCCCTCTCTCCTGCGAATGCATCGCCGGCTTCGCGCAGCGCGATTACTCGAGGCTCGCGAAGTTCCTGGGAAACAGGCTCGGGCTTGAGCCTTCCCTCGCGTTCGGCACTTCGCTGGATTCGCCGGCCGCCGCGTCAGCCGACCTGGTAATCGGCAAACGCTCGGTGATCGAGTCCGAGTCGGCCCGCATGGATATCCGACTCTCGCTCGCCGCGGCCTTGACAGACAATGACGGCGCCACCATGTTCCGGGGTCTCTTCATCGTGCGCGGGGATGACCCGGCCGTGGACCTGGCCGGCCTCGCCGGCAGGCGTCTCCTCTTCGGCCCGGCGAATTGCACGGAGAAACATTCAGCCGCGATAGAGGCGCTGACGACGGCGGGCGTCACCGTCCCCGCCACCGCCCGCACCGTCCGCGCCACTTGCACGATCGCGGCGATTGATGTCGCGGACGGAAACGCCGATGCGGCGGTCATATCCGACTACGCCGCGCCGCTGCTGCCGGCATGCGGAGCGATAAGGACCAACGAGCTGCGGGTCGTCGGCAGAACCGCCCCCGTTCCCTTCATAGGCGCGTACGTTTCAGGCCGCTGCAGCCGCACACGCGCGGCGCGAATCACCACCGCGCTGTTCGAGGCGGGCAGAGAACCGACCCTGCGGGTCGCTCTCGAAACACGCGACGGGTTCGTGGCGCCGTAGCAGACCTTCACCGTGCGGTCGGCCTCAACGATCATGCCGCACCTTCCAGGGCTCGTCGAGATCCAGCAGGGCCGCGCCGACGCTGTACCCCTTGACCGTGCAGTTCGGCATGATGCCGTGAAACGGCATCACTGTCATCCCGTAGGCAACGTTTCACGATCACAAAACCCCGCGTTTGCTGATGTTTTAGAATAGTCTGCGGGATTGTGATTCTTGAACTGTCCTTCGTAATCCTGATCGTAATCGTAATCATAGTCCTCTCTTTGGCAGATGATTACGATTACGATCAGGATTACGATTACGCGATGCCTGTGGGATGCCGTGAAACGGAATCAGCCATTGCCCTGCAAGCAAAAAGGGGGACATGCCCCCCGGCGATTCGGGCGCGGCCCGGAATTGGGCTTTCAGACGGAATGGGAAAATGTTTCCATCGCTCACGCGCTCTTTCCGGCAGGGACCCGGCAAAGACTCAACGGCGCCTTGTTTCGACAATCTTACCGCGGATGTTTCACTATGTGCGAACACAGCCCGCTCGCCGGAAAAACCGGATGCCCGGAAACAGCGCAGACCGTCTTCGATTCGGCGCACCGCCAGCCGCCGGCAATCGAAGAGCTTGTCCAGCTATGGCGCTACCGCGACCTCGTGGCGCAGCTCGTCATCCGCAACATCAAGGCCCGCTACAAGCGTTCCGTGCTTGGAGTCGTTTGGACGATGCTGAATCCGCTGCTGATGATGGCGGTGCTCTCGCTCGTGCTGCACGGGCTCTTCGGGCTCCGCGTGCCGAACTACTCCGCGTACCTGCTTGCCGGCCTTCTGCTCTGGCAGTTCTTCGCCCAGGCAACCCTGGCCAGCACAAGCGAGATCGTGTGGGGCGCAAGCCTCGTCAAGCGCATCTACGTGCCGCGGACGGCATTCGCCGTAGCCGCCGTCGGGAACGGACTGGTCAACCTGGCTCTCTCGCTTGTCCCGCTTGCGCTGATAATGGCCGTCCTCGGAATCCCGGTCGGCAGAGCGGCGCTGACGATCCCGGTTTCTGTCCTGCTGACGGCAATGTTCACGCTCGGCGTGGCTCTGTTTGTTTCGTCGGTGGCAGTCTATTTCGCCGACTTCATGGAGATATACCAGGTTGCCCTGACAGCGTGGATGTACCTGACACCCGTGATCTATCCGATAGACATCGTCCCGGAACGTTACCGATGGCTTTTCAAGTTGAACCCCATGTGCCACCTCGTCGACATCTTCCGCGCGCCGATACACATGAACGCCCTGCCGGCCATGGAGTCCCTCTGCGCCGCTGCCGGCGCCTCCGTGCTGGTCCTGCTGCTTGGCTGGCTGTTCTTCACACGGAATTCCGATGAAATCGCCTACCGCGCCTGACAACCGCAACACAACCGAGACAGAGACGCTGAGCCCGGACACGGCGATCAGGATTGACCGCGTTACCGTCCGCTACCGCCTCCCGCACGAACGAATCCACACGTTCAAGGAATACGTGATCCGCATGCTGCGCGGACAACTCAGGATGATTGACCACCTCGCGCTGCGGGACGTAAGCATGGAAGTCCGCCGGGGCGAGGTCCTCGGAATAGTCGGGCGCAACGGCGCCGGCAAGAGCACGCTGCTGAAACTGGCGGCGCGGGTGCTCCAGCCGACCGAAGGGCGGATCCGGATAAGGGGCCGTGTGGCGCCGCTGCTGGACGTCGGCGGCGGATTCCATCCCGAGCTGACCGGGCACGAAAACATCTTTCTGAACGGCGCGCTGCTGGGACTCTCCCGCGCGGAGATAACCCGCCGCCTCGACAGCATCGTGGAGTTCGCCGAGCTTCGGGACTGCATCGAATCGCCCCTGCGCACGTATTCCAGCGGCATGATCGCCCGCCTGGGCTTTGCGATAGCCACGGACGTCGAGCCGGACATCCTGCTGATAGACGAAATCCTCGCGGTCGGCGACGAGAAGTTCCGCGCGAAATGCGCCGGACGCATACGGCGCTTTCGCGACGCCGGCACCACCATCGTTCTGGTTTCGCACGATATGCACATGGTCCGCGAACTGTGCGGGCGCGCAGTCTGGCTGAACAAGGGCCGCGTCGAGGGCGAGGGCACGGCAGACGAGATCGTGACACTCTACAGCCGCGCCTGACCAGGCGTTGCGTTGCGCTGTTCGGCAGCGCAGCCGCCGGGTCCCGCGCACAGGAAACAGGCGTCTTGCATGGACGATGACGGAAACATCGAATCGCACTACGACCGGATATGGGACTCCGATCCGGTCCCGCCGTACGTCGAGTCCCTGCTGCCGGCCATGGCCGGGCTGGGCCTGCGCCACTCTTCAACGGTGCTGGACGTGGGTTGCGGAAACGGTGTGCTGGGCCGGCGGCTGATGGACCTTTACGGCTGCCGGATTTACGGCACGGACATCTCGCCGGTTGCGCTGAAAGCCGCGTCGGCACGCGGCTACGCCGGCGTCGCAAGGACAAGCGCCGACCCGCTGGCCCGGTTCCGGCAGCCGTTCCCCGGCCAGCGGTTCGACGTTGTGGTGTTGAGCGCGGTCCTTGAGCACGTCTTCGACCCGGCTGCATTGATTGCAGCGTCCCATTCGGCCTTGAAGCCAGGCGGGTTCATCGTTGTTCTGACGCCCAACGTCACGTGGTTCCTGAACCGCCTTCTGTTCCTGCTTGGCATGTGGGAACACCCTCTCCTGGGAGGAACGGACGGCCACATACGTTACCTGAACCGGCGCATGCTGCAGAAGCTGGTGACAGACGCCGGCTTCGGCGGCCTTGACTGGTCATTCTCTTCCATGGCCGCCCTGCCGCCGGGCCAGAACCTGCACGTCCGCGGCCGCCGCGTCCCGCTCGTCCGCCGCCTCGCGGGACGGCGCGCGCGTGTTCGCCCCTCGCTCTGGGCGGAGAACTTCATCCTTCTCGCGCGGAAACCGGTATCCGACCCGGACACCTCCCAATGGGCGGACCTGGCCGGCAAGACGGACCTCATGCCGTTGAAGATTCTGCACATCGCCGCAACACCGAACGGAGCCAACTGGATGTTCGAAATCACGCGCGACTTGCGATCAAGGGGCCACGATGCCGCCGCGCTGATCTCGCCCGGCCAGGGCGATCTTGCGCCCAAGCTCCAGCGCGCCGGCGTGCCGTATCACGTGTTCGACCTGGACGTCATGAGCGTCAACGACTACGCAGGCATCGTTCGCCGTGTACTGAAGCTTGCCCGGTTCCTCAGGGAACATCGCTTCGACGTGGTACACTATCACCTCTTCACTTCCGTTATCCTCGGCCGCGTCGCGGCCTACATCGCCGATGTTCCGCTGCGCTTCTCCATGTGCACGGGGCCGTTCTACCTGGAAGCGCCGGCAACGCGCGAGGTGGACCGCCGCACGTTCTGGATGGACACGAAGGTCATCCCGTCCTGCGAGTTCAGCCGCAAGCTATACCTGGAGATGGGGCTCCCCGCCAGACGGATGGAACGCATCTTCTACGGCGCTGACCCGTCCGCATTCGATCCGGCCAAGGCTGACGGGGGCAAACTCAGGCGCGAGTACGGAATCCCGGACAACTCCCCGATCGTCAGCATGGTTGCCTATTTCTACAGCCGCCTCCCGTACGGCAAGTGGACGCCGCCGCAGCTCCAGGGCCGCGCTGTGAAGGGACACGACACAGTGCTTGAGGCCGCGAAACTCGTTCTGCAACGCAATCCGCGCGCCAGGTTTCTCCTGGTCGGCAGGGGATGGGAAGCCGGGGGCGAGGAATTCATGCTGGAGATGAAATCGCTGGCGAAGTCGCTGGGCATAGACCATGCAGTGATCTTCACCGGCATGCGGCGCGACATTCCCGATGTGCTGGCCGGCTCCGATGTCACCATCCAGTCCTCGCGCAGCGAGAACCTCGGCGGAAGCATCGAGGCGCTGTTGATGGCGCGGCCCACCGTGGCGTCGGCCGTCGGCGGACTGGTTGATGCCGTTCGCCACGAGGAAACAGGCCTGCTCGTCCCTATGGACGATGCGCCGGCGCTGGCGGCGGCGATTCTCCGTCTTCTGGACAACCCTGAATGGGCGGCCACACTGGGGAGAAACGGGCGCGCGTTGATGCTGCGGGACTTCACCCTGTCCAGAACAGTTGACGATCTGGATCAACTCTACCGGACGGAGGCGGGAAAGATCATGCAACGCGAACGGCCTTCGGCGCCTGGCCCGGCCGCCCGCCGCTACCGGCCGTCGGTCAGCCTGCTGCGCCTGATGTGTGTCGCCGTCCGCCTGGGCTTCTTTGCCTTGTGTTTCGATCTGCCGGACATCGCCGCGGGCGCGATGCGCCGGAGAGTGGCAGGCCTCAAGCGGCCCGCCGCGCGCAACGCCGCCGCGCTGTTCGCGGGGCTGGGCCGGGATCTGATTCACTTGACGCCGCTTCTGCTCCCGGCGGCAGCGATCTCCATCTTCCTGACCGGAACGGCGCGCATGGTCTTCCTGGCCGCCCTGTTGTCGTCCGCGCTCTTCGTGCGGCTGAAATACGCCGGCCCGGCCGTCAGCCTGGTTCGGCTTGCCACAAAGCGCGTTTTCGATCTGCTGATCGTTGCGGTCATCGCCGCGGCCGGCTCGCCGCTGTGGATCGCCGCCGTTGTCGCCGCGAAACGTCTGCCGGGCCCCGCGCTCGTGCGCTCGCCGAGAATCGGACGATTCGGGATTGTCTTTGACATGTTCACGCTGCGGAGCCGGCTGCCGGACTCCGGCGCAGCCTTCTTCGCCCGGCTGCTCCGTCGCATCCACGCGTGGAACGCCCCCGCCATCATCAACGTGGCGCGCGGCGAAATGAGCATCGTCGGCCCCCGCCCGGTTTCACCCGAACCGGCTGCCGGTTCATCCGGAATCCGGCGCAAACCGACAGCCAAGCCCGGCCTGGTTGGCTGGGCTGAAGTCAGGATGCCCGCCGCTTCGGCAGAGGAAGAGATGCGCCTCGATCTGTGGTACGAGGAACATCAGTCCTTCTGGCTGGACGCATGGACCGTGTTGAAGGCGGCGGCAGGCTGCGTCATGCGCGGGAGCGCCGCGTCGGCAGCCGACCATTGCGGGCCAGGACGCGAGCCGCCGCAATGACGGCGGGCATGAGAAGACACACGTTCGTGAAGGCGTACAGCAGGTGCTGTCCCAGCGCCGTGATCAGGCATGGAACCAGATAGAAGAGCCACAACCTTCTGAAGTCTGACGCTTTCGACAAACGGAATGCGGCTGCAATGAGAGCCGCAAGCGCCACGGCCGCCGGAATCAGCCCGTACTCGAACGCCAGATCGAGGTACGTATTGTGCATGTGTGCGTAGTACAGCTTCGTTTCACGTTGCGCATGCTTGTGGAAACGCGCCCAGGTGCCAGCCCCGCCGCCGCGTACGATATACCCGTCCGCGATCTTCCCCGCGCCCAGCGTCCACATATCGGCCCGCGCCGGCTCGAATCGCGCCAGCCACGGTTTCGCGCGCGCCACAAGACGCGTTGCGCCTGATCTGTCACCGCGCTCCACGGGCTTCCCTGCGAATTCCACGGCCGACCAGGCCGCCAGCGCGACAAGGCATGCAATCCGGACGCGGCGATAGCGGACCGGACCGCGTCCGGTCAGCGACCCGGACAAACCTTCCGCCGCGCGCAGAATCAGCCAGGCTGCCGGCAGCACGACCATGACCGCCCCGAGCACAAGCAGGGCTTTCGGGATGAACGTGCCAACAGCCAGCCTTGCCACGGACAACACGTTCGGCAGCCCAACCACCGACGCCGTGTCCAGAAACCACAGAGTTGAAAGAACGACACCTGCGGCAAACAACAGGGCCGCCACGCGCCATGGCCGGGAGACCCGGCGCCGCGTGCCGGCCATGCCGCTCTGCAACCCGGCGCAGCGTGCCGGCCGGCAGAACATAAGCGCGACACCCGCCGCCGCGGCATAGAAAGCAATCTGGAGAATGAACAGCGCCGGCGGAAGCAAACCGCACAGCCCGGCAAACACACGCCTCGCACGGGTCATCGCGGCGAGAGCAAACCAGGGCAGCGCAAGCGCAACCAGGAAGGCAAAATAGCTGAGATTGTAACCGGCGCCGTGAAAGAGAAGTCCGGCAAGCCGCGCGTGATTGGTCGTGCCAAGGAAATGATGCGGGCCCTGCCACGGCAGCAACGCGCTCCCGAAAGCGGCCAGCATGGCCGTGACTCCCGCCGCAAACGCGGCGGCCCAGATCCGCCGCGACGAGAAGAAGGCCGGGAAACACACGACACCGGCGCAGATTGCCGCCGCAAGCGAACGCTGGACACACTGACGCAAAGGGAAGACGTACCAGCTTGCCCGGGCCGAAAGGAAATGCCCCACGGCCTCACGCGGCGGCCGGCCGAGAATATCCAGGCACAGTGCGCCCCCTTCCCTCGGCCAGGAAAGGAACAGCACGGCCGCTGCCGCCAGCGCAACCGGAAACAGCGCCTTGGGGTTGCGTCTGCCGGCTGCAAGAAGCCGCAACAGCAGAACCAGCGCCACAAGCTCCTGCCACCATGCCCTGTCGCTGCCCGAATCGCACATGAAGGCCGGGCACGTCATCACCAGCAGAGGCAGGCATGTGGCCGGACGGACGAGGACCATGCCGCAAAGAAGCCATCCCAGCGCAATCCACTCGAGCGGCCCGCTCCGGAACGGCAACACGATCTGGCCGAAGAGAAGAAGCAATACCCATCCGCCGAGGACAACCCTGTCCGCCGTTCCTCCCCGAACACGAGTCCATCCCGCCACCAGGTTCACAGCACCGGCACATTCTGCTGCACGGCGTACTCCGGCAGTATCTCGACCAGTTTCCGCCTGATTCCGGCGGCGTCGTGGCGGCCGGCAATCTCAGCCAGTTCTTCTATCGCGCCCATCAACAGTCCCGAATCCGGCTGAGAACCGGCTTCGCGCTTCAGGACAAGAATGCCCTTGTGCGAGGTCGGGGCAACTCCTTCCCCTTCGGTGATGAGTTCCTCGTGAAGCTTCTCGCCCGGCCGCAGGCCCGTGAAGACGATGCTCCCTTCCCTGTCCGGATCCATGCCGGACAGGCGGAGCAGGTCGCGCGCCATGGCGGCAATCCGCACCGGCTGCCCCATGTCCAGCACAAATGTCTCCCCGCCGGTCCCGAGCCCGCCAGCCTGCAGGATGAGCCGGGCCGCCTCGGGTATCGACATGAAGTACCTCGTCACTTCCGGATGCGTGACCGTGACCGGCCCGCCGCTCCGGATCTGCTCCCTGAAGATGGGGACAACCGAACCGGACGACCCGACCACGTTCCCGAAACGCACGGCCATGAAGACCGTGCCGTTCCCCGCCATGGCATGCATCGCCAGTTCGGCCACGCGCTTTGAGGCGCCCATCACGTTCGTCGGTCTTACCGCCTTGTCGGTGGAAACCAGAACGAACCTTGCGGCCCCGTGCTTCGTCGCCGCTCGCATGGTCGCGCAACTTCCGAGGATGTTGTTGGTGACGGCCTCCCATGGGTTCGCTTCGAGCATCGGCACGTGCTTGTAGGCGGCGGCATGGAATACGACCGAGGGCTTGTAGCGCTCGAAGACCCGTTCCATCAGGCATTCATCGGCCACACTGCCGAGGATGGCCACGTGGCGCGGGAACCGCAGCCGGGTCTTGAGCTGCAGCTCCATCGCAAACAGGTTCGCCTCCGAGGAGTCGAGCAACACCAGCAAGCCTGGCCGGAACTCTATGATCTGCCTGCACAACTCGGAACCGATGGACCCGCCGCAGCCCGTGACCAGGACCGATTTCCCTTCGATGTAGCCGCGGATGCTTTCCACGTCCAGTTGCGCCGGTTCGCGGCCAAGGAGGTCCTCATAGTCCACATCGCGCAGATCCTTAAGGCCCGCCTTTCCTCCGATGAGTTCACCGATGCCGGGCACGATCTTCAGCTCGACGCGCCGGCCTTCGCAGTCCTGTACGATTCTCCGCATGGTCGCGGCGGAAACCCCGCTGATGGTCACCAGCACCTTCCTGACGCCGTGCCGGTCTATGCAGCGGCCGAGGGCGTCAACCGTGCCAATGACGGGAATGCCGTGAACCGAGCGCCCCCGCTTGCCCGGGTCATCGTCCACAAACCCCACCACCGAGCACGCCAGTTTCGGATTCTCCTGTATCTCCTGCAGTATCCGCTCCCCGGCAATGCCGGCGCCCACTATCATGGTCCGTACACCGGAACGGAATTGCCCGCGCCAGTTCAGAACCCGCGGCAGCGCCATCGCCTGGAGCCCGCTTCGATGCAGGAACACTCCCCGTATGCCTGTTCGCAGCGCACCGGTGAGAAGAAACGATATCAGGCCGTCCAGGACGAACACGCCGCGCGACAGTCCGCTTGTCCCCTGGAACCACGCCAGCGTGAGGACAACGGCCAGCGACGCCACCGTCAGGGCCTGAAACAGACGGACAATGTCCTTGAGCCCCGTGTAGCGCCACATTCCGCGGTACAACCCGAACGCCGACAGGCACAGCGCTTTCACGGGCAACACGAGGCACAGCAACGGCGCTATCTGCCGGCGATAGTATGCCGGTATCGCAAAGTCGAAGCGTATCGCGTAGGCCAGCAACATCGACAACGCCATCAGCAAGGCGTCGGCGGCCAGCATGAGGTACAGCTTCGGGTTCCCGAACCGCGCGGCCATCGTCCTCATCGCCGTCATCCGACTTCCATCGCGCGCCGAACAGCGCCTATGACGCGATCCTGATCCGCGTCAGTCATGCCCGTTCCCGAGGGCAGGCAAAGGCCCAGCCTGAACAGCCGCTCGCTCACCGAACCGCCGTACATCCTGCAACCGGCGAACACCGGCTGCATGTGCATCGGTTTCCATACGGGGCGCGCCTCGATGTCTTCCTTCTCGAGCGCCAGCCGCACGGCTTCCCGGTCCACCGACGCAACCGCGGGCTCTATCAGGATCACCGTCAACCACCGGTTCGACCGCCCCCACGCCGCCTCGGGCATGAACGTCACGCCGGCGAGGCCTGAAAGGGCCTCAACGTAGCGGTCAAATATCTCTCTCTTCCGCCTGACGCGCTGGTCGAGAACACGCAACTGGCCGCGGCCGATTGCGGCAACAATGTTGCTCATCCGGTAGTTGTAGCCGATTTCAGCGTGCTCATAGTGCGGGTAGTTCTCGCGCGCCTGCTGCGAGAGCTTGCGCGCGTGCGCGATCAACTTCCCGTCTTCGGACGCGAGAAGTCCTCCGCCGGACGTGGTGATGATTTTGTTCCCGTTGAAGGAAAAGACCGCCATTTTGGCGCCGTTGCCTGCATGCCTGCCCCGGGACTCCGCGCCCATAGCCTCGGCGGCATCGGCTATGACGGGTATGCCATGCGGCAGGCACGTTTCCGTCAGGCGCTCGTAGTCCGCGCACTGACCGTACAGATCGGTGGGAATCACCGCCCTGGGCCTGATCCCGGCGCGGATGCAGTCATCCACCACTTCAGCCAGCAGTCCAGGATCCATCGTCCAGCTTCCCTCGTCGGCATCAACAAAGACGGGCGTCGCGCCCTGAAAGACGGCAGGACTTACGCTGCCGATGAACGTGAGGGATGACGCGATCACGGTGTCGCCGGCCTGCACGCCGAGAACGCGGAGGGCAAGATGCATCGCAGCTGTCCCGCTGTTCACGGCCAGGCAGTGCGGCAGGCCCACGCGTTCCGCAAACTCCTTCTCGAACGCGTCAACCATCGGGCCCAGCGGCGCGATGTAGTTCGAGGCGAACGCTTCGCGCACCAGGTCCAGTTCCTGCCCGGACATGTGGGGCGGGGAAAGAAAGAGCCGTCCTGCGCTCAAGAGCCGTTTCCCTTCCTCTTCACTATTCTGGCCGGAACCCCGAAGGCAACGCAGTCGGCCGGGATGTCACTGTTGACGAAACTCATCGCCCCGATGACGGCATTCTCGCCAACCGTCACACCGGGCATGATGACGCTGTGCGCCCCGATCCGGCAATTTCTCTTCAGAACAACGGGCCCATGCTTGTCGTCTATCGTGGAAACGGAGTAGATGGAACAGTGCGACCCTATCTGTACGTCGTCTTCAATGGCCACGCCGTGTTTTGCGTTGATGTAGGTGAAGGCGCCAATGTCGGTCCGGGTCCCCATCTGGAGCCCGTTCTTGTGCTGCACCAGCCAGTTGTACCTGGTGAGCTTGCCGTCCTCGATCACCGGCTTCTCCCATCGCTCGAATCGCTGTTCCATCACTGCTTCCCCGTTTGAGAACCGCCGGTTCCAGTGAACCGGGGCATTGTCGCACAGCCTTTCGCCACTATGCCGACGCCGGACAACACGCGCCAGACGGTCATGCACAGAATCCTCGCATCCAGCAGGAGCGAATGGTGATCAACATACCAGACATCAAGACGGAAACGTTCTTCCCAGTCCAGCGCGTTCCGCCCGTTTACCTGCGCCCATCCCGTCAGGCCCGGCCTGACCTCGTGCCTCCGCGCCTGTTCGGCCGAGTAGAGCGGCAGGTATTCCATGAGCAGCGGACGCGGCCCCACAAGACTCATGTCGCCCCTGAGCACGTTCACGACCTCCGGCAACTCGTCAAGGCTCGTCGCCCGCATGAAGCGGCCAAACCCGGTCATGCGCTCCGCGTCGGACACAGCCCCCTTCTCGCCGCCAGCGTCCGTCATGGTCCTGAACTTGTAAAGCGTGAACGGCCTTCCGGCCAGTCCCGCTCTGGTCTGCTTGAACAACGCCGGACGCCCAAGCATGGCCCAGACCAGCGCCGCAAGCGCCAGCCCCAGCGGCCAGAACAGAAGAATGATGATCGCGGCGGCAAGCACGTCCACGGCGCGCTTGAGCCGTCCGCCGTATCTTCCGCACGCACGCTTCATTGCCCCTGCCTCCCCGCCAACGCTGACCGATCATATTGGAACACGCGCCCCCGCGTACACCACGCAATCACTTTCCTGAACGGCAGAACACCCGGAACAGCAGGACCGCCCGGCCGGGCAGGGAGCCGGTTGCATTGCGGGGCGTCAACGTGTATGTTGCGCGCCGATTCACGCGAAGTTGTGCCGGCAGGGAGATTCACCGCGATGGAACAGACCGCAGTGCAGGCAATGAAAGCCAGGCGCCTGAGACCGGATGCGCGCCTCCCGGAATACGCGCACCCTGGCGACGCCGGCATGGACCTCTTTGCCGCCGAGAGGCTCGACCTTGCCCCCGGCGAACGCCGTCTGGCCCGGACCGGCGTGGCGATAGAACTGCCGCGGGGCACGGAGGGACAGGTGCGCCCGCGCAGCGGGCTCGCACTGAAGCACGGGGTGACCGTCCTTAACGCGCCCGGAACGATTGACGAGGGATACCGCGGCGAGGTGGGCGTGATTCTCGTGAACCACGGCGGCGAGCCCTACACCGTGGAACCGGGCATGAAGATCGCGCAGCTCGTGGTTCAGCCCGTCCTGCGCGTGCAGGTGCAGGAAACATCGGACCTGTCCGACACCAGCCGCGGCGCTGGCGGGTTCGGCTCAACTGGATATTGAAGAGGAGCCTCGACGTGGCCGACAACGAGTACGGCAGTATACTTGCTGGCGAGTCGCAGACGGTCCGCGATTCCTGGAACCGGTTCCGGAGTCACCCAGTGGACTGGGAATGGCTCGCGCCGGAACCCGCATGGCCCGCCAACGAAACGACGCTTGCACGCCCTTTCCAGGTCACCGGGCCGGGCACCTTCTTCGGCGAAGCGCAGCGCACGCTCCACTTCGAGCCGTCCGAGCGACGCGGCTGGTGGTTCGACCGCACAACGAGACCGGAATCCATGCCGATCCACGTGTCGGCTGACAACGTGTGGACCACGGTCCGCAACATCGTCCTATGCAGCGGCTCGCCGCACAACTACATGCGCATGGTTGAACACATCATCGCATTGAGGACCGGCCTGAGACTGGACAACGTGTTGATCCGCGTGGACTCCGGCGACCCGCCCCTCTTCGACCGGAGCAGCATGGACATGGTCGAGGGCGTCGACGCCGCCGGAGTGGCCGAGACAGCCACGCCCGCATCCTACTGCACTGTGAAGGAGCCCGTTACTGTCGGCGGCAGGAACGGCAGCTTCCTCACCTTCCTTCCGGCCGAAGAAGGGTCCCGTTCGCTCACCATCGACTGCGCAATAGACTTCCCGTCCGCGATAGGGAAACAGAGGATCAGGTTCAACGTGACCCCGGAGACTTTTCGTTACGGCGCCCAGGCCAGGACGAACACGACAATGTGGATGATGCTCTACTCCTGGAGCATCGGGAAGATATTCGCCGACACCCGCAACCTCGGCTACACGCTGCGCAACATCCTCGTCGCCGGTCCACGCCGCTACGTCAACAAACCGCGGCTCCACCACAACGGCAAATCGCTGGAAGCCGCATGGCACCGCGCCACGCTGGATCTGCTCGCGGTAATCGCGATGATCAACAAGGGTCGGTTCGTGGGCAGGGCACTGTCCTACAAATCCGGCCATGAGCTCGACGTGCGGATGATCCGCGAGCTTTACGAACGCGACCTGCTGCGGCCTGTCTGAGAACGGTGGCGCGGACGGCAGGAAGAACACAGGGAGAAGGAAGATGGATGTGCTTCTGGATATCAAGAACGCGCTGATGCAGGGCAAGGCAAACGACGTCAAGACGCTTGTTCAGAAGGCGCTGGACGCAGGAATTCAGCCGGGCGACGTCCTCGGCAAGGGCATGCTAGCCGGCATGAGCGTTATCGGCGAGAAGTTCAAGAAGAACGAAGTCTACGTCCCGGAAGTCCTCATCGCCGCGCGCGCCATGAAGGAGGGCATGAAGATCCTCCAGCCGAAGCTCGTTGACGCCGGCGTCGAACCGATCGGCGTGGCAGTGATCGGCACGGTCAAGGGCGACCTGCACGATATCGGCAAGAACCTTGTCGGCATGATGCTCGAAGGCGCGGGCCTGAAGGTCGTTGACCTGGGCATCGACGTGGACCCCGCGAAGTTCGTGGCCGGCGCACGCGACAACAGGGCTGGTGTCATCGGCGTGTCCGCGCTGCTGACGACCACGATGACGAACATGAAGGCGGTCGTGGATGCGCTGAAGGCGTCCGATATCGCCGGCAAGACGAAGGTGATGATCGGCGGTGCGCCGGTTACTCAGGCCTTTTCCGACGAAATCGGCGCCGACGGCTACGCCCCCGACGCGGCATCAGCCGCCGACCTTGCCCGGAAACTGATCGGCAAGTGACACGGCCGCTATCTCGACAACACGCAGCATTGTTCCCCACATGTTGACGCTCACCATGCCGGGCTCTTCCGTCCCGGTCACTTGAACGCGCAAACCGTGGCGCTTGAATGTCTCAGGAAGGTCGAGAGGTTCGTACTTGCGCCCGTCGTCGGAAACCAGGCCGTAGAAACCGGTTTCGAGATCAACCCACACAACCGTCCCCGTGAAGCGGACGATGGAGGCGGAATACGGCGGCTGCGCCGGAGAAGCGCCCCCGGCCGCCTCGCAACCCGCCGCGCCGACGATGGACGCCAGCGCGGCAAGCCCACAGGCCGCCACAAGGCAACGGCGAACAGGCGTCATTCTGAAGGCGGACGACCGCGCCGGTTGCGGCCGGCACGCACTCCCAGACGCGCCAGCTCGGCAAGCGCTTCCTTCTTGCCCATATCCCTCAGGCGCAGAAGCGCGCGGCGGGACGCTTCGCGCAGACGCAGCGGGCCGCGGGAGTTCTCCCAGTTGTACACCGACTGCGAAGTCGCGCCGACAAGCGCGCCGAATGTCGATCTCGAGAACTGCAGCTTCCTGCGCATGCTTCGCACGCCCTTGGCGGTCACCCTCCCGGCAGCATCCAGCTCCGCCGCCGGGGCGGTCGCGGACGCTCCTTTGGACACAATCTTCGCCAAGCGTTTTATCTCGCGCTGCGCCGCGGCAAGCTCGCGCCTCAGCGCGGCAACGCTCCTGCGCATCTCAGCCTGCATCTTCTTCATGTTCCTGGTCGCGGCCCTGGCTTCCTTCCGTCCAAGCCTGGCGATCTCATCGCGCAACACTTTGCCAAGATTGCTCACATGCCCCTCCTCTGTTAGTTGTCGGACGGTTCCCCTTCCGTCCGCTCTTGAGACTCAGCCCCCACCGCCATCGTCTGCTGTGCGGTCCATACCTCACGATCGCCCTTGCGAATCCGCACCCGGGTCATCGCCCTGGTCCCACCCGCGGTTCGCTGTACAAGCGCCGTGCACTTCAGCGAACTGTGATCATCACCGATCGTCACCTCACCCTTGCCGCCCTCGCTCAAACGAAGCCGGGGAGACGAGACAAGCCGGCTCTTGCCGCCGGCAAGGTTCTCGGAAATGTTGAACTCCACGACGAACTCGCCGCCGTCTGGAATCACCCGCGTCTCGGCCTCATAGCCTACCCGAATGGCAGCACAGCCCGACGCCAGCCAGCAGAAAACAGACAGCACAACAACACAGCCGCAGCGAACCCGATTCATTGACTGGCATTATCGCCTGCTGTACATTATTCATCAAGCCAATTACCGCCACCTTCACGGCCGGTGCATACGCAACAGGTTGCTCTTCAGCGCCGTCCGTCGCGTTGCGGGTGTCTTGCATGTAGTGTTTCAGCGCTTCTCTGCTTGAAGTAGCTGTTTGTGTTTTGGGAACGAGGGACTGGAATCCGCGATCGTTCTCTGCTAACAACTCCCGTGACGCGGACATTCTGTGCGCAACCCGGGAGACTGGCGCCATGGATAATATCCTGCTCGACAGACACGAGTTCAAGGTTACAGAAACCGCCGGAGGAACATGGCGTGAGTTCCTCTATCCGTCCGGCCTGGTCTACCGCGAATTCAAGTCGCGTGCGTCCTTCGGCGGTGTGCCTGTCCTTCACATCACCCGCGGCATCAATCCCGACACCGGACGCAGGACCGTGGCGCGCGGCATTGTGGCGATAGGAAGACTGGCCTGCGGCGTCGTGGCCATCGGCCAGGCATCGGCCGGTGTGGTTGCGGTCGGCCAGCTCTCGGTCGGCATACTGCTGGCAATCGGGCAGGCGGCGTTCGGCGGAGTTGCAATCGGGCAACTGGCGATCGCCGCCATTTTCGGAGCTGGCCAGGCGGCGACCGGGGCAGTCGCGATCGGTCAGTTCGCCGCCGGCGGCTATGTGATGGCCATGAAGGGCTTCGGAAGCCACGTGTGGCAGATCGGCGGGTCGGACCCCGAAGCGGCGCGCTTCTTCAGAACCCTTGCCGGCTGGCTGCTACCGTAGGGCGCCCAGCCGCACCGCCAGCAGGGCCGCCTGGACCATGCTCTCCGGTGAAGCACGACCGGTCCATGCTATGTCAAACGCCGTGCCGTGATCAGGCGATGTGCGCACGAACGGCAGCCCGAGCGTCACGTTCACGCCGCTTTCGAACGCAAGCATCTTGAAGGGAATCAAGCCCTGATCGTGATACATTACCACGTAACCGTCATACCGCGCTCTTCTGTCCGGCAGGAACGCAGTGTCCGGCGGCACAGGCCCATCAACGCGCCACCCGCTGCCCCGCGCGGCGGCGATCGCCGGCCCTATCACGCGCCGTTCTTCGTCTCCGAACAGCCCCCCCTCTCCTCCGTGCGGATTCAGCGACAGCACGCAGATGACCGGCTCCCGGCCCTTCATTCGCAACAGTGCGTCCCGGAGAAGCCGTATGGCGGCGGCGACGCTTTCGGAGTCAAGAAGCGCTGGCACCTCCGAAATCGCGACGTGAGTGGTGACCAGCGCGACCGCCAGTTCCTCGGACGCCATCATCATGCATACCCGCCCGGCCCCGGAGAGCTGCGCGAGCATCTCCGTGTGTCCGGCAAACCGTTCGCCGGCCAGTGAAAGGGCGGCTTTGTGGATCGGAGCGGTGACGATCGCA
The DNA here is from genome assembly GCA_016873655.1 of Lentisphaerota bacterium. Classification (GTDB taxonomy): domain Bacteria; phylum Verrucomicrobiota; class Kiritimatiellia; order UBA8416; family VGWI01; genus VGWI01. The sequence goes on from VGWI01000003.1 coordinate 52,478, forward strand.
CGCACACGTCCCGCAAGCGCCGCCGCGGCCGCCAGCCGTATGCAGGCGGCGGCATGCCGGCCGCACGACGCCGACACAACCCCCGGCTGCAGATGTGCCGCGTCGGCCCATGAAACATCTATGACCGCCGGGCCGGCCGGGTCAGCGCCATCTTCCCATTCCTTCAGCGAGACAGCGTCGGCAGGCACCTCAAGACCGCATTGCGCCGCCGCGGCCGCCAAAACAGCCGCGCTGCCGAACACGCGCGGGCGGCAGATTCCGGCCACGCTCCGGTCGGAGAGCAGACGCAGGCACAGTTCGGGACCCACGCCTGCCGGGTCCCCGATGGATACGCCCAGCGGCGGCAGGTCGGCGTCCTTATTGCAGCGGTGTTTCTTCATGTTCGGCCGGCGCTTCGCGCGACGTGGGAGGATACCCGACGCCTATCTCTATGCCAATGCCGTCCCATTCCTGCTCACGGTACATCCGGGCTCTGCGCAGGACAAGAAACACCACCGCCGCCGCCAGCACCGCGGCGATGAGGGAGACAAGAACGTGGCGCCGGACAACCCATTGCATCGCCGGATGCTCCGCGGCGCGCCGTATCCGGCGCTTCCTTTCATCCGACAGCATTTCCGGCACACCGGCCTGCCGCTGCGAGGCCCGCTTCAGCAGCATGGCGGCATCGGACAGTTCGGCCGCAGCGGATCTGCAGTCGGCGCATCGGCGGAGATGCTCGCGGACCAGCTCAGACCGCGCGCCGCCAAGCTCCCCGGAGAGGTAGTCGAACAGCACGTCCCTCACGTCCGGGCAGAGGCCGTCCGGGCCGCATTCCTGCCGTCGCGAGTCTCCGCAGTTGTTGTTTCCCGTCTTCATGTCAAACCCGACCCCGAACGGGCCGCACAGGCCAGTTTCCGCATCGCATGATGCAGAACGTAACCTACGTTCCCCACGCTCATGCCGGCGATCTCGCTGATCTCCCGGTACGACTTGCCCTCAATCACCTTCAGTATCACAAGCTGCTGCTCTCGAGGTTTGAGAGTGCGAAGCGCCGCCATGGCGCGCTTCTCGGCGTCGTCGTTTCCCGCGAATTCCGGCCCCGGCACGTCCATGCGCTCCTCCAGCGCAGATTGCTCCTCCGCGTGCCGCTCGTGCGCCGCGTTGCGGCGCGACTCGCGCCGCACGTGGTCAACGGCGCAGTTATGCGCAACCCTGTAGAGCCACGCTGAAAGCGCGGCAGAAGGCTCGAGCGCCTCGCGCCATTTCTCCAGGAGCCGGATGAAAGTCTCCTGCACAACGTCCTGGGCGGCATCGGGGTCCGCCACGATCCGCGCGGCGTAGCGCAGAAGGGCAGCCTCGTAGCGGGATACGATCCCGTCCATCGCCAGCACCCTTGCTTCAGTTCTTTTCCCGTGGCTCTCCATCCGCCCCCGCCAACCGCAAGCGCATTGCGGCTCCGCCCGCACTTAATACGCCGTCGTCGGCCCCGATATTAGCCTTGCGGCCCCGTCAAAGCCATCCAGTCCTCCTCACCGCGCCGCGGAGGAAAAGCCTGCCGCGCCGGCATGGGCCTGCTTAACACATCGCCGGCCGCGCCCTCGCGCGCTATGCTGCGCGGTCATGAGCGGGACAAGAGCGCTGATATGGGACTGGAACGGCACGTTGCTCGACGACGTCGAGGCGTGTATCGCGGCGGTGAACACCATGCTCAGCCGCCGCGGACTTCCGCGCACGGACGCCGAACGCTACCGCAGGCAGTTCGGCTTCCCCGTACGCGGCTACTACGAGCTGCTTGGCTTCGATTTCACCCGCGACAGGTGGAACGATGTCTGCGTCGAGTATCACGCGCTTTACGAGTCGCTCGCGCGTTCGTCCCCGTTGCGGACCGGCGCGGAGCATCTTCTGGATGACCTGCGGATCGCGGGCTGCAGGAATCTTGTTCTCTCCGCCTCCGAGACCTCGCTGCTGAAGCGGATGGTCGAAGCGCGCGGGCTGGGCGCGAGGTTGAACGGGCTGCACGGGCTGTCGGACCTTCACGGCCGGTCAAAGGCGCACCTGGGACGGAGTCTACTCCGGGAACTGGCGCTGCCGCCCGGACACGTGCTGATGATCGGCGACACAGCGCACGACAGCGAGACGGCGGCGGAGGCCGGCTGCGGATGCGTCCTGATGGAGGGCGGCCACGCCTCGACGGAACGCCTTCTGTCACTAGGCAGGCCGGTTCTGCGCGACATTCCGGCGTTGCGCGAATGGCTGGCCGCCAACTTCCTCCCCGGCCTCAGAGCGACACGCTGAACGCGGCGATCGCCTTGATCTCGCGGCTGATGGCCGTCACGACGTCTTCAGGAACGACCCTGTTCACCTTCATGATGGCGAGGGAACGGTTGCTCTTCGTGTCGTGCGGGTTGCGCATGTCCTCGATGTTGACGCTGTGCTCCGCAAGCATGTGGCCGATCGTTCCGATCACGCCCGGCCTGTCGTCGTAGATAAAGAACACGGTGGGGCCGGCGGGTTCGAAATACAGCTTGTTGAACTCGTTTATCCGGGAAACCATCAGGTTCCCCTCCGCAACAGTACCGCGCACGCTCAATCGGCGCAGGTTGTTCGATCCGATCTCGGCGGTTATGTCCACGGTGATGGACTCCCCGTACCCCTTCTTCGGGTCGGTCTTGCGGTTGACGTACTCTATGCCCATTTCCTTCAGATACGCGGCGGCGGCGCGCGGATCGGCGGACCGCCCGAAGTCGTCCCATATCCCCGCCACTATCGGAACCACGAGCCAGTCCGCGTACTTTTCGAGCGAGCCGTAAAAACTCGTCTCGATCATCTTGAGCGAAGCCTCTCGCCCGACCAGGCACCGGGCGAGCCGGGCGAGCGTGTTCGCGAGCTGGCAGTAGTTCTCACTGAGACCTTCCGGTATGTCGCGGTTGACCACGAAGCTCGTGATGCCCTTTTCATCGAGGTCTATCAGTTCCTCCGCGGCCCTTTTCGCCGCGTTCCAGTTGGCCTCAACCGTGTTGGCGCCGAGATGAGGAAGCATCAGGTCGGCCACGTCGGCGACGCTTTTCGGACCCTCTTCGTCCTTGGGGTACACGTCGTTGAGGTAGCGCAGCCCCTTCGCAGCCTTCGCCTTCCGAAGCGCAGTCTCATCCACGACCTCGCAGCGGGCGCAGTTGACTATCGTCGCGCCCTTCTTCACGAGAGAAAGCAGCTTCTCGCCGACAAGCCCCTTCGTGTCGCCGGTGGCCGGAACGTGCAGGGTGATTATGTCCGATTTTGAGAACACCGTGGCCAGATCCGCAAGCTCCACTCCCATATCGCCCGCGCGCTCGGCGGATATCACCGGGTCATAGCCGAGCAGCGTGCACTCGAACCCGGAAAGGCGCTTCGCCACAAGCCGGCCGATGTTGCCGAGCCCGACTATGCCGACCGTCTTGCCTGCCAGTTCCCTGCCCATGTAGAGGTTCTTCTCCCACTTCCCGGAGCGGGTTGAGGAATCGGCGGCCACGATGTGGCGGGCATCCGCGAGGACCATCGCGATGGCTTCCTCGGCCACCGCGTTCGCGTTCGCGCCCGGGGTGTTCATCACGTCAATGCCCTTCTCGCGCGCATGCCTCGTGTCGATCGTGTTGTAACCGGCGCCGGCCCGCACAATCACCCTCAGCGACGGCATTGCGTCCATCACCGCGGCATCAACCTTCTCGCTGCGCACGATGAGGGCATGCGCATCGGAATGCGCCCTGGCCTGGTCGAGCAGCGGGGTCTTGGCGTCCTGGACAACCTTGTAGTTGCCGTTCGCCTCGAGAAGTTCGCGGGCTATGGAATCCAGCTTGGTGGGGATCAGTACCTTCTTCACTTGCTTTGTCTCCGGTTCCTGCTCCTGTTTCGATGTTCAACGGAAAGCCGCAGGTTATCCCGCCGCCCATCCGAACGCAACCGCGTTCATCGGTTCCCGCGCACGCCGCCGTCGCCCCGGGAGCGTCCGCGCGACCCCGCCATGCGCGGTCCGCCGCCGGTGCGGCAGGCGGAAACAGCCGTCGCGCGGGGAATCCGCTCTTGACCCCGTCAAGCCGCGGCCGATACGCTACGCGCCCGTATGAGGCTTCCTGTCTTCCTTCTCATGTTCGCCGTCCTTGCCGGGTCCGCCGCCGGACAGGGCTTGCCGCCTTCCTCGGGCGACATGCCGGACATGCCCCGCAGTGTCGCCAACGAAGACCTTCGGAAACGGGAGCCGTCGCTTTTCCGCCGCCCGACATGCGCCACCCCGGCCGCACAGCTCGCCTACGCGAAAAGCCTCCTCGGAGCCGGCGAAACCCGCGCCGCGTCCCGCGCCTTCCTCGCGCTGGTGCACCAGTGGCATGAGTCGCCCGAAGCGGCCGCAGCCCAACTCGAGTACGCAACACTGCTCTACGATTCAGCCCGCTACGAAAAGGCCTTTTCGGAGCTGCAGTACCTTGTGGACTACTTTCACGGCAGGTTCCCGTTCGAGAAGGTGACGGACATGCAGTTCCGGATCGCCAACCACATACGCACCCGGCAGCACGGCGGGTTCCTCTTCATCCCGACCTTCCAGGCGCCGGAGCGCTCGCTTCCGCTCTACGAGCAGTACGTGCGCAATGCGCCGAGCGGCGCGCATACCGCCGAGGCGCGATTCGCGATGGCCATGATCCGCGAGGAGGAAAAGGATTACGGGGAGGCGGCCGCCGACTATGAAGCCATCCTGCGCCTTCCGCGGAGCGATTTCACCTCCGACGCCGCATTCCGCCGCGCCCGCTGCTACCACCGCATCGCGCTCGCCAGTCCGAGAGATGAACTGGCCGCCAGAACGGCGCTCGACGCGCTTGCCTCGTTTCTGCGGGGCTACCCGGGACACCCGAACGAGACCGAGGCGCGGGCGGCGCACGAGGATCTGCGGGACCGGCTTGCGGACATGTACTACGGCCGGGCGGCGTTCTATGACAGGAAAGGCGACAAACCCCGCGCGGCGCTCCTCGCCTATACCGATTTCGTGAGGAATTTCCCGTCATCACCGCAATCCGACACGGCCCGGGCCCGGATAGCGGAGCTGGAAACCCTCGTCAAGGAGGCCGAATGAAACCGTTGCCGATTCTGGCCGCAGTGATACTCTCGGCGGGATGCGCCGGGTACAAGGTTGGATCGGTACTGCCTCAGGACCTGCAGACAATCCACGTCGCGACGTTCGTCAACAAGTCCGGCGAACCCGGCATCGAGGCCCGCTGCACCGCGGCCACGCTTCAGGAACTGCAGATTGACGGCTCGCTGCGGATCGTTCCGAGCGAGGAAGCGGACGCCGTTCTGACGGTGAATCTCGTCTCCTACCGCCTTGAGCCGCTGCGGTACGACACCGACCGGCCGAAGACCACCCGCGAATACAGGGTCTGGGTTGCCGCCGACATCAGCCTCAGGCGCGCCGGCACGGGCGAGGTGATCCTGGAACGGAAAGTAACCGGCGATACGACCTTCGATACCGTCGCCGGCCTGGATCTCTCCACGGCGAAACAGGCCTCGCTCCCCGCGGCTGCCAGGGATCTGGCGCGGAAGATAGTGGAAAGCGTTGTGGAGTGCTGGTGAACCGAGAGCCCGGTTCAGCCCTTCAAAGCCGCCACCTTCAGAGTCATGCGCGACTTCCGGCGGTCGGCGGCGTTCTTCTTGATCGCGCCCTTCTTCGCGGCCTTGTCGAGCGCGGAAACGTACTTCGCAAGCAGGTCGCGGCTGAGAGACGCGTCGCCCTTCGCTACCGCCTCGTCAAGCTGACGCCTGAGCGATGCGACCGGCCCGCGTCTTTCGCGGTTGGAAATTCGGCTCTTGGCCGAGGTCTTCATTCTCTTGAAAGCACCCTTGATCGTCGGCATGTCGTTCGTGACTCCTTACAGGTCCGTTCAATGCATCAGTCTGCCAAATGCGCGGATATCATATGGGTCAACCGCCGCCGGTCAACCCATTTCTGCCGCCTCCCTCCACGGAACACCTGCGCGCGGCAGGTTCCAGGGCCGGAGCGCAAGCGGTGAGGGCTCTGCGATTCCTGGCGGGCATGGTCATGCTGCCGGCCTGTGCGACTGTATCGCTGGTGCTGGCGGACCTCCTGCGCACGAGCGCGGAAACAGGACCATGGTGGCAGGATCCGTTCCTGGCAATGGCGTCCGGCTTCGCGCTGTGGCTCGTATCGTTCCTCGCCCTTCCGAAGCCCGCACGCGCCTACATACTGGCCCATGAACTGACCCACGCGCTCTGGGGCGGCCTCATGGGCGCAAGGGTGTCGAACATCCGGGTCTCGGAGAAGGGCGGCTCGGTCATGCTCTCCAAGACAAACATCTGGATCACGCTGGCGCCGTACTTCTTCCCCCTGTACACCGCCATCGTCATCGCCGCCTACTGCATAGCCGCCGCCTTCGTTCCGATGGCAAGGTACGCGCCGGCGTGGCTTGCGCTTGTCGGCTTCACGTGGGGATTTCACTTCACGTTCACGCTTTCCTCGCTCCTGCGCCGGCAAAGCGATATCCAGCGGTACGGCTACCTGTTCTCCTACACGGTCATCTACCTGCTGAACGCCGCCGGCCTGTGCCTGTGGGTCGTGGCGGTAACGCCGGCCAGGAAAGCCGACCTGCTTGACAGCGCCAGGACACGTTCCGCCCAGACAGCGCGCGCGGTCAGGTCAGGATGGAAATGGGGCGCGGCACGGCTCGGCGATTTCCGGCGCGCGCAATCCGCGGGAAACCAGAATAAAACCCCGCACGCGGACGTTGAATGAGAAGAAATGCGGAAGATACCGGGGATGGAATGGCATCGACGATGGACGACAGGGAATGCGTAGGCCGGTATCTGGCCGGGGATGTTTCAGCCATGGAAGTGCTTGTACACCGTCACGAGAACGCTCTCTTCGGGTTCATCCGCGGACTGGTTCAGGACGCGTCCGAGGCAGACGACGTCTTCCAGGAGACATGGACGAAGGCGATCCGGCACCTCCACAAGTACCGCAGCGACAACTTCAGGGGCTGGCTGATCCGCATCGCGCACAACGTGTTCATAGACCGCCTGCGCCGCCGGAAGCCGTTCCTCAGCATGGACACGGCCGCCCCCGACAACCAGCCGCTCATGGCATCGCTGCCTTCTCCCGCGCCCGGACCCGATTCGGAAACCGACTCGGCGGAACTCGGCGCCCGCATCGCCCTTGCCGTCGCAGCGCTCCCTCGCGAACAGAGAGAGGTGTTCCTGATGCGGGCTCACGGCGGCCTGGCGTTCCGCGAAATCGCGCGTCTGCAGTCCACTTCGATCAACACGGCGCTTTCGAGAATGCAGTATGCCCTGAAGAAGCTGAGGCAGGAACTGAAGGACGACTACACCGAATTGGCCGGCAAAGCGGCATCCGCCGCGGGCTCAATGGAGGAATCCGGCGATGAACTGTGAACAGGCAAGGAATGCGATCCTCCTGCATGAGACGGGCGAGCTGGGGAGATCGGCGTCACGCCGCATGGAAGACCACCTCGCAGCCTGCGCGGAATGCAGCGAGTTCGCAAACGCCTCCCGGATCCTGGTCCCGGCCGCGGCCGGCGCCACCGCCTGCGCCCCCGGCGCGGACACGCACGCGAGCGTAATGGACCGGGCCGGCGATCGGCGCCGCCGCTTCCTGGCCGCCTTCCCGCCGTTTGAACTGCGCGCCCCCGCGCTTGGGGCAATCGCGGCCGCCGCGTGTCTTGCCGTGGTCGCCGCGGTGTGGGTCAACGGCCGCAGGGCGGCGCCGGCGCACGACCCTGTACAGGTCGCCAGCAGCCTTGTATCGGTGATCTCCGGCTCCGAAACCGAAGACGAAACGGGGAACGGGAACACGTTGCGCGCGCTTGCCCGGGACCTGCTCTCAATGGAGGGTTTCTCGACGGACTGGAGCGACGAGGACCTGCTTATTCCACCCGCGGACAGCCCTGCCAAAGATCCTCTATCGCATAGTATTCCCGGGCCTTCTTCTCGAATATGTGGATGATCACGTCCACGAAGTCGAGCGCCATCCAGCCGCTCTCGGGAACGCCGGAAGCGCCGTGGGGCACAACCCCCCGCTCCTTCATGGCAAGCCGCGCCCCCTCGCTCAACGCGCGCAGGTGCGGAGGGCTGTTCCCGGTAACCACGATGTAGAAATCCGTCACACTCGAGCGGCCACGGACATCGACAAGGCTTATGTTCTCGCCTTTCCTGTCGTCCAGAACCGTCCGTGCGATCCGTGCAGTCTCGATCGAGTCGATGTCGCGCCTCCGTTTCGTGGCTACAGGGAAGAACCGCCCCCCCGGTAAAGCCCGTGCTCGGCGATGTATACCTCAACCGCCTGGGGAACAAGGTACCGGATGGAGAGGCCCTCCGCAACCCTGTGACGGATCTCCGAGGACGAGACGTCTATGCGCCTGCCGCGCACGTAGCCGGCGGCAAGCTTCTCCGGCCAGGGCGGATTGAGCTGTATCTGCTCCGGCCTGGGGTCGTCCAGGGCATTCCCGCCGCGCCCGAAAGCCGCGAACTCGCAAAGCTCAAGAAGCCGGTGAATGTCCTTCCACAGGTGAAGCTCAAACAGTGAATCCACCCCTATGAGGAAGTAGAACTTCGCGGACGGGTTGCCTGCGCGCAGTTCCTTCACCGTGTCTATGGTAAACGAACAACCGCCGCGCCTTATCTCGATGTCGCTTGCCTCGAAGCGCAGGTCTCCTTCCAACGCAAGGGAAAGCATCTCGAACCTGTGCTGCGCGGATGCCAGGCCGGAATGGCTCTTGTGCGGCGGCAGGCCGCACGGCACAAACAGCACGCGCGAAAGCTCCAGCCGGTCCGCGGCGCTCTGGGCAAGGAGAAGATGCCCGATGTGCACCGGGTTGAAGGTGCCCCCGAATATCCCTATCCGTTCCTGCAACACCCCCTGCATGCCGCTTCGGTCCTCCTGCGGCGATTATCCCCCGCCCCGCCGTCGAGTCAACAGGTTTGATGCCACCCCATGCGGCGGCTGAACCGGAGGCATGACCCGTTCGGGCACAGCGCCAGCGGAAAGTCCCCCGGCGTCACGCGCCGGGCGGATCCGCACCCGGCCATTTTCACGGCGCCTTTTTTGTGCTTGCCGTGCGCGCTGCGCACGGGTAACTTTCAGCGCTCGTTTCTCAACCATGGGGACGTTCGTAATGAAAAAGGACATCCATCCCAAGTACGGCGACGCAACCATCACCTGCGGCTGCGGGAACGTGATCCACACGCGTTCCACGGTCAAGGAGATGCAGATCAACACCTGCTCCGCCTGCCACCCGTTCTACACGGGCCAGGCGACGATGATTGATGCCGAAGGTCGCGTCGAGAAGTTCATGAAACGCTACGCAAAGAAGTAGCTTCACGAACCACGTGGGCCAGGTCCGCGCAAGCGCGCCCTGGCCCTTTCCGTCTCTTCTTCCGGCGCGCAGCGCACCCGGAGCGCTGCAGGAACGGCCATGATAGACCCAGCCTACATAGACAAAGTGCTCTCGGCCCTGCCGGAGGTCGAAGCGAAGCTGGCCGATCCTGCAAGCGTTGCCGACCGCAAGGCCTACCGCAAACTGGTCATGGAACACGCGGCCCTGCGCCGGGTTGCGGACCATGCGGCGGCGTACCGCCGCCTGCTGCGCGAACGGGACGGCCACCGCGAACTCATGGAGTCCGACGAGGCGGAACTGGCGCAGATGGCGCGCGAGGAGATCGCGGCGATCGAAGAGAAAATCCCCGCCGCCGAACAGGCCCTGCTGGCCTCGCTCCTCCCGCCGTCGGAGACCGACTCGCGCAGCGCCGTCGTCGAAATCAGGGCCGGCACCGGCGGCGAAGAGGCCGCCCTGTTCGCCGCGGACCTGTTCCGGATGTACAGCCACTTCGTGGAAGGCCGCGGGTGGAAAGTGCGGCTGGTGGACCTCAGCTCAAACGACATCGGCGGCTACAAGGAAGCCATCTTCACCGTCGAAGGCGAGGGCGCGTACGGAGCGCTGAAGTACGAAAGCGGCGGTCACCGCGTCCAACGCGTGCCCGCCACCGAGGCGCAGGGCCGCATTCACACCTCCGCGGCAACCGTGGCTGTCTTCCCGGAAGCCGAACCGGAGGACGATATACAGATTCCGCCGAACGAAATCCGCATAGACATATTCCGCTCCTCCGGGCCCGGCGGCCAGAGCGTGAACACGACTGATTCCGCGGTGCGCGTGACTCACCTGCCCACGGGCCTGATAGTCCAGTGCCAGGACGAGAAGTCACAGCACCGCAACAGGGAACGGGCGTTGTCTGTCCTCAAGGCGCGCCTCCTGGAAATACGCCGCCGCGCGGAGCAGGAGAAGATGGGCCAGACAAGGCGGACGCTCACCGGCTCCGGAGACCGCAGCGAACGGATCCGCACCTACAACTTCCCGCAGAACCGTTTCACCGATCACCGGATCGGGCTGACAGTCTACAGCCTCGACCGCATCATCGAAGGCCACCTCGACGACGTGCTCTCGGCCCTGCGCGCCCACGACACCGAAATGCGGCTGCAGGACGAGATCGGCCGCGCACCGGCCGCCAACCCCGCACCGGAAGACTGAGAAGCCCGACACGCCCTGGACCGACAGGCCGGGGCACGCCCCGGCCCGCCCGGATCCTGCCGCTCACTCAACCACGATGGCCGTGTCCCCAGCTATGCACACGATGACCTTCACACCCAGCGCGAAACAGTCCTTCAACTCCGGCTTCTCGTCGATCAGCCGGAAGTACTCCTCGCTGGCGTACGCCACCTTCCGCTCGGTCATGCCCTTGCGGTAACCGCGGTCAACCCACACGCCGTCAACCAGGTAGAAGAACCGCTTGCCAACGGAACGGAACGCCGAGGCGGCTTCTTCATCGACACGGTCCGCCATCTTGTACTTCCGGATCGCCTCGCTCTGCGTCACCGCCGACTCGCCGGACTCGCGGGCAAAATAGCCGCGCCGCCGGGCCTCGTCCGCCACCTCAAGCCGCGGACGCGCGCCGCCGGCCACGGAGAGCCCTGGCCCGAACGACGCGTACGCATCCGGGGAGGTCATGCCTTCGGCTTCGAACACCGGCATCGCGGCCCGCGCCACACCTGCGGCACCTTTGTCGTCCCTGCCGCCCGCCACGCTCCGCTCGGCCCAGCGCGTCTCGGCCGGCTTGACCGGATCAGCGGCGGCAGTCCCTCTCAGTCCATGCGTCACGTAGTCACCGTCCGACTCAAGCACGAGATAGGAGGTGTAGGGCGTAAGTATGCCGTATTCCCGGCTGAGCTTCAGGACCTCGTCCTTCAACTCCTTTTCCTCGCCGTGAAGCCGTATCTCCTCAAGCAGGTGCCCCACCCTGCGCGTCGCCCACAACCTGGGAACAAAACCGTTCTCGACGTTGCGCTCCTGAAAGGTCGCTTCATAGACGTATTCCTGCTTCTTCCCGTTGATGTCGCCGGTCAGGCGGATCGCGACATGTCCGTCGCCGCGGTATCGGCCGAAGACGGTGATCTGCCCGCCGGCAAAGAGATCGCCGATCCGCGCAGGATGCATCCGGGAGACCTCAAGCTTCTCGATCTTCAATTGCGGGTTGGCGAGGACCGGATGACTCATCTTGTCCTGGAAAGATGAGACGTGGACCTCTATGTCCTCATCGGGCCGGACATACTGCGACAGCCCTCCGTGCCCGCCCGCGAGCCGGTCCAGAAGGTGGGTGTTGACCTCGTTGCCGACGCCGAACACGAATACCCGGACGCCTTTGGCGCAGGCCCCGTCCACGTTCTTCAGTATCTCCTCCGTCTCGGTCGAGCCAATCGTCGGCCTGCCGTCGGTGAGAAAGACCACGAAATGCGGCCTGCCCTCTTCCCCCTTCGCCGCGACCGCGCGCACCAGCGCCCCGTTGATGTCCGTGCCACCGCGCGCCTCGATCCCTTCCACGAATGCCAGGCCGGCTTTGCGCTCGGCGTCGGTGGCCTTCACCAGCCCGTCCCGGAACGCCTCAACATCGGTGCTGAAACGCACGATGTTGAAGCGGTCGCCGTCGTTGAGCTTGCCGACACAGTACCTCAGGGCGCTGCGCGCCTGTTCGATCTTCGCGCCGGACATGCTGCCGGACGTGTCGAAGACAAAGGTCACGTCCTTCTCGATCCTGTTCGATTCCGGCGGCTCGACCGAAGGCGAGATGAGCATCATGAAGAACCCTTCGTCCTTCTTCTCGCAGTACGTCAGAAGGTTGAGGCCGAAATCCTTCCTGGAGACCCCGTAGTAAAGCACGAAGTCGCGGTCGAGAATGCTCTTGTCCTCCTCGAACCCGATAACTGCCTCGTGGTCGCCCTTGCGCGAAATTCCGACCTTGTGGCTGGGGGAGTAGACCGTCCTGATCGGCACCGAGGAAACGAGCTTCGCGTTCACAGTAAAGTCTTCAAGCGTGCCCGACGCCTGTTCGCCGGTTTTCAGCGGATAGACAAGCCGGTACAGCCCGCCGTCGAACTGCAGCGTCTCGGCATAGGCGATCTCAATGCGCTGCTCGCCCTTCTTCGGCACGGGATAGACGCTCGCGCGGAACAGGTTTCCGGAAAGGCGTTCGAGCAGGCCCGGATCGCGCATCCGCCGCACTATGTCCTCATACACCTTGCGGGCCTTGTCCTTCTCGACGATCTCGCCGCTTACCCGCTTGCCGTTCATGTACATCGCAAAGTCCGCAACGGCGGCGCCTTCAGGCAGCGGGAATACGTAGACGGCTTCAAGGTCGCGATCCACGCTGTTCTGGAAAACCTGCTCTATCTTCACCGTGGCCGCGCCGTCCTTGATCTGGATATCCACGCGCTGGTGCTTGATGGCCAGCGGCGGAACGGACCCGTCCTTCGGAATCATCATGCCCGACCCCATCGCGGGCAGAGCTGCAGCCGTCAACAGCGCGGCCAGTGCGAGCTTCGTGCGTTGCATTGTTCCATTCCTCCTTCTTTCGCCTCGAGGGCTTTTCCCCGTCTTCCACCCCGTCCTTCTACATCGTGAAAGGTCTGACTATCGGCGGATCGGGCGGAGGAGGCGGCAGGCCGCGCCCGAATAGCGCGAGGTGCAGGACGCTTCCGCGCCACACCAGCGCCGTTCCGTCAACAGAACCCGTAAGACGCAGGTGCGCCCCTTCGCCGGGCGCACTCTCTTCGTAACCCCGCGCGGCGGAGGCGGCCCGCAGATACCGCTCCGCCTGCCCGACCGTCACCTGCCTCCAGCGCATCGCATCCCGCCTGCATACCGCGTTGAGCGCGTAGGCCCTCAACACCCGGTCGCGCAGTCGGGCGAAAAGATCTTCATCACCGAACGCGTCGCAACCGAGTATCTCGCCCCCCTCGGCCGCTATCAGGCCCACGGCCCCGGGCGGCCAACGCGGCGGGAAACCGGCTACGCACGAGTCAATACGCCGCCTCACTTCCGGATCGCCGTACACGCGCTGGTAGTCCCTTGTCGGCGACTCGACCCCGGCCCTGCCGGACTGCGCGTCTATTTCCGCCCACACCGCGTCCTGCGAAGCGCCGGTTGCGGCATGCCTGCGCAGGTATGGATGCGCCATCTCGCCGGCGGCGCCGAATCCGCTGCCTTCGCCGGACCACCGGCCCCTCTCGCCGCACACGACCGGCACAGCCGTGAACCCGGAGCCCGGCGGCAACAGCACGTCACACCGCAGAATCCTGTTCTGCTTCCCGCCCACCAGTGATTCGCCCGCAAGCATGAGCACGCTCAGCCCGGAGTTGTTTCTCACGAGGACCTCGGAAACGATCGATGTCTCTCGTTCGCGCACCTCGACCCGGCCCGACGAGAACGCCTCCGCCAGCGTAGCCACCGGCGGCAGGCCGGAATGCCCGCGACGCAGCAGCGGGAACACCGTCAAACCGCCGGATGTCCAGGGCGCTCCGACTGAAAGCGACGAGAAGAACGCGGCCGTCTGCCCGATCGGCGCCGGCCGCACGACATCCGGCGGATGTAGCGGCGCTTCGCTGTCCCGCGCGGTTGGATCGCTCTCAAGGTAGGCCCCCTCCGCCGCCACGCATCCGAACAGCAGGGCCGCAACAAGCACCCGCACCCAGGCCGAACCCCGCATCATCATGGCGCAACCTCCGCGGATCCGATCCCCCGCTCCATCCAAACAGACGATTCCCGGCCCGCCGTTATTCAGACTGATTCGCCTTCACAGTTGAGGTGACACGCTTTCCGCCACGAAGCCGGCGCCTTTCTGCTGGCCGCGGCACGCAGGGCCGAGCCGCCAAAAAGAAAAACGCGCCCCCACATGGCGCGGCTACAGAAGAGGGTCTCTTTTCTGGAAGGCCGAGGATACTGAGGTCGGGGGATGCGCCCCCTGCGGGCTTGTCACGCAGAAAGAGGAAGGCCGGAGGAAACGCCGATCTCCCCGTTTCCCGACAGCCGACTGCTCTTGCCGGGTTCAGACTCCCTTCCGTGTTTTTTCATCGAGTTACACGACGGAATGTCGTAGGAGACCGACGCCCGGCTGATCCGGCAGGGGAGGCAAGGATGAAGAGGACCGCTGGAAAGAAACGCCCTGACTTTCCGCTCGCTGTCGCGGACGACATGGGGTTCTCTGACGCCGGAAGAACTGCCCCCCGCTTGTGGAATACGAAATCCAGGCAGGCATGAAGCGGGATTGACGGAGGCAAACAGTGGGAATCTCCTTTTCCAGGCGCGCGCCGGGCAAAGCCAATCCTGTGTTCCTGATCCTGTTCGGGCTGCCGTTCGCCGGGGTCGGCGTGTTCATGGGATGGATGGCCGTTTCACACGTGTCCAGGGCGGCGGCGGCCGCGCGCTGGGATGTGGCGCAGGCAAGAATCGTGGAGGCGCGCCTGAAGACGAACACCGGCGGCGATTCAACCACGTACCGCGTCGAAGCCGTATACGAGTACGACTACAAGGGCCGGACCTTTGACAGCGACCGCGTTGGCTTCTCATCCGGCTCGGACAACATCGGCTCGTATCACCGGCGCACGTACAGTCAACTTGAGACTGCGCGCAAAGAGGGGAAAACCGTTTCCTGCCGCGTTAACCCGCTGGATCCGACGGAGTCTGTTCTGTTCCCCGATGTCAGGCCGGAAATGCTGGCTTTCCAGGCGTTCTTCGTCCTCGCATTCGGCGGCGCGGGGATCGGCATGATGATAGCCGGCATCGTCGGCGCAAGGCGCGGAGCGGCCGAGCTGCGCGTCACCCGGGCGGAACCGGACAAACCATGGCTCCGGAACGGCACGTGGCGCGGCGGCTTGATCACGTCATCCAACCGCGCAACTGCAATCGCAATGACCGTCTTCGCTGTTTTCTGGAACCTCATCTCATGGCCCCTCGGAATGGTCGTGTTTCTGGACAGGACACACCGGACTGACAAGGCCGCATGGTTTGTGCTGCTGTTCCCGCTCGTCGGAATCGGCATCGCAATCGCCGCCGTCTACACCTGGCTGCGGTGGCGCAAGTTCGGAAACTGCGCATTCCACATGGCATCGGTGCCCGGCGTGATAGGCGGCACTCTGGCAGGCGTCGTCAATGTGCCGGCCTCGGTCCGGCCGGCGGACGGATTCCTCGTGAAACTCACCTGCTTCCACCGCGTGGTTACGGGCTCGGGGAAACATCGCCATGTGCGGGAAGACACGGTCTGGAAAGACGAATACAGGCTCAGGAAAGGCATGAACGAAGGCGATTTCACGCGCACAGCCCTGCCCGTCCTCTTCCACGTTCCGTACGGTTCCCCGGCAACCGAAACGGACGGCAACGACACCATCCACTGGCGCCTGACAGCCAGCGCCGCGGTGCCGGGCATAGACTTCGCCGCATCGTTCGAAGTTCCCGTCTTCGCTACCCCTGAAAGCTCACCCGACTTCGTACCGGACCTGTCGCCGCTCACACCGTATCTTGCACAGCCCCGACCGTGAAAAAAGACCGTCCGATTCCGGACGCGAAACAGCGCTGCGGCAGCAGACATTGATCACCCCCGCGGTCCGTCCGTAAATCCTTCGGTCCCAGCGCCTTTTAAGGCCCCCCTCCGGTCACCCTCAACACCCCGCCGAACACCATATGTTGGGGGCGGTTGGGCGCCCATCCACAATATGTGAGGTTAGTGTTTGACTTGGATCGGGTCGGGGAGTAAGACCCTACACGGGCGCGTGAGTGGCTGTTCGCGCTGTGAGTTGATCTCTTTTCCGGTCTTCAATCTGGGTCCTGCTGCAACGGAGGAATGTCCGCATGTCCAATGAAGAAACCCAAGATGCCAACGCGTCGAACTGCGGGTTCGACGGTTTCCGCAAACGGTCCGGTCTCGTTGTCCCCTTCCGCCGCGAAAAGATCACTTCCGCGGTTCAGCGCGCGATAGAAGCGGTTGCGCGCAACCTCGAGGTGAGCCCGTGCGAGGAGCTCGCGGGGCGCATCGCGGACCGCGTGGTGGAACACCTTAGCAGGCCCGGCAGCGAATACTTCGTTTTCCCCGACGAACAGAACCGCCGCGTGCCTAACATCGAGGACGTGCAGGACCTGGTCGAGATCCTCCTCGCCGAGGCCGGCGAAACCAGCGTTGTGGCGGCCTACAAGAAGTACCGGAAGCGACGTGAAGTCGCGCGTCGCGGCATCCGTGTCCGCGGCAACGGCACGAAAGGGCCGGCGGACGTGACGGACGCAGGACTGCTGCTGGTTGAGTCGGCAACGCAGAACATGACGCTGCCCTGGGAACGGGACAGGATCGTAAAACAGATCATCGACAAGACCGACCTCTCGCCGGAGGTTGCCATCAGCGTCGCGAAGGCGGTGGAAAACAGGCTCATAACGAGCCAGATCCGCAGCGTGAACACAACTCTCATCCGCGAGCTTGTGAACAATGAACTCGCCGAACGCGGCTACCGTAACCAGCTCCGCGACCTCTCGCTCTACCGGATTCCGAAAGATTTCCTCGAAGGGCTCATGTGCACGAAGTCGGTCGAGAACAGCAACATCGTCAACAACAACGCCGAAGCCGTGAATCTCGGCATCGCAGAGCTGGTCCTCAAGCAGTGGGCGCTGGACACGATATTCAGCCCGGAAGTCAAACGCGCGCACGACACCGGCGCCATACATCTGCACGATCTCGGATACCCCCACCGCGTGTACTGCTCTTCCCACTCGCTCGAATACGTGAAGAAATACGGGCTGCGCGGGTTGGCAAACCTGAACACCGAGTCCAAGCCGGCGCGGTCCGCGTCGGTCCTGACCGGCCACCTGAACACGTTTCTGGCCTCGATGCAGGCGAACTACGCCGGCGCGCTGGGCATAGCGTACCTGAACATCCTGTACGCCCCGTACCTCGAGGGAATGGGGCCGAAGCAACTGAAGCAGGTCGCACAGGAGCTCATCTTCAACGGCGCCCAGAACGCTTTCTCGCGCGGAGGCCAGACGATCTTCCTGGACTTCAATATCCATTCCGGGGTCCCTCGCTACCTGCGCGGCGTCCCGGCCATCGGACCGGGCGGCCATTACATGCTCCGCCTCGCCGACGGAACCAAGGTGGCGCTGGAGGAGGAGAATCGCCGCGAGACGGACCCGAACGGCTACCCGCTGATGGACCTCTACCACGCCGGCCCGGATGGCCGCCGGCTGGTGCTGCGCGAAATCCAGGACCAGGCCGACGGATTCATTCTGGATCCGTCCGTCCAGGCCGACCTGAAAGCGCGCGGCGAGGCGATCGTCACCTACGGCGACTTTGAACGCGAAGCCCGGGAATTCTGCCGCGCCATGCTGCAGGTGTGGGGAGAAGGCGACAGGGCCGGACGCGTGTTCGAGTTCCCGAAGTGCGACTTCCACGTCTGCGATGAAACCTTCCGCGATGCCGAGCAGTACGAGCTGTTCATGGACGCCTGCCGCCTCGCCAGCCGCAACGGGTCAACGTATTTCATCTTCGACCGCGACGAGGTGACGCTCTCGGCCTGCTGCAGGCTCCGCACCACGATTGACGACAACCGCATGCTGAAGCATCCGGAATGCATGCGGTTCTGCGGATTCCAGAACGTTACGATCAACATACCGCAGGCCGCCTACCGCGCAACCCGCCGCGAGGGGGAGGTTCTGGAGAACTTCCGCGACGAGCTCGACCGCATGATGGATATCGTCGTCGAGGCGCACCTTCAGAAGAAGGCGAAGATCTCGGAACTGATAAGCGGACCCGGCCGCCCGTTGTGGCAGATCGGCAAGCCATGCAACGACGGCAAGCCGTACGTGAACCTGGAGACGTGCACCTACATCATCGGCCTGATCGGCCTGAACGACGCGGTGGAATACCTGATCGGCGAGGAACTCCACGAAAGCCGCGAGGCCCGCAGGCTCGGGCTCAAGATCATCGCCCACATGTACCTTCGCGCAAAGAAGCTCAGCCGCAAACACGGCCTCAAGTTCACTCTGGAGGAGTCGCCCGCGGAAAGCGCCGCGCGCCGCCTGGCCAAGACGGACCTCGTCTACTTCCCCACCGAAGCGCGCGAGGTGATCCGCGGCGGGTCGGAGGACGTGGCGTACTACACGAACTCCATCCACCTCGCGGCCGATGCGCCGGTGTCGCTCGTCGAGCGCATCCGCGAGCAGGCGAAATATCACAGCATGATCGAGTCCGGCGCCATCACCCACGCCTTCGTCGGCGAGGAGCAGCCGTCCGCGGAGTCAATCGCGCGCCTGATGAAGGAGGTCTTCTTCCTCACGCAGTCGGCGCAGGTGACGATTTCGCCCGAGTTCACGTACTGCGAGCAGTGCAACCACGTGATGCGCGGGCTGATCGAGAAATGCACAAAATGCGGCTCGGAACATGTCTGCGGCGAAACGCGCGTGGTCGGCTACTTCAGCAAGATCCAGAACTGGAACAAGTCGAAGAGATTCGGCGAACTCGCTGCGCGCCACCGCGGCCGCTACAGGATTGAGACGGCGGGCGCTCCGCAGGCGCGCCCGCGGGCAAAATCACGAAACACCGCGGGGTGAGGGAGAAGACCATGCCAAAGACATACTGCATCCGCGTCTTCGGTAAGAGCGGCTGCGAAAAGTGCACGGTACTGCAGCAGCGGCTCGACAAACTGCTCGCGCAGGAGGAATGGAAGGAGTTCGACAAGGAGTACTGCCCCGTGGATACGGAGGACGGCCTGGCGTCGTTCGCGGAAGCTGAGTGCGTCAACCCCAACCGCATCCCTGCCTTTGTCGTCATGCGCCTGAACGCGAAGTCCGGCGAGTACGAGCCGATCCCCGCACGGCGGGACCCAGCAGCCGGAGAAGGCAACGCTGCACGGCTGACCGCGTGGATCGGCCTGCAGACCGACTACGGCGAGGCGGGCCGCGGCGTTCTTCCGCCGCGGCTGATCGAGGCCGCGCTGCGCGAAGCGCTGAACGGCTAGCCGGATGCAGCCGGTGGATACGGAAGCGCCATCGCCCGTCGTCGCTTTCCTCGACAAGGCGTCGCTCGTTGACTTCGCGGGGCATCTCTCAGCCGTCTTCTTCGTAGGCGAGTGCAACTTCACCTGCGGCTACTGCCACAACGCCGCCGTGCTGCGAGAGTCGGGTGAACGCATAGCCTGGGGCCGGATCAGAGAGGCATGTGACCGGTTCAGGCGCGACTGGACCGACGCCGCGGTCGTCACCGGCGGCGAACCGACCGCCGTGCGCGGCCTTGAAGAACTGCTCAGGTTCTTCCGGAGCCACTGCGGCTGGGCAGTCAAGCTGGACACCAACGGTTCCGCGCCGGACCGGCTCACGCGATGCCTGCCGCTGGTGGACTTCGTCGCGATGGATGTGAAAGCCGCGCCGGCACGCTACGGCGAAATCACCGGGTTCCCCGACGCGGAGAAGATCAGACAGAGCGCGCGGCTGCTGATCGAGGGGGCTCCGGATTACGAGTTCCGCACGACAGTGATAGAGAGCTTCCACGGCGAGGAGCAGTTTGACGCAATCGCCGACCTCCTGCGCGGCGCCAGGCGCTACGTTCTTCAGCCGTTCGTGCCGAGGGATGACCTGCCCGACCCCGCCATGCGGTCACTGCCGCGCACGTCCGACGCGTACCTTGAACGAATGGCGCGCCGCCTCGCCGGCAAACTCCCCGTAACCATCCGCGGCGCGTGAGCCGACAAGGATGCCGGGCCGAAACCAGAGGAACCACCGCAAGGCGCATCCGCAGGTTGGAGCCGGGGCGACCCCGCCCCGCTTCTTCCCGGCCCGAGGTCGGGCCGGCCCCACCCGAAGACTGGTGGGCGATACAGGAGTCGAACCTGTGACCCCTTGGGTGTGATCCAAGTGCTCTGACCAACTGAGCTAATCGCCCGCCACGGGAAAAGCGCACGCATACTGCCAGAGCCCTGCGCAGCGTGTCAACCGTCACGGCTTCATTGCCCGGACATTGCGCCGGCCCGGCAACAGCGTGTTCAGAGAACCAGATTCAGCCCGGCACGGACCATCCCGAACGTGTAGTCATCGTCGAGTTTGATGAAGTCCACTCCGGCCATGATGTCGTCGGCGTCGAAGGCTTCCGTATCGTACTGAACCATGGTGTGCCGGTACTCGACGAACGCCTGGAGCACGTCGACGATCGTGAACGCCAGTCCGGCGCAGGCGTGGAACCCCACCTGGTCATCGTCGTCGTAGTCCAGGTCGGCCTTGGAGTCGAACGTGAACCTGTTGTAGTTCACACCGCCTCCCACGTACGCCCGGCACCCGCCGCTGATGTTCGCGCCGAGGAGCAACGTCAACGCAACGGAACCCACCTCGAATTCGGTGGCGCCGCCCGCTGTCGCCGGATCTTCGTCTTCGATGAGCGTGCCGGAAAGCTCGAGCCCCAGGTGCTCGCCCACGACGCCGATCTGAGCGCCGTAGCCGAACGATTCCTCTTCGACGTCGCCGCCCACGGTGTAGGCCCCGTGCGCACCGAAGAACAGCCCGCCCGCGTTGCAGATGCCACCGAAGGCCAGGACACCCACCGCCACCGCCAACAGCTTCTTCATCGGCCACCCCCTATTCTGGTTTCCCCCGTGAACCAACCGCGACAAGTCCGAACCGGCAAACACCCGCCGTCCGCGCCCGCCTCCCCTCCCGGGCAGCGAACCGGCCAAAGCCCCGACACGGGGCGAGCTTAACAACGGCTGGGAGACCCGTCAATGTTGCGGGCCCGGTTCGGCTGGCACGTCTTCCCCGCTTTCCGCCGCTTCTTCGCGGGCGGAAACCGACGGCACCACGTCGTCCGCCGTGCCAGCCCGGCGGTCAGGCCCGCCGGACCTGACCGGCACCCCGCCGTCATTTGTGTAGATATAGCCGCGGCGCCACGGATCGGGCTTCACCAGCGTCACATAGGGCCCGCGCCAACCATCAACTCCCGGGTCGCGCACCAGCGCAAGAAGTCCTTCCCGCGCGGACGGGAACCGCCCGCAATCCGCGCGGAACCTGTGCAGGGCAATGAAGAGGTTGTCCACCTCCTTGGCAGCCTTGGACAGGCGGTAATCCTCGTGCGAGCCGGTCGCGACCCGCGACCTGAACACCAGGCCGCCACCGACGAGCAGGAGGGCCATGACCGCCGCGGCAAGCCAGCGCGGGTTGTTCACCGAGGCAAGGCCCGCCGGAACCCGCTGCCCGTCACGATGCATCTCGGCTTCCCTGCGAATGCGGCGCTTTTCGGCGGCCCGTTTGCGGCGGTCGGAATAGCCCTTCGATAGCTGCGCCGGCACGACCATGCCCTTCCGGCAGTTCGGGCATACCGCCGCCGGTTCTTCGCCAAGGTCATGCCTGCAATAGGGACACCGGAATCTCATGGTCTGTCCTCAGGCGCGGACATCGGACAGGCAGCCTACGGGTCGAGGTTCTCAAGCTTGAGGTCGTCGAACCCGATACGCCTGTAGTAGCAGTTCCTCGGTTTCCCGCCCTGGTTCTTCGTGTGACAAATGCCGTTCCTGCGCGGCCGTACCCGGTACAGCAGCGAGTTCTGCTCGCAGTTAACGCGCGCTTCGAGGATCTCGAATGTCTCGCCGGATGTCGCCCCCTTCTCCCACAACTCGTTGCGCGACGTGCTCCAGAGCACCAGAGAACGCCGCTTCATGCTCTCGAGAAACGCCTTCTCGTTGGTGTAGGCCACAAGAATGACTTCGCCGGTGTCGGCATTCTGCACCGCCACAGGAACAAACCCGCCGCAGTCGGCAACTTTGCCGATCTTTCCGAAATCAAGCCTCAGAGCATCGCCTTCTTCAAGGGAATCGGACATCCACTCCTCCAGACCGCCGCGCCGCGCGGCACTACTGGTATTTCCTTACCACACCGCGGACAACCCCGCCAATCTCAAGCGAGTTCCGCGGCCGTATCGGGCGGTATTTCCCGTTGGCGGGCTCAAGCCGGATGCCGGACCTGTCGCGCATGAAGAACTTCATCGTCCATTCACCGTCAACGTTGGCTATCACAATATCGTTCGGCTTCGGCGCGACGCCCTTTTCAACAAGCACCATGTCGCCCGGATGTATTCCCGCGTCCACCATCGAATCCCCGGTCACCTTCAGCATGAACGTCCTGTCCGGATGCTCAATCAGCATCTCGTCAAGACTGACGGTGCCAAGCAACTCCTCCTCCGCGGGCGACGGGAATCCGGCCTGGACTGACCCCAGCAGGCGCAACGGCCCGGCCGCGGTGTCCGTCATCGCTATCTTCCCGTGTTTTTTGACGATGATGCCCTTCTCCTCCAGCCTCAAGAGCAGACCAAACACCGCGTTTTTCGACCTGTACCCGAACATTTCGATCATCTCGGAATAGGTCGGCATCCGGCGCTCCGTTCTGAAGAAACGCCTCAGAATGGCAGCCCTCTCGTTCAGCATCATGTCACGTCGCATGGCATACCTCCGTTGGAAGTACTCGCACTCTACAGGAACGAACGTTCCGCCAGCCAGCCAAAACACGCCGACACCCCCCCGCGTTTCGCCGCCCCGCGGTTTTTCACAACGGCACTGCCTCGCCTGCGAGCCCCCGCCATCATTGTCTTCCTCATGCGCCCTGCCCACAACCGCGCCGGATTGCCGGATTGAGATGCTCCGCGGGCTCAGCTATGCTCACACGCGACATGACCGAATCACCTGCGCCGGGCAAAACCGGCGAAACCGCCCGGCCGGTTGTCCGCAACCGGCTGGAACACGGGATATCTCGCGCGGACATAGACCCCGACGCACTGGAGGTGCTCTACACCCTCAGCCGCGCCGGCTACACCGCGTACCTTGTGGGCGGCGGCGTGCGCGATCTCCTGCGCGGCGCGCACCCGAAGGATTTCGACGTCTCCACCAACGCGCACCCGCGCGCCATAAAACGCCTGTTCCGGAACTGCTTCCTCGTCGGCCGCCGTTTCCGGCTCGCACACATACGGTTCGGGCAGAAAGCGATAGAAACCAGCACTTTCCGCAGACAGCCGGAACCCGGGGACGACGCCGAAGACGCACAGGCCGAACTTCTCCAGCACCACGACAACGAGTTCGGCACGCCGGAGGAAGATGCACATCGCCGCGATTTTACGATCAACGGTCTCTTCTATGACATCCGCACATTCCGGGTCGTGGACTACGTGGGCGGCCTGCAGGACCTCGACAGGAAGCTCATCCGCTGCATAGGCAATCCGGACATCAGGTTCCGGGAGGACCCGGTTCGCATGGTCCGGGCGGTGCGGTTCGCGTCACGCCTGGGCTTTTCGATCGAACAGGAAACGTGGAACGCCATCCGCCGGCATCACTCGGAGATAGCCAAGGCCTCGCCGCCCCGCCTTGTGGAAGAAATCCACCGCCTCTTCGGATACGGCGCCGGGGCCGCGGCATTCCGGCTGCTCCACGAAACAGGCCTCATGGAAGACCTGTTCCCGGAACTGTCCGCCATGCTCGAAAGCGGCGCCGACGCGGGCCTGTTCTGGCGCTTTCTCGACGCCTACGACGCGTGGGAGAAGAAAGCCGGCGCATTCTCGCCCGCACTGGCATGGGCGGCGCTTTCGTATTCCCTGTTCGAGATCTGCGTAACCGAACACCACCGCACACACGGCATCGCGGTGCACGACGAATGCGCGCACACCACCGTCTCCCAACTGGCGTCCCGCCTGCAGTTGCCGAAGCGGATCGCTTTCGAGGTCATTCACGCCCTGGCGGCGCAGGCCAGGTTCGGTTCGCCCCCGCGCGGAACTGTCCCGCCACGGTTCATGCTGTACCCGTCGTTCCAGACGGCGCTGGACCTCTATGAACTGGTCGCCGTCTCCACCGGCGGACCACTTGAACCCGTTGCGCAATGGCGCCGGATGGCTGAACAGCTCCCGCAGCACAGGCAGCATGATGGGGACGCCCCGCCCCGCCGCAGCCGCAGTGGGCGCGGCAGACGCCGCAGAAACAGCCGGCACACTGCAATAGACAGGCGTCCCCGCGCGTCTGGTAATGGTTAGAGAGTTGCCCGGCGACGCCGGGGATTGGGAGGAGCGAGTGAAATCACGCCTGTTTCCCGCCTTTGTTGCCGCCGCGATATTGACCGCGCTGCCCGTGCTCGCGCAGCGTCCGCCCCGCACGCCGCAGCGCGACGCGGAACTCACCGCCAGATACGACACCGACGGCGACGGCAAACTTTCGCCCGCCGAAATAGAGTCAGCCCGCCCATCCCGCCCCGGATCCCGGCAGGGGAACTCCGCCGGCGACCGGGGCAAACCTTCCTCCCGGTGGACGCCAAGAAGCGACATCGCGAACGACGCGGCCATCCAGGCGCTCCTCGAGGAGTTCGACCGCAACGGCAACGGCTCGCTGGATGAACAGGAGATGGCTACCCTTCGCGAAACGATGCGGGCACGGCGCGAGAAGCCGGCCGGCAACGGGGCAAAACTGGAATGACGCGCGTTACACAGGCTGTCTTCTGCCTGCTATCCGCATCCGTTCTCGCGGCCGCGGGCGCCGACACCCTTACGTGGGAAGAGTGCGTATCGCTCGCCGCCGACAACAGCCCGTCGCTCGCCGCGGCGCGCGCGCGCGTGGACGCCGCCGACGCGTCGGTCGGAGCGGCCCGGTCCGGCTACCTGCCGCAACTGTCGGTCGGGGCCTCGGCCGACCACTCCGGAAACAGCTCCGCGGATTCGGAAACCGATGTGTCCTACGGGGCGTCGTTCGACGCCAGCCAGTCGCTCTACAAGGGCGGCGAAACCAGGGCGCGCGTGGATTCCGCCCGGTCCGCGCTCAACAGGGCCGCGGCGTCAGCCGCGGGCGAAGCCGCCACGGTAACATTCAACCTGCGCCGCTCGTTCGTAAACCTCCTCCACGCGCAGGAACAGCTCAACCTGACACGCGAGATCGAGGCGCGCCGGCGGGACAACCTCGAGCTCGTTGAGCTCCGCCACGAAGGCGGCCGCGAACACAGCGGATCTCTGGCCATGAGCCGCGCCGCCCACCACGAGGCGGAAGTGGATGTCGTCCAGGCTGAACGTCAGGTCGCCATAGCGCGCGACTCGCTTAGCCGCGAAATCGGCTCCGCGCTCCTGCCCGCCACCACGCGCGCCGAAGGCAGTCTGGATTCCAGGCCGGTTCCGGACGTGGCCGACTGGACCCGCCTGGCGCGCAATACCCCTGCGCTTGCCGAGGCAACGGCATCGCTCGCCGCGGCCGAGGCGCGCCTGCGCCAGGCCCGCGCCGGCTACCAGCCCGACCTCGCGCTCTCCGGCTCCGCCGGCAGGTACGGCAGCGATGGCGACTTCGAGGACGACCGCTGGTCCGTGCGCCTCAGGCTGAGCTACCCGTTCTGGCCCGGCGGCAGCACCGCCCACGAGGTAAGGCAGGCCCGCGCTTCGCTCGATGAATCAACCGCCGCCCTCGATCAGACGCTCCGCAAGAACGCCACGGACATCGAAACCGCCCACGGCGCCTTTGCCGACGCCTCGGAAGGCGCCGAAGTCCAGCGCCGCTACCTCGAAGCAGCGGAAGCGCGTGCCGCGATCGCGCGTCAGCAGTACGAAGACGGAATGCTCGGGTTCGAGAATTGGGACATCATCGAAAACGACCTGATAGGACGCCGCAAGCGCCTGCTGGACAGCAGGAGGTCGCTGGCCCTCGCGGAAGCCGCGTGGCAGCGCGCGATAGGAATCAGCGCCTTCGGCGGCTCGTTCGCCGGAGAGAGACACGGGGAGACAGAACGATGAAGATGATCCGCTTCGCGCGGGCCGCGGCAGTCGTGGTCCTTGCAGTATCCGCCGCCGCATGCGGCCGCAGGAAGGCCGCGGCGCCGTCCCACGAGCCGGCCGAAGTCCGGCGGGAAACGATCGAGGTGCTGGTCGAGTCCACCGGCGTTGTCCGGCCCCGCAACAGGCTGGAGATCAAACCGCCGTTCGGAGGGCGCATCGAGGAAGTCATGGTTGAGGAAGGCGCAGCCGTGAAGACAGGCGATATCCTCGCGCGCATGAGCTCAACCGAACGCGCCGCGCTGCTGGACGCGGCAAGGGCAAAGGACGAAGCCACTCTCAGGAAATGGGAGGACGCATACAAACCGACCATGCTGATCGCCCCGCTCGACGGCACCATCATCGCGAGAAACCGGGAACCGGGACAGACGGTCACCACCCAGGATGCGATTCTCATCATGTCGGACCGCCTCGTCGTTGTCGCGCAGGTGGACGAAACGGACATAGGCCGGGTGAAGGAAGGCCAGACCGCCCTGATCGGGCTCGACGCGCATCCTGACACCGCCGTGCGCGGAACAGTGCGCCGCATCGCCTTCGACGCCAGGACCATCAACAACGTCACCGTCTACGAGGTGGAGGTGGAGCCGGACAAGGTGCCGGACTGCATGAAGAGCGGAATGACCGCGTCGGTTTCCTTCCGCGTCACGCGCGTCGAAGAAGCCGTGACCGTACCGGCCGGCGCGGTGTTCGTAGAGGACGGCAGAAGCCTCGTGCTGACCGATGACGGCGATCCAAGAACCCCGCCCGCCCGGGTCCGCGTCCTCACGGGCATCTCCGCACGCGGCCGCACCGAGATACTCGCCGGACTGGACGGGTCCGAAACCGTCGTGCGCGAGGCGTTCAGAATGCCGGAACGCAAACCTGAAACAGGCTCGCCATTCCTGCCGTCGAGAAAGAAATGATCGAACTCTCCGATGTACGCAAGAGCTACCGGATGGGCAAGGTCCGCGTGGACGCGCTGCGGGGCGTCAGCCTTTCAATTGCGCACGGCGACTTCGTCGCGATAGTCGGCCCCTCCGGTTCCGGCAAGTCCACGCTGATGCACATTGTCGGACTCCTCGACACTCCCGACCACGGCAGCTACCGGCTGGACGGCCGCGAGGTGCGCGGTCTGTCTGAGGACGAGATGGCCGCGGTCCGCGCCCGGCGGATCGGGTTCGTGTTCCAGCAGTTCAACCTGCTCCCGCGCGTCTCCGCCCGGGCCAACGTTGGGCTCCCGCTCATATACGGCGGCTCCGACAACGCCGCAGACCCTTCGGCGCTGCTGGAAAAGGTCGGCCTCGCCGCCCGCGCCGGCCACGCGCCGAACGAGCTCTCGGGCGGCGAACAGCAGCGCGTCGCGATCGCCCGCGCCCTGGTTAACTCCCCGTCCATCGTGATGGCCGACGAGCCGACGGGCAACCTGGACTCCACCAGCTCCGCCGAGATCATGCGCATACTGCGCGACCTGCACGCCGGCGGAATGACCGTCATCCTCGTCACCCACGACGCGGAAGTGGCCCGCAGCGCCGACCGCGTGATCACGTTCAAGGATGGAATGATCGTCGGCGATGAAAGACACGCCGGCTCTTCCGGCGCAGCGGGCGGTGCCGACCGCCGTGCCGGCGGCACGCCGGCGCGCCGCCGCTGGAGCTTCCGACGCCAGACGGCGGCGCTCTCGGCCATGCTGGGCCAGGCCGGCCGGTCGCTGGCGGCGAACAAGACACGGACCCTTCTCTCCATGCTGGGCGTGCTGATCGGGGTGGCCGCGGTGATCGCTGTAATGTCAATCGGCCGCGGCGCAAAAATCGCCGTTGAGGAACGAATCTCTTCGATGGGCGCAAATCTCCTGATCCTGATGCCCCAACGCTACAGGTCCGGCGGCGTATCGCTGGGAGCCGGCGCGGTGTCGCGCCTCACAGTGGACGACGCGCTGGCGGTGGAGGCGGAGGTGGACGGGGTGGCGCACGCGTGCCCGACGGTCCGCGGCAACGCGCAGGTCACGTTCGAGAACAGAAACTGGCGCACCTCCGTCACCGGCGTCGCGCCGTCATACGAAGAGATCCACTCGATGACACCCGCGGCCGGCAGGTTCGTCTCGGACGCCGACATCGCCTCAAGATCGCGCGTCGCCGTGATAGGCACAACCGTCGCCTCGGAACTGTTCGGCGACACGGACCCGATCGGCAAGACCATCCGCATCAACAGAATCGCCTTCGATGTCATAGGTCTGCTGCCGGACAAGGGGACCAACCCGTTCAGCGACGAGAACGACCGAATCGTCGTGCCGATCAGCACGGCCATGCGCCGGCTCCTCGGCAGGGACTACATCGACATGATCGAGATACAGGCGAGCTCGGGAAAGAGCCTCGACTATGTCCAACTGGCCTCCCGGGAGCTGATGAAGAGACGCCACCCGGCCACAAAGAACAATGACGACGCGTTCCAGGTGCGCAGCATGGTGGAAATACAGGACATGATCACCTCGACAAGCAGGACCATGTCTGTTCTGCTGCTTGGCATCGGCGCCATCTCGCTCCTTGTCGGCGGCATAGGGATCATGAACATCATGCTCGTCAGCGTCACCGAACGCACCCGCGAGATCGGGATCCGCAAGGCCGTCGGCGCGAGACGCCGCGACATTCTCGCCCAGTTCCTCGTCGAGTCCGTCTTCGTGAGCGTATGCGGCGGAATGCTCGGGCTCGCGCTCGGGATCGGGGCCTCGCTCGCCGCAAGCCGCATCGCCGGCTGGACGGTCGCAGTCACGTCAGGAACGGTTCTTGTCGCGTTCGCGTTCTCCGTGGCGGTTGGAGTCGTGTTCGGCCTGTGGCCGGCGAGAAAGGCGTCTCTGCTGCAGCCCATCGAGGCGTTGAGATACGAGTAGGCATGAAGCGATGAAGCCATCAGGCCGCAAGTCAGTCCGGCCGCTGTACCTGCTGTTCGCCGCCACCGGCGCCGCCGGCCTGATCTACGAAGTCGTCTCGTTCCGCCTGCTGCGCCTGACTCTCGGCGGCACCGCCCACGCCGCCACGGCGGTGCTCTGCGCCTTCATGGGCGGAATGGCGGCCGGCAGCTTCGCCGGCGCGGCGCTGGCCCGCCGCTCGAAACGCCCGGCCCGCTCGTTTGCCATGCTCCAGTGGGGCATGGCGGCAATGTTCGCCGCGCTTCCAGCGGCCCTGGCCGCCATCCGCCCGCTGAACCGGGCCGCCTTCCTGCGGTTCGGCGCGTCCGCCGCATCCATGCTTCCGGTCCAGTTCATCCTCTCCGTCATCATCCTCGCCGCCCCCTGCGCGCTGATGGGCGCGACTCTCCCCTTCATCACCCGCGCCGCGAAAACCGGCGGCCAGGCCGAAGACCGCGCCATGGTGGCGCGCCTCTATGGTCTGAATTCGCTCGGCGCAGCGTCCGGCGCGCTTCTGGCCGCTTTCCTGCTGATACCTTCGCTCGGCACGCACGGAGCACTCTACGCCGGATGCGCGCTCGGCGCGGCGGCAGGCGCCTTTGCCTGGCGCCTGCACCGCGCGCCGGTTCCGCCCGCAGGCGCGGCAGCGGAATCCGGCCGCTCATCCGGCAATGCCGGACTCCTGCTGCCGGGCATCGCCTACGCGCTTGCAGGCGCGGCGACGATGATCTGCGAGGTCGGATGGACACGCGCGCTGTCGGCGATGATAGGTTCATCCGTCTACGCGTTCAGCCTCATGCTCTCCGTGTTCATCCTCGGCCTCAGCCTCGGCAGCCTGGCGGCAGTCCGGCTTGCAGCCCGCCGCGACGGCGCGGCGTCCGCCCTCGCGGCAATCGAGGCCGGCATCGCCCTTGCCTGCCTTGTTTCCATGCCGGTCTTTGAGCGGCTCCCTGTCTGGTTCATGGCCTGGATCGCGGACCGCACACGGTCGTTCTGGCTCCTCCAGTGCGCCAGCATGGGTGCCGCCGCAATCGTCATGCTGCCGCCCGCGCTGCTGATGGGCGCAGCATTCCCGCTTGCCGCCCGCGTCATCGCGAACCGCGGCTCAGCAGCCGAGGAACAGGCGGCCGGGCTCGCCGCCGGCTTCGGTACGGTCGGCAACGTGGCCGGCGTGCTGGCAGGCGGACTGGTCCTGCTGCCGTGGATCGGGGTCCGGAACACGCTGCTAGCCGCGGCGGGGGCAAGCGCGTTGTCGGCATGCCTCTTCATCGCCGCTGCGCCCGACCTGCGCCGCAAGCCGCTGCTCATCCCGGCGCTCCTGGCGGCGGTTGCGGCGGGAATTGCTTTCACGCCGCCGTGGGATGCCTCGGCAATCACGTTCGCGCCGCTGGTGCGCGCAGTCCGCCATGCCGGCTCGGGCGGAGATCCGGCAACCATGATGCCCGGCCGCGACGGACTACGGCCGCTGTTTCACAGGGAAGGTGTCTCGGCCACCGTGGAAGTGAAGGAAACCGACACCGGCGAACGGGTGCTGTTCGTTGACGGCAAACCGGACGCTTCCACCGCGGGCGACCTGCCGACACAGGTGATGATCGCGCACCTGCCGCTGCTGCTCCACCCGCGGCCGCGGGACGTGATGGTGCTCGGCCTCGCAAGCGGAATCACCGTCGGCAGCGCCGCGACTCACCCGGTCGAGCACATCACCTGCGCTGAAATCGAGCCGGCTATCGTGGACGCCTGCCGGTTCTTCGACGAACATAACCGCCATGCCCTCGACGACCGGCGCCTGCGCCTGGTCGTGGCCGACGGAAGAACGCTGCTCGACGCCGACCCGCGCCGGTACGATGTCATCATTTCACAACCGACAAATCCCTGGATCGCCGGCATGGGCGACCTGTTCTCGCTGGAATTCTTCCGGCTCTGCCGTGAAAGGCTCAACGATGACGGCATCGCCTGCGTGTGGGTGGACTCCTACACGCTCGGCCCGGACATGTTCCGGGGCGTCGCCGCCACATTTGCATCGGTGTTCCCCCACATGCAGCTCTGGAGCTTTCTCCGCTCGGACTACGTACTCGTCGGGTCCTGCTCCCCCATCTCGGCCCGGGCGTCGGACCTCGCATCCGGAATGACCGTGCCAGTGACTGCCGACCTTGCCCGCGCCGGTGTTGCGTCGGCGCCCGACCTGCTTGCCGGCTACGTCGCCGGCCGGGCAGGACTAGAAGCGCTGGCCGACGGCGCCTCGGTTCACACGGATGACAGCGCCCGGATCGAGTCGCTCGCACCGCGCTCCATGCTCGATCCGGATGGACGTTTCCGCATTCTCGAGCTCGCCGAGAATGTTCGGGATACCGGCTTCCCCTTCGTGGAAGACTCCGGCAACGGACTCCTGCTCGAACAGGCGGCAACCTTCAGCCGTGCGCGCGCGCTCGTGCTTTCCGCAGCCTTGCGCGATTGGCGCGGCGAGCCCGACTCCGCATGGAGCGCGCTGCGCGAAGCGGCGGCGCTCAACCCGAACGACTCCTTCCTGGCCCGCGCCGTCCGCTCAAAGCTGCGGAAAGCATCGCGCCAGGCGCGCCGCGGCGCATACGCCGATTCCGAGACCACCCACCGCCGCGTGCTTGAAGCCCGGCCGGACTCGGCGGCAGCGCACTACGGCCTGGCCTACGTGCTTGACCGCACCGCCCGTTCGGCGGAAGCGCTGGAACACTACCGTGCCGCCGCGCTGATTGATCCGGCGAACGCCGTTTACCAGGCCGGTCTGGGCGACAGCGCATACCGCTTGAGACGCGCGGGCGAAGCGGCGGCCGCATACAGGTCCGCACTGGCGGCAAAACCAGGCGACCCGGCCGTGCTCAACAACCTCGCGTGGCTCCTGGCATCGGTGAGCGATTCCTCAGTCCGCGACATACCCGAGGCGCTGCGCCTGGCTTTACACGCCTGCGAAACAACACAGTGGCGCAGCGCCCACGTGGTGGAAACCCTCGCGCGCATCCGCCTTGTTGCCGGCGACTCCGCCGGCGCAGTGGCCGCGTGGGACCGCGCAATCGCAGCGGCCGGCCCGGAAGCAAGGCCGACGCTCGAACAACGCCGCGAAGAGTTCAGCGCCGCCGCGCGGAAACTGGAACAGATACGTACCCCGTAGCGCTGGTCTCCCGCATCACTCTTCCTAGCGCCCCTTTGTGGCGCTGCTACAGCAAAACCGTTCCAACCGCTCCCGTTCTGTAGCCGTCGGACGCAGGGCGACGCTCTCTACCCATCCCGATTCCCTGAACTCGGCATGGAACACCGTACCTGCCATGCGGACACATCCCCGTCGCGCGGCTCTACATCGGACCGGAGCGACAGGACCGGGGCCGCTGCGTCTTTCTTCGCGATTATCCCTGCTGCTCCATGGCCGCCGCCCTGGTCTGCGCGGCGCGGATCCTGGCCATATCGAACTTGGCGCGCCGGTCGAAACGGTAGATGCCGTTCTGCTCCTGAAACACGTCCGTAAGCTGCGTGTAGCAGTAGCCGAACATGTGCGGGTTGTCGAGCAGGGCGGCGCAGAGCCCTTCGAACCTGGCGTAGAACTCGTCAGGATTCTTCGGGCGCTGGCCGTAACCCCACGACGACTCGTCGGGCCGCACGTCAGGATTCCACCAGATGCCCCCGAACTCGCTCACGAAATACGGCTGACCCCGCCACGGAATGGAGTCGAAATCCGGACTCGTGTTCACATACGGCTTGCCTTCGCCAAGGCCGGCATGCCGCTCGCGGAATGCGGCCGGATCCTGGTCATAGTCGTGCGAGTCATAGACGTCAGCCTCGGGAACACGGTGGGCGTAGCCGGATGCGTCGAGCACCGGCCTGGTCGGGTCGGCCTGCTTCGCGGCAAGGAACATCGCGCGCATGAGGTCGTCGTGGACGGCTATCGAGTCCGACACCTTCGAGTTAGTCTCGTTCAAAGGGCACCAGCCGACTATCGCCGGGTGCGAAACATCCCGCTCCAGCGCCTCGCTCCACTGCGCGAGCACCGCGGCCTGGTTGGGCGCCACGCCCGGCCGTCCGGCGGACGCGATGGCCCAGTCGGGAAATTCGCCCCAGACCATGTAGCCCATCCGGTCGGCATGATAGAGGAAGCGCTCCTCAAAGACCTTCTGGTGCAAACGCGCGCCGTTGAACCCGGCGGCAGCGGAGAGCTCTATGTCCCTGCGCAGGGCCTCGTCCGAAGGCGCGGTAAGAATGCCGTCGGGATAGTAGCCCTGATCCAGCACCAGCCGCTGGAACACGCGCTTGCCGTTGATGAGCACGGCCATGCCGTCAATGCCCACCGAACGCAGGCCGGCATAGGACCTCGCGCGGTCCAGCAGGCTGCCGTCCGCGTCCAGGAGATCCAGCTCGATGTCGTAGAGGCGCCCGGCGCCCGGCTCCCACAGCCGCACTTCGCCCTCGGGAATGGAAAGGGTCAACGCCACGCCGAACCCGTTCCCCGCCGCGGCCCCGGCCGACGCGATCGCCCGGCCTTCGCTCTTCAACGTCGCGCACAACTTCTGCCCGGCGCGCGCGTTGCGCAGCGGCACGGTGATGTGAAAGGACTTCCCTGGCAGGTCAGGCAGAATCTTCGGGCGGCCCATATGCGTCTTCGCAACCGGCTCCAGCCAGACTGTCTGCCAGATCCCGGTCGTGCGGGTGTAGAGACATCCGTAGTTCCCGAACCTGGGACTCTGCTTGCCCTTGTGCTTCAGCTCGCGATGATCATCGCGCGCCCGCACGACAATCGTCACTTCCTTGCCGGCCGCCGCATCGGGCAGCGGGACCGAGAACGGGGTGGCGCCGCCGCGGTGCCGACCCGCCTCCGTGCCGTTCACCCACACGGTCGCATCGTCGTCAACAGCCTGGAAATTGAGCATCACCTGCTTTCCAGCCCACGCGGCCGGAACGGTGACCGCGCGGCGGTACCACACGGCATTGAGGAAGTCCGTGTTGCCGATCCCGGACAACTTCGATTCGGGACAGAAGGGAACAAGTATCCTGTCCGCAAGCGGATGGTTCGTCAGACCGCGCTCCAGTCCGGTGTCGCCGGCATCCACCTCAAACTCCCACTCGCCGTTCAAGCAGAGCCACTCGTCACGGACAAACTGGGGACGCGGATATTCCGGGCGCGGAGTGTTCATCTGAAGCAGTTCTCCTGTGCTTGGAAAGGCGTGGCGAATACTAGTTGGGTCCGGCAACCAATGACAAGCGCAACGCAGGAAGCCCGACGTCTTTCAGCCCCAGGGCGGGTCTGCGGGTTGGAGCCGGGGCGACCGCGCCCCGCTTCTTCCAGCCCGAGGGTTGGAGCCGGGGCGACCCCGCCCCGGTTCTTCCGGCCCGAGGACGGGCCGGCACCGTCCTCTTCCGTGCGCTCCCGCATGGCGCAATCGCACCGACAAGCGAAGGTTGGTTGCCCGACATGGATTTGAACCATGACAAACAGATCCAGAGTCTGTTGTGCTACCATTACACCATCGGGCAGCTTGCCTGATTGCGGGGGGCTGTTTACCACAGACACCGCCGCCGGGGCAAGGTTTCGGTATTCCCCGCCAGACACATTGCGGCCGGGACGGCGGTCTCCTTCCTCT